>VBEO01000059.1 GCA_005881825.1 Chloroflexota bacterium | reverse complement strand
GGCGCTGGTCTGGGGCCCTGCCGAGCGCAATGCCTACAACTCGATGTCTCTGCGCGTGGCCCGCCGGAAGGGGCTCTTGCGCGTTCCCGACGCCCAGGTCACACGGCCCTTCCGGCTTGGCAACTCGGAGAAGCTGGCGGAGGCAGGCCGCGCGGCCGGCATGGAGGCCGGGGTCCAGGAGATTCCGGTCGAAGTGCTGGCCCCCACTCAGGACAGCGCGCTGGAAGGCATGCGCGCGACCTCCGTCACCCAGCTGATCCTGGGAGCGCTGTCCGAAACCGAACAGACCAGGCTGGAGGCCGCGATGAGGGCGGAGATGGAAACTTTCCGGGAGCGCGACGGCTATCGCTTCCGGGGCCTGGCCCTGCTACTCCAGGGCCGTAAGCCGGCTCCGACCTCATGACCGAGACCGAGAACATCTTCGACTCCGCCGACACCGTCGCACGCTGGCGCGCCAACGCCGAGCGGCGTGCCGCCTACCTCGGCCAGGCCACCGAGCGAATGCTGGACGCCGCCGGGGTGACGGCCGGCGCCCGGGTGCTCGACCTGGGGACGGGCACCGGCGACACCGCGGTGCTGGCCGCGCTGCGTGTGGGACCAGGGGGGTCGGTGCTCGCCACCGACGTGTCGCCGGCCATGCTGGAGGCCGCCGCCGAATCCTGCACAGCCGCCGGCGTCACCAACGTGGAGTTCCAACGCCAGGACGCGGGCGCCCTCCAGAGCCTGGAGCCGGGCTATTTTGACGCCGTGATCGGCCGGTTCTCGCTCATGTTCGTTACCGACCTCGCAGAGGCGCTGAGGGGAATCCGGCGCGTGCTGAAGCCGGGCGGCCGGTTGGGCGCGCTGGTCTGGGGTCCACCCGAGCGCAATCCATTTCTGTCGCTCTCCACCCGGGTGGCGCGCCGGGAGGGGCTGCTGAAAGTGCCCGAGGAGCAGATCATCGGACCCTTCAGGCTGGCGGACCGGGACGGGCTGGCGCGAGCCGCGGTGGCCGCGGGGCTGGAAGCCGAGGTCGAAGAGGTGCCCGTCGAAGTGCGCGCCCGCACCCAGGAGACCGCCCTCGAAGGCCTGCAATGCTCGCCCCTCACGCAGACGATCCTGGGGGCGCTTTCCGAAACCGAGCGCGCCAGCCTGGAAGATGCTCTCAAGGTCGAGCTCGAGACCTACCGTGAAGGCGAGGGCTACCGGCTTCCCGGCCTGACCCTCCTACTCCGGGGCCGGAACCCCGCGTAGGCGGGACAGCGGGGAGAAGATCGCGGGGAGCGCCCCGGCCGCGCCCAAGACGGTGGCTACGACCAGCGTTCCGAAGAGGCCGATGCTCTGGCCGAGAATCCCGCCCACCAGGGCGCCGGCGACGTTGCCGACCGCCACCAGCACGAAGAGGCCCGCCGAGACGCGGCCGAGCATCTGATTCGGGATCACGGCGCCGCGGATCGCCTGCTGGTTGACGTTGTAGGTCATCAGCCCGAAGCCGAGCACCAGCGAGCCCGCCACCAGGAGCGGGAAGACCCAGGGTCGCGGCGCCAGTGCGGCCGGGATGCTGAATGCGAGCCCCACGCTGAGGAGCACGGTGCCCGAGACCATGATCGGCCCCACGCCTAAACGGTCGATCAGCGGTTTGGCCAGCTGCGCGCCCGCCAGGGAGCTAACGCTGGCGGCCGCGAAGGTCAGGCCGAGCTGGGCCGGCGTCAGTCCCAGGCGGCCGACGAAGAGCAGCACAAAGACCGCGGCGCTCAGCCGGCTGGAGCTGTTGGTGGCGAGGATCGTCAGGCTGATCGAGCGCACCAGCGGGTGCTGCCAGAGGAACACAAGGCCCTCGCGGGCTTCGGCCAGCACGTCTCGGTCGGCCGCGGGAGCTGGGTCGGGCTCGGACAGCCGGATCCAGGCCGCGGTGACCGCGCCCACCAGGAAGGAAAAAGCGTCGAAGGCCAGGGCGATTGGTGCTGTCAGCACCTGGACGGCGAGCCCGGCCAGCCCCGGCCCCAGCAGCGAGGCAACCGTGAGGCTGGTCTGGTATTTGGCATTGGCCTCCACCAGGTTCTCGCGCCCGGCCAGGGTCGGTATGTAGGCGACCTGGGAGATGCGGGCGACCGTGTAGCCGGTGCCGGTCAGGAAAGCCACCAGGTAAAGCTGGGGAAGGGTCAGCACGTGGGCCAGGGCCGCGGCCGGAATGGTGGCGAGCGCGGCCATGTTCACGAGCTGCGACCCGACCACGACCGGCAGCCTGTGCGTGCGGTCCAGCCAGACCCCGGCCAGCAGTCCGAACAGGGGACCGGGCAGGAACTGCGCCACCCCCAGCAGTCCCATCTCGAAGGGCGAGGCTCGCAGTGTGAGGGCCGCCACCAGCGGGATGGCGAGGTAGCTGAACTGGTCGCCGAACAGGGAAACGGTCTGGCCGGCCCAGAACTTGAGAAAGTCCGGGCTCTTCCAAAGGACTCCCCCTATGCGACCAGCTCCGCGAACAAGCCCTGCAGCACGCGCGAGAAGGTTGGGAAGCCGTGGACGGTGTCATTTAGCACGCTCAGCGGCACGCGGGCCTTGATGGCCAGCGCCATCTCGCCCAGCATCTCGCCGGCACGCGGGCTGACGATGGTGGCGCCCACCAGCACCCCCGCCCGGCGGTCGGCGACCAGCTTGACCAGGCCCTTCTTCAAGTCGTGGATGTAGCCGCGCCCGGTCAGGGCGGCGTCGGCCACGGCGGTCCTGACCTCGAGCCCGCGCTCGCGCGCCTGGGCTTCGGTGAGGCCGACCGAAGCGATCTCCGGATCGGTGAAGGTGACGCGGGGAATCGACTCGTGGTCGGCCCGCACGGACTCCCCGCGCAGGCGCCTCCCGATGACCTGCCCGTGGTACCAGCTGACGTGGGTGAACCCGTAGATCCCGTTCACGTCGCCGCCTGCGAAGACGCCGGCCTCAGGCGCCTCCAACGTGTTCCGGTCGACGGTGACGAAGCCCCGCTGGTCTTTGGCGATCTCGAAGCCGTCGGTGTTGGGCGTGCGCCCGGTGGCCAGCAGCACCACCTCGGCCTCCGGCGCCCTGTCGAGATGGGCGTTGGCGCGGACCTGGATGCCTTCCGCGGCGAAGGCTTCGCCCAGGATGTCCCCCGCCTCCGGCTCCTCCAGGTGGACCAGCCGCGCCATGGCCTGGTGGACGGTCACCCGGCTGCCCAGGCGGGCGAAAGCTTGCGCGAGCTCGACCCCTACGGCGCCCCCGCCCACCACCGCCAGCGATTCCGGCAGTGTCTCCGCGAGCACGGCCTCCCGGTTGGTCCAGCGTGCCACCTGGTCCAGCCCGGCCAGCGGCGGCACGGCAGGCCTGGTGCCGGTGGCGATCACCACTGCACGCCGCGCCCGCAGCCGCTCCCCCGAATCCAGCTCCACCTGGCGGTCGCCGCGATAGACGGCGGTGGCCCGAAAGAGGCGGGCGCCGTTGCCCTCCAGCGCCTTGGCCGCGTTGGCGTCGTCGAGGTCGCGGGCCATCCAGTGCACGCGCTTAGAAACCTTCGGGAAGTCGACGGTCCAATCGACGCGCGAGGCCGCCAGATTTCGCGCGCGACCCGCCTCGGCCAGGGTCTCGGCCGAGCGGATCATGGTCTTGGAGGGGATGCAGCCCCAGTAAGGGCACTCGCCACCGACCAACCGGTTCTCGACCACCGCCAGGCTCAGGCCGGAGCCCTTCAGGCGGTCGGCCAGGGACTCACCGCAGGGGCCGGCGCCCAGGCAGACGACGTCGAACTCTTCGATCCCGCGATTGTGATCCTCCCGCGGGAGCGGGGCGGGGCCGCTAGCAGCGGCCGCCCGCCTCCCGGGAAGATTCCAGCTCCGGGTCGCGTCCCAGCTGGACCTTGGCCAGCCAGGCGCGCCGCAGCTCGGCGTCCTTCCAGACGGTTTCCAGGCGTGCCCGGACGCTGCGGAACAGCTCGTATTCGGTCATTTCGGTAACCTCTGTCTTCGCGTAACCGGCATCATGATTATGGTGGTATCTTACCACCAACCATGTGTCGATGGTTACATTTGGTGGTAAGTTCCACGGTATGAGCGAGCTGGCCCTGCTCGAACGCTTCATAAACACGCTCGAGGTCGACACGGTTGCAGACGCTGTCGGCACTCCAGGACAGCTGGCCGGCTGGATCAAAGCCGAGGGCCTCGGTGAGGTGGCGGTGGATGCGGCAGCTCACGCGCGCACGCTGGCCCTGCGCGAGGCGCTGCGCGGGCTGGCCGCCGCCAACAACGGCGGCAGCCTCTATCCGGTCGACCTGGCGACGCTCAATCGGGCGGCCGCCGAGACCGGGCTGCGGCCCCGCTTCGGCCGCGCCGGGCCCCGCCTGGAGCCGGCGGCGACCGGCCTCGACGCCGTCCTCGGCCGACTCGTGGCCGCTGTGTACGAAGCCATGGCGGACGGCAGCTGGGAGCGTCTCAAGGCTTGCGCGGACAGCAGCTGCCGCTGGGCTTTCGTGGACGAAAGCCGGAACGGCAAGCGCACCTGGTGCTCGATGAAGACCTGCGGCAACCGGAACAAGGTCAACCGCTTTAGACAGCGCGCCCGTCGAATTTAGGGGTACCCGACGCTGTCGCTAAACCTACTTGCATTCATACCAAAAAGTGATATCATCGGACTCAAGAAAGGAAGATGACTCCGCACCTCCCCTACCCACGCCGTAGCCTCACCCCGGAAGCAGCACTGGCCGCGGTCAGCCTCGATCTGCAAAGCCAGTTCGAAGCCATCCTGGACACGGTCTGGAAGGCCGAAGCCGACTGGCGGTTCATGGACCGTCTGGACATGGCGATGCAGCGCCGGCGCGAGACGACCGTCAAGGGCTGATAGCCCGCCGGCCTCCCGTCCGCCAAGGCTAGGCTGAGAGTCCGATGCCTTTGCCTGCCGGCTTCTCCGTGCGCCCGGCGGCACCCGACGACGTCGATTTCTGGTGTCGCGTCCTCTCCACCGACCCTCGCCTGGCCTGGGACCCGGTCAAGGTCCGGGACAGCTGGGACAAGGCTCAACCAGGCGTGCAGCGCGAGCGCAGCCTGATCCTGGAAGGCGGAATCCCGGTCGGCATCCTCAGGATCTGGACCGCCCCGCCGGCCAGGGGCGGCCCCCGCTTCGTCGACCTGGCCGCCGGCTTTCTGGAAGGTGAAGAGCGGGCCGACCTCCGCGACGCGGCCTGGGATCTCGCCGAGGATCGAGCCCGCGAGCTGGGCGCGGAGGTGATGACCACTCGCTGCCTCGACCACGAGACGGTGCAGCGTGAGTACGTGGCCACCCGCGGCTACCTCCTCGACCGAGCGGGAATCATCAGCGGCCTGCGCATCGGGGACCAACGCGAGCGCTTCCAGACCCTGGCCGCGAAGTCGGCGGCTTCCATGCGGGAAGCAGGGGTCGAGCTGACCACCCTCGACCGCCTGCCGGACGCGCACCCCGCCCTTTACGAGGTCATGGTCGAGGCCGAGTCGGACATCCCCAACACCATCCCCATCGTGTCCGACACCTTCGAGGTCTTCGTGGACGGCATGCGCAAGCCCTGGACCGGCGAGCACCGGGTCTGGGTGGCGCTGGCCGAGGGCCGGCCGGTCGGACTCTCCTACCTCGCCTATCACCCGGTCACCGGCAACGTCTTCACCGAGCTGACGGGCGTAGCGCGCAGCCACCGGGGCCGGGGCATCGCGCGGGCGCTCAAGCTGCAGACCATCGCCCAGGCGCTGGACGCCGGCGTGGACCACCTCTACACGGAAAACGACGCCGAGAACGAGGCCATCCTGAGGATCAACCGCAGCTTCGGCTACGAGCCGGTCAGGCAGGCGCTGCTCTTTCGCAAAGCCGTGTAGCTTGAGGCCATGCCGACCGAGCAGTACCACGAGCCGCCGTCGGAGCTCGGGGCCGATGTGCGCACCTTCGCCCGGGTGATCACGTCCTTGACCGAGGAGTCGGAGGCTATCGGCTGGTACGAGCAGCGCCTGGCGCTGGAGACGGACCGCGAAGCTCGCGAGATCATGGAGAACGCCCAGCACGAGGAGTTCAAGCACTTCGGCATGGCCCTCGAGTTCCTGCTCCGGCGCAAGCCGCGCTGGCGGGAGACGCTGCAGGGCATCCTCTTCCAGCCCGGCGACATCGTGGAGCGCGGGGAGCGCGCGGAAGAAGAGTCGGACTGACCGCTCGTCCGGAGCTGTGGCCGACCGACGGCATGTGGCGCAACCTGGGCAGCCGCGTGCTCTCGTCCGAGCCTGGGAAGGTGGTGCTGGAAGCCCGGCTGACCGTGGAAGACCACGGCTTCCCCACCGCCCAGGGGCCGATCGTCCACGGCGGCGCCCTGGCGGCCTTCGCCGACTGCGCTCTGGCCAGCGCCGCCGCCACCCTGGCGGCCGGGGGAGAGGTGCCCACCACCTCCTCGCTCAGCGTCGACTTCTACCGCCCGGGCCGCCCGGGCCGCCTGCTGGCGCGGGCCGAAGCGCGGCACCGGACCAACCGGCTGGCCTACTGCCAGGCCACCATCCAGCAGGACGACGGCACCGTGGTCGCCGAAGGCCGGGCCGTGATGTTCTTCGTGAAGACCCGCAGCTAGCCCAGGCGCGGGAGGCGGACCGCCGACCAGTGGGCGCCGCCGTCGCCGGTGCGCAGCAGGAGGGCGCCGGCGCCGGGCTCCGGCGAGGCCCACCCGGCCGACCAGGCCTGGCCGGGACCGGTCACCTGCAGCGAGCCCAGGATGGCCCGGCCCGGCAGGTCGGCGTCGCGGACGTCCCAGTGCCGGCCGCCGTCCGCCGTCGACCACAGCTGGCGGCCGTCTGCCTCCCACCAGCTCATGGGACCCAGCACTGCGGCCGGCTGAACCCGGAAGCGGCCGGCCGGCGGCGGCAGCGGCGAGGCCTGCCAGCTGGCGCCCCCGTCGGTGGAGCGGTAAACCCAGCCCAGGGGCTGGATTCGAGCCGGCTCGCCTAGGCGCACGCTGGCGAAAGCCAGGTCCGTGTTCGAGAAGGCGCGGAGCTCGCCCTCGGCCGGCGCGGTCTGCGCGGGCAGTGACGCCGGAGCCCAGGACGCGCCGCCGTCCTGGGTCGCGTACAGCTGCAGCGCTCCGTCCACGCCGGCCACCTCCAGGAACCCCCTTTCGGCCGTCACGAAGCTGAGTGAGCCTTTGGCCCCGGACCAGGGCAGGCCGCGGCCGCCGGTGGGATCCTCCGGGGTCATGCGCCAGAGCAGCTGCCAGGTGCGGCCGCCGTCGCTGGTGCGGCTCAGCGCGGACCCGATCGGGCTGCCGGACGCGCTTTGCGTGAGGAACCATCCGTGCTGACGGTCGAAGAAGGTGGTGTTCCCCACTGCGGGCTGGTCGGGCAGGTGGAGGTCTTGCCAGGTGGCGCCGCCGTCGTCGGTGCCCAGCAGCGAGCCGCGGCCGTCGGCCTGGTCGCGCGCGATCTGGACCATCCCGTGTGCGGCGTCGAAGACCCGCACCCACACCGCGTAGGCGCTCGGCACAGGCAGCGAGAGCCGCACCCAGGTGGCGCCGCCGTCCCGGGTGGCGAAGAGCGCCGAGCGGCCGGCCGCGATGTCCTGGCGTCGCACCGCCACCCAGCCGGTCCGGGAGTCGGCGAAATGCCAGGACTGGATCGCGATCTGCGCCGGAGGCGGTGCGATGTACGGCGGCCGCGGCACCGGGCGCAGATAGGAGATGGCGATCAGCGCCACCGCCACCAGGGCGGCGCCGATCACCGCCGCCCCCCGCAGCTCGCGGCGGCGCACCAGCCGCAGCTCGTCAACCAAGGCTGGGCAGCGCCACTTCGCTCCAGCTGCCGCCGCCGTCGGCGGTGCGCAGGAGCCGGGTCGGGAAGGCGGCCGGCGGACTGCCCGCCAGGGCCCAGCCCCGTTCGGCGTCGAGGTAGCGGGTGCTGTTCAGCCAGTCACCCGTGGGCAGTCTGGTGCTGACGGGCGTCCAGTTCGCCCCGCCGTCGTCGGTGCGCCAGACGTGTGAACGCGTGATCGCCCGCCAGTGGCTGGCGTCGGCGAAGGCGACGTCCACGATGCCCGAGCCCGGGCTCTGCTGCGCCGGACCCCAGCTGGCGCCGCCGTCGGTGCTGGCGGCGGCCCGCCAGACCACGTCGCCTGCTGCATTCAGCTCCGAGCTGTACTCGATGAGGGCGCCGGCAGCCAGCTGAACGCCCGCCCGGTCGGCGATCAGCGGCGCCTTGAGTGGCGTCCAGGTCACGCCCCCGTCGGAAGTGGCGAGAACCGAAAAGTCTGCCGCCATCCATCCGTGCTCGGGGTCGGCGAAGACCGGCGTTTGGGCCAGGCCGGAGGTGCCGTGCCAGAGGTGCTGCCAGCTGCGGCCGCCGTCGACGGTCCGGTAGAGGTCGCGGGGTAGGCCGGTGCCGCTGAGCACGTCCAGGTTCAGGTACCAGCCGCGGTCCGCGTCCAGGAACCAGGCCGCGGGAGCGAAGTGCTGGTCGGGCGGCAGCGGCCGGGACTGCCAGGTCCGGCCGCCGTCGGCGGTGGCGAAGAGCTCGAACTCGGTGCTCGCGAAGCCATGCCCGGCATCCACGAAGTGGACCTCGGCCTGTGGCGCCACCCTGAACCGACGCCAGCTGCGGCCGCCGTCGCCGGTCTCGTAACCGAGATAGCTGTCCGGCGGGTCCGGCCGGGCCTGGGTCAGCACCACCGCTGTGGTCGCGGACAGCACCTGCACGCTCTTGATCTCCGCCGGCGGCACGGGCGGGCGGTTCCAGGGCTGGAGCCAGGCCAGTGAGGCCGCCGCGATCACGGACACGGCGACCGCCAGGCGGGCCAACGCCGCCGTATGCGCGCCCACATCGCGATCCTATGGCGTGATGGTGAGGGACGCCACCGCCGAAGACGCCGAGGCCATCGCGCGCGTCCACGCCGCCTCCTGGCGGGCCACCTACGCGGGGCTGCTGCCGGAGCCGGTGATCGCCGGCTTCAACTACGAGCGCACCCTGCCCCGGTGGCGGGAGCGGCTGCCGGCGCGGGCGCCCCAGGCGGTGGTGGTCTGGGACGACCCGGTGGCCGGCTACGCCTACTCCGGGCCGGAGCGCGAGGGCGATGCCGAGCACCGCGGCGAGCTCTACGCGATCTACCTGCTGCCGGAGCGCCGGCGGCAAGGCGGCGGCCGGCTGCTGGTGGCCGCGGCGGCGGAGCGTCTGGCGGCGGCGGACCTGAAGTCGATGCTGGTCTGGGTGCTGCGGGAGAACCTGCCCGCACGCCGCTTCTACGAAACCCTGGGCGGCGTCTACCTGCGGGAGAAGCCGCTGGGCTGGCGGGGCACCGACGCCGTCGAGGTCGCCTACGGCTGGGCGGACACAGGGGCGCTGCGCACCACGGCCGCCGGCTGAAACAGACGGCTGGCGGCGACGGCCAGCAACGAGAAGGCGGCGATGCTGAGGAAGGAGAAGGCGGGAGCGATCCCGAAGAGGCCGCCGCCGAGGAGCGCGCCCACGACCTGCGAGGCGGTGATGCCGATCCGGAACACGCCCTGCGCGCGACCCTGCTCGGTGGCGGGCGCGCTGCGGGAGACCAGCGCCGTCAGGGCGGGGTTGCCCGCCACCACCAGCGCGCCCTCGAGCACGCTCAGCACGACCAGCGCGGGCACGTTGCTGATGAAGGCATAGGCGGCGCCGAAGACGCCGTACATCAGCGCCGTGAAGGTGGCCGCCCGCCAGTGCCCGATGCGGTCGGCCCAGGCGCCGCCGCTGGTCCCCAGCAGGACCAACGGGACCGAGAAGAGCGTGAAGCTGAGACCCACCACCGCCGGTGTGGCGCCGTTGCGGGTCAGGTAGAGGCTCCAGATCGTGTCGTAGGCGCCGATCGTGTAGCCCATGGCCGAGCCCAGCACGATGAAGGGCAGCAGGGAACGGAGGATGGCCAGCGGCCGGCGAGGTGGCTCCGGGGCCGGGCCTGAGCGGCGGGTGACGCGGGGCAGGAGGGTCAGCAGGGCGGTGGCGCCGGCGCAGATCAGCGCGCCGGCTGCGAAGACCGCATCCAGGCGCAGGCTGGCCACCAGCCCGCCGATGGCGGGGCCCAGGACCAGGCCGGCCCAGTCCGAGGTCCGCAGCATGCCGAAGGCCCGGCCGCGCCGTTCGGGATCGCTGAGGTCGGCGACCAGGGCGGTGGCGGCGACCGCGTAGCTGCCGCCCAGCAAGCCCTGCGCGAAGCGGATGCCCACCAGGCCCCAGACCGGGATCGGCAGCAGGTAGGCCAGGAAGACCAGGGCATAGAGACCCATTGACCAGACCATCACCGGCCGCCGCCCAAAGCGGTCGGCCAGCGCGCCGGCCGGGTACTGGGCGACGGCGATGGCCAGCAGGCCGGAGGCGAAGACGGCGCCCACGACCAGCGCCGTGCCCTGCCGGTGGCCGATGAACAGCGGCAGGATGGGCAGGAAGAAGCCGACCCCGATCATCACCAGGGTGTTGCCGACGAGCAGCGTCCAGGTTCCCTGCCTCATGCGGCGGCGGGTCGGGGGCGGGCGCGAAGGCCGGCCCAGGCCATCACCGCGCCGCTGAGCAGGAGCACCGCGCACACGACCGCCGCCAGGTGAAAGGCGTCCGTGGAAGCTGAGTTGACGAGGGCTTTGGAGAGGCCGCTCGGCGGCGGGTTGAGGGGGCTGGCGCGGAGGTCGCCCACACGCGCGCGGAACAGCGCCGTGACCCCGATGAAGACCAGCGCGCCGCCCAGCTGAGGACCGACCCGGGAGATGGCGTTGTTGACGGCGGACGCCACACCCGCGTTGACCGCCGGCGCGCTGGCCATCAGCGCGCTGGTGAGCGGCGCCACCAGCAGGGCCAGCCCCACGCCGAAGAGCAGGGACGCGGGAAGGATGTCCACCAGGTAGCCGGATGGCGGGACCCAGCTGCCCGGCCGGCCGGGCTGCAGGTGCCAGGCGCTGCTGCCGACCGGAGCGCGCGCCAGCCAGAAGATGCCGGCGGCCATCACGGCCGCCCCGCCGGCCAGGAACAGGCGGACCCCGTAGCGCACGGACATCTCACCTATGCGGCGCGAGAACAGCGCCACCAGCAGGGAGCCCGGCAACATGGCCAGCCCGGCGGCGGCCGCGGTGTAACCGAGCACGCCCTGCAGGAAGAGGGTCTGGTAGTAGCCGGACACGTAGAGCGCGCCGTAGACCACGAATGTGACCAGGTTGACGACCGTGAAGTCGCGCGACCGGAACAGGCGCAGGGGCACCAGCGGCGTGCGGCTGCGCGCGAGCTCGAAGGGCAGCGCGATCAGCGCGGCGGCCCCGAGTGCCAGCGCGACGTACTCGGCGGCGCCGTGCCAAGCTCGCTGCTGGCCGTAGATCGCCCCGAAGCTGAGGCCGCCCACGGCCAGGCCCGCGATGGCCGCGCCCAACCAGTCCAGGTGGCCCTTGGGGTCGTCGTCGCGGCTCTCGGGCGTGTGGTTGAGCAGCGCCCAGGCCGCGAAGGCCAGCAGGGGCAGGTTGATCAGGAAGGCGACCCGCCAGGAGAGGGTGTCGACCAGCAGTCCCGCCACCAGCGGGCCGAGCAGCGTGGTGGCCGAGCTGGCCGCGGCCCAGGTGCCGATCGCGCGCCCCTGCTCCTCGCCGGCGAAGTTGGCCCGGATCAGGGCCAGGGACTCCGGCACCAGCAGTGCTCCCGCGGCGCCCTGGAGGACGCGGGCCACGATCAGCGCCTCCATGCTGGGCGCGACTCCGCAGAACAGGCTGGTCAGGGCGAAGCCGGCCAGGCCCAGCGCGAAGACCTTGCGCCGCCCGTAGTGGTCCCCGAGAGCGCCGGCCGGGATCAGGAGGGAGGAGAGGGTGAGCAGGTAGGCGTTGTAGACGTAGGACTGGCCCTCCAGCACGCCGACATAGGTCGTGGGCAGGTCGCGCCCGATGCGGGGCAGCGCCACGTTGACTACGGTCGAGTCGAGGAAAACGGAGGCGCTGCCGAGCACGACGGCCACCAGAGTCCACGGTCGGTTCGCCGCGGCCATGGTCGTGGATGATTTCACGGTGCCGGACGAGCTCGATTTGGTCGACTGGCGGCGGCGGGTCGGTGACCTGTACCGCCTTCCGGGCTATGAGGAGTGGCGCGCGGCCCGCGACCTGCTTTTTCGAGAACACCCACAGTCCCCCATACCGGTTGACGAGCGTGCGTCATTCACCGGGCTGCGCTGGTTTCCTTATGACGCGGCATATCGGGTGGACGCCGCGTGGTCCGAGGGGGACGGTTCACGGTTGGAGATCGACACCGGCGGCGAGGACGGCGTCGTGGTTTACCGGCGGGCCGGGGTGCTGTCGTTTGCGCTGGCCGGCGTGGACGGCTTGCGGCTGACTGTGTTCCGGCAGCTCGGCTACGGCGGTGGGTTGTTCGTGCCCTTCGCCGACCTGACTTCCCGGCACGAAACCTATGGCGCGGGGCGGTACCTCGTGGACACGGTGAAGAACACCGACGGCCACTCGCTGGTGTTCGCTGTCGGGTCCGATCGCGTGGTGCTGGATTTCAATTTCGCCTACAACCCGTCCTGCGTTTACGACGTGCGCTGGGCGTGTCCACTGGCGCCGCCGGAGAACCGGCTGCCGGTGGCGGTCCTAGCCGGGGAGATGGTGCCGGCTTCAGACTCGTTCCTCCCGTCGTGATTCCGCGGCCGACCTGAAGATCGCCGTCACCGACAGCTGACCCAGGAACCTGCCGTCCCCGTCAACCACCCGGACTCGATCCGTGTCGGCGAGCAGCATGGCGGAGAGCGCCTGCGACAGCGTGGCATCCCCGGGCACCACGGGCCCGCCACCGTCCTGCGGCTCCAGCCGCGCGAGATCGATGCGCAGGACGGCCAGGCGCTTCTCAGCGCGGTCGGGGCCCAGGAACTGCTCGACGAAAGGCGTGGCCGGCCGGCCCAAGAGGCGCGCGGGCGTGTCGTACTGCTCCAGGTAGCCACCCTCGCGCAGGAGCGCGATCCGGTCCCCCAGCTTGATCGCCTCGTCGATGTCGTGGGTGACGAAGACGATGGTCTTGCGCGTCTCACGCTGGATGCGCAGGAACTCGTCCTGCAGGCGGTCGCGGGTCACCCGGTCGACGGCGCCGAAAGGCTCGTCCATGAGCAGGATCGGGGGGTCGGCGCCCAATGCCCGGGCCACGCCCACTCGCTGGCGCTGACCGCCAGAGAGCTGCGCCGGATAGCGGCGAGCGTAGCGCTTGGGGTCGAGGCCGACCAGCTCCAGGAGCTCGTCCACGCGTCGCCGGGTGCGTTGGCGGTCCCAGCCCAGGATGCGCGGCACCGTGGCCACGTTGTCGCCGATCGTCATGTGTGGAAACAGGCCTGTCTGCTGGATCACGTAGCCCATGCGCAGGCGCAGCCGCACGGGGTCCTCGCCTAACACGTCGTGGCCGTCCACGTAGATGTGGCCGGAGCTGGGCTCGATGAGCCGGTTGATCATCTTGAGGCTGGTGGTCTTGCCGCAGCCCGACGGCCCCACCAGCATCGCGGTCTCGCCGTCGGCGATCTCCAGGCTGAGGTCATGCACGGCCATCTGGCCGCCGGGATACTCCTTGCGAACGTGATCGAGGCGGATCAAGCCTTCCAACGATAGGGTGAGATCAGTGCTCCGGCTGGACGCCACCGATCCCTGGATCCGCTGGGATTGGTTGGGCCACCACACCGATGTGATCTGGCAGGCGCTGGTCCAGCACATCCAACTGACCGGCATCGCAGTCCTGGGCGGTCTCGCCATCGCCACCCCGGTCGGCCTGCTCGTGTGGCGCTGGCGGGCGCTGCGCAACCCGGTGCTATCGGTGGCGGGGATCCTGTACACGATCCCCTCGCTGGCGCTGTTCGCCCTGCTGGTCCCCTTCACCGGACTGACCGTGGTCACCGCCGAGATCGGCCTGGTCAGCTACACCATCCTGATCCTGGTCCGCAACATCGTGGTCGGCCTGGACGGCGTGCCGGCCGAGATCCGGGAGGCAGCCACCGGCATGGGCTACCGGCCGGCCAAGCGCCTGCTCACGATCGACATCCCGCTGGCGCTGCCGGTGATCGTCGCCGGTGTCCGGCTGGCCACCGTGACCACGATCGGGCTGGTCACGGTGACCGCCCTGCTGGGCGAGGGCGGGTTGGGCCAGCTGATCCTGGCCGGCCTGATCCAGGACTTCAAGACGCCACTGGTGGTGGGCTTGGCGGGCTCGGTGGTGCTGGCCGTGGCGGCCGACCTGCTGCTGGCGGGCGCCCAGCGGCTGGCCACGCCCTGGCGGTCTTCGCGGTGAGCATTTTCGAGGAGGTGGTGCGCTGGTTTCTGGATCCGGCGCACTGGGATGGGACTTTCGGGATCCCCAACCGGCTCTGGGAGCACGTCCAGATGTCGTTTCTGGCGACTTTGACCGCGGCCGTGCTGGCCCTGCCGGTGGGCGTGCTGCTCGGCCACTACGGGCGCTTCGGCAACCTCGCCATCAACGTCTCCAACGTGGGCCGGGCGCTTCCCTCATTCGGCATCCTGGTGCTGGCGGTGCCGCTCTTCGGCATCGGCGCGGCGCCGGCCTTCATCGCTTTGGTGGCGCTGGCGATCCCGCCAATCGTGACCAACTCCTACGTGGGCATGCGCGACGTCGATCCCGAGCTGAAAGAGGCGGCCCGCGGCCTGGGAATGCGCGAGCACGTCGCGCTATTGAGGGTGGAGATGCCTGTCGCGCTGCCGGTCATCATGGCCGGCATCCGCACCGACGGGGTTCAGGTCGTGGCCACCGCGACGCTGGCCGCCGTGGTGGCCTGGGGCGGCCTCGGCCGCTTCATCGTCGACGGCTTCGCGCAGCGCGACGACGTGCAGATCTTCGCGGGCGCGATACTGGTGGCCGCCCTGGCCATGGTCGCCGAGCTGGCGCTGGCCGGGCTGCAGTGGCTGGCGACGCCGCGCCCCATGCGCGCGTCGATGCGCTGGTTCAGTCGTCCGGGACGCACGGACGAACTGGTTTTGCAAGGAGGCTGACGGCGATGAGAGATTGGGGTTTCCGAGCCATCCTCTCGGGGGTGCTCGGGCTATCACTGCTGGCGAGCGCCTGTGGCTCGTCAGGCGGCGGCAGTCCGTCGGCGGGGTCTTCCGGCAAGCCGATAGCCTCCCAGATGATCCTGGGCGGGCCGCCGGAATGCCCGACCCGGCCCTTCTGCGAGAAGGGCCTGATGGACAAGTACGGGCTCACCTTCAAGGACTTCAAGCCGCTCGACGCCGGCGGTCCGCTGACCAAGGCGGCGCTCGACCGCGGCGACATCCAGATCGGCCTGCTGTTCTCCAGCGACGGCTCGATCGCGGCCAAGGGCTACGTCGTGCTCAACGACGACAAGCACCTGCAGAACGCGGACAACGTGCTGCCCGTCGGGCGCTCGGCGGCGCTCAAGACGGATGCCCAGTCCCTGCTCAACCAGATCGACGCCAAGATCACGACCGCCGACCTGGCGGGCATGAACAAGTCCGCCGACATCGACAAGCAGGATCCGGCCCAGATCGCTTCCGACTACCTGAAGAAGATCGGGGTGTCGACCAGCGGCGGCGGTTCGGGCAAGGGCAAGATCACGGTCGCCGGCTTCAACTTCTCTGAATCCAGCATCCTGGCCCAGATCTACGGCCAGGCCTTGAAGGGGATCGGCTACGACGTCTCCTACAAGCTCAACCTCGGCAACCGTGAGGTCGTCGAGCCCGCCCTCGAGAAGGGCGACATCGACCTCTACCCCGGCTACGCGGCGACCGAGCTGGAGTTCATCAACAAGGCCAAGGGGGAGGCCACGCCCGACCCCGCAGCCACCGTCAAGCTGCTGAACGGGTACCTGCAGGCCAAGGGCCTGATCGCTCTCGACCCTTCGGCTGCACAGGACCAGAACGCCTTCGCGGTGACCAAGGAAACCGCGAACAAGTGGCACCTGGTCAACCTCTCCGACCTGGCCAAGAACGGCTGACAGCTGCTTGAGCTGAGAGGGTGGGCGATCCTGCCCACCCTCCCGCTCCCGGCCCTGGAGCACCTCGCGTTGGACGAGGTCTTACTGGACGCGGTGGCCGCCGGTGCGCGGGGGCCGTGCCTGCGCTTCTGGCGCTGGACAGAGCGGGCGCTGGTGCTCGGGTCGCACCAGTCGGTGCGCAACGAGGTCGACGCCGAGGCGTGCTTCGCATTGGGGTTCCGCGTCGTGCGGCGGATGAGCGGCGGGGGGACCATGGTCTGCGAGCCGGGCGGCACCCTCACCTACTCGCTCTACCTGCCCGAGGGGATGGTGCGGGGGCTCTCCTTCGTGGAGTCGTTCCGGGCGCTCGACGCCTGGGCGGTGGCGGCTCTGGGCGGGCTCGGGGTGCCGGCCTCCTACCGCCCGATCAACGACATCGTCTCGCCGGCCGGGAAGATCGCCGGCGCCGCGCAGGCCCGGCGGCGCGGGGCGGTGCTCCACCACACGACGATGGCCTATGCGATCGACCCCGCGATCGTGCCCCGGCTGATCCGGATCGGGCGGCCCACCCTGGAGGCGCGCGGTCCGCGCTCGGCCGAGAAGGTGGTGACGCCGCTGACGCTGTTCACATCCCTGGCGCTGGAGGAGGTGGAGGCGGCCTTGGCGAGCGCCGCCGGCGGGCCTGCGGCCGAGATCAGCCGCTCAGAGCTGGACGCGGCACGGGATCTGGCAAAAGGCAAGTACTCGACTCCGGAGTGGGTCAGCCGCTTCCCCTAAAAGCGCCCGAACAAAAAAAGACCCCCGCCCAGAGGGGCGGGGGCGCTCTTTTTTAGCTAGCTGGCCAGGCGAACCTTGTTGGCCCGGGGGCCCTTCTGGCTCTGCTCGATCTCGAAGGTCACCTGCTCGCCGCCGACCAGGCGGTCGAAGTCGCCCTCCGTGCCGCTGCGGTGGAAGAAGTACTCCTTGCCGTCCTCGGCTGCGATAAAGCCGAAGCCGCGGTCGGAGACGAGCTTCTTGATAGTTCCGGACTGCATAAAACGCTCCTGTTCTCGAACGGATGACCTGACTCTCGCGGGGCCCGTTCGAGAAAGAGGGACGCCACGGCGAAGCGCGCCCGCTGCGGACGCTGCTCAGAGTCTACCCAGATGGACCCTCCCTTAGTCCAGTCTCTTAGCCAGGGGGACTCCCCCTGCGGCGGGCCGGGCGAAGCCCTTCCCCCCGCCTACCCCCTGTCACCTTTGCAGCCAGGCCCGGGCCTCGGCCACGTCCCCCGCGCCCAGCTCGTGGCCCGCGTTCTGCCAGGACAGCTCGACCTGGGCCCCCGCCCTCCGCAGCAGGTCGGCCAGCCGCTCGGGCTGGCCGGCCGCGACCATGGGATCCGCGCGTCCGGACAGCAGCAGCACCCGCTTCCCGCGCAGCTCGGGCAGAGGGTCGGGCTCGAACGGCACCATGGGCCGGATCAGGAGCGCCCCACTCAGCGTGTGCGGGCTGAGCAGGAGCATGGCGCTGGCGATGTTGGCGCCGTTGGAGAAGCCGACCGCCAGCGGCGGGTCGTCGGCGTTGGCGTCGACCCAGGCGGCCAGCTCCAGCGCCCGCGCCCGCAGGTCCTCCTGATCGAAGACTCCCTCGGCCAGGCGCCTGAAGTAGCGCGGCATCCCGTTCTCCAGCACCCTGCCGCGCGGGCTCAGGAGCGGCGCGCCCGGCGAAAGCAGGCGGCCCAACCCCAGCAGCTGAGTCTCGTCGGCGCCGGTGCCGTGGAGCAGGAGCAGCGGGGTGCCGGTGCCGGGCTCCTTGATGTGGACGAACTCAGCCGGCATCCGGGTCCACGCGGAACAGTCTGCCACCGGCCGCGCGCATGGCGAAGTCAAAGGCGTCGACCGCCAGGCACAGCTCGAGGTCTTCGGCCGGGAACCCCGGCTGGCGACCCTGCAGAAGCCGCCGGTAGCGGCCGGTGACCCGCAGCGGCGCCAGCAGGCGGTCGATCGGCGGCGGCGGGCGCTCCCGCAGCAGCGCCTCGATGAAGTCGGCGCAGGCCCGGTCCTCGGGATGCCCGTCGAGGGCGCCGGTGGAGAGCAGGGTCACCCGCGGCGGCTCCAGGCGGCGCAGGAAGCGCGCCGTGGCCGAAGCGTTGACCAGCGCGGCGCCCAGCAGGACCTGCGCGTCGCGGGCTGCCACCGCGCCCCGGGTGCCGGCGCTGGAACGCATGACCAGCACGCGCCCCTTCAGGTCGAGTGCGCGCACCTGGCTGGGCGAGTTGCTGAGGGCGATGCCCGCCACCGGCAGGCCGTCCTCCTCAGCGGAGAGGACCGACCCGGGGATGCTGGCCGCCAGTGCGACGGCCTCGGCCACGGTGTCCGTCAACCGGCACTCGATCGCGCCCCGCGCGAACGCCCAGGCGGCCACCGTAAAGGCGCGGATGACGTCGATCACGACCACGGCGGCGCGCTCGCCGCGGGCCCCCTCGATGCCGGCGGCGTGCACGACCTCCACGTTGGGCCGCGAATGATAATTCGCCGCCAGTGGAGCATTCTCCGCTCGGCTGGGAACAGCTCGCCGACTGCGGCGCCATGCGGGTCGTGGGCCTGCGCCTGCGCCCGGGTCAGCGCGTGCCCGAGCACCGGAATGCGATACCGGTCGCCGTCATCGTCACTGAGGGCGAGCTGTGTTTCAGCGAAGGAGCCGGGGCGGCACAGACGGCGCATGCGGGGGAGCTGGTGCTGGTGGACCCCGGCGAGCGCCACTCCTATTGGTCGGAGGTGGAGACCGCGGCCTACCTCGTTTACGCGGGCCTACCGGGCGTGAGGGCGCGGCCCTGGACTTTGCGCAAAAGATGATCGGACGCGCGCGGCGCAGCTTCCTGGGCCGGGTGCTGGAGAGCTACGTCAACGAGGGCATGCCCAACTACGCCTCGGGGCTGGCCTTCAACGCGTTCCTGACCATGTTCCCGATCGTGCTCGGGCTGGTCGCCCTGGTCGGACTCTTCTTCCGCGGCAGCTGGCTCTACTTCCAGATGCAGTACGTGCTCCTCAACGCTTTCCCTGCCGACGCCCAGGCGCAGATCCGGAGCACCCTGGACGCCGCCGGCCAGCACGCGGGCACCCTGGGGCTGGTCTCCCTGTTCGCGCTGCTCTGGAGCGGCACCGGGCTCTTCGGAAGCCTGGAGTTCGCGATGAACCGGGTCTACGGCTTCCGCGGCCGCAACCCCTTTCGCATGCGGTTGGACGGCCTGCGCCTGCTGGTCGTCTTCGTGCTGGCGGTGGTGCTGATGGTGGGGCTCAACAGCGCGGTCAGCCTGGTCGCCCTGCCCTTCCTCAACGTGCTGGCGGGCTGGTTGGTGATCGCCGCCCTGCTGCTGGCGATCTACCGGCTGACGCCGGCCCGGGCCCTTCCCCTGGGCGACGTGCTGCCGGGCGCGCTGCTGGCGGGCGCGCTGATGGAGGTGATCACGCTGGCCTTTCCGCTGATCGCACTTCTCACCGTCCGCTTCACCACCTACGCGCGTGCCTTTTCCTTCGTCTTCCTGCTCACGACGTGGCTGTATCTGCTGAGCTCGCTGATCCTCGTCGGCGCGCTCGTGAACCGGCTACTGGCCGGGGGCGAGGTTCCAGAAACCGAGCACGCGCCCGTGGGCGCCGTCCTGCAGCATGGACAGCGCCGCCGTGTCCAAGTTGAGGCGGATCGCAAACTCGACCGGCTCCTCGAGGAAGGCGGCCCCGACGGCCCGCAGGATGTGGCCGTGCGCGAACGCTAGCACCCGGCCTCCGTCGCGCTGCGCCTCCGCGATGAAGCCCTGGGCGCGCTCGTAGATGTGGGCCGGCGTCTCACCTCCGGGGCAGCCGTCGCGGTACAGCTCCCAACCCGGCCGGGTCTCGCGGATCTCGTGCGTGGTGACGCCCTCGTACTGGCCGTAGTCGTACTCCAGCAGAAGGTCGGTCGGCGCGGCCTCGGGGAAGCCGGCGAGGGCGGCCGTGCGCCGGGCCCTCTGCAAGGGGCTGGTGTAGACGCGCATGAACTCGATGCCGCGCAGGCGGTTGCCGAGCTGGCGGGCGCGGGATTCGCCTTCGGGGGTCAACGGGATGTCGGTGCGTCCGGTGTGGCGGCCCGACTTCGACCATTCGGTCTCGCCGTGCCGGGCTAAGTAGAGGTTTAGCGTCACCCACCCCTGACCCTCCCCGCCGGGGAGGGGGTCTTGGCCTTTAGCGTCCCAGCAGTTCCGGGCGGCCGCTGCGCAGGCTGCGGCCCGCGGCCTCGATCACCGCTCCGGCCCGCAGGCGGCTGCCGTGGTGCACGCAGACCAGCCCGACCGCGGCCTTGCGGCCGATGCCGGTCACCGATTGGTTGACCGAGTGCACCACGCGGTTGGCGGCGTGGGCGGTGCCCGAGATGTCGGTGTCGGGCAGGATCGCCAGCAGCTGCGGCGGCCGCCTGGCCAGAACCCCCGGGGTGTCGACGTCGCGCAGCGTCCCGGCCACCGCGGCCGCCATCTGCTTGAGCGTCTCCTCGTCGGCGGCCACGTCATCGACCGGCGGCTCGCCGTCGGGCATCCGGGCCTCGATCAGCAGCACTCCGACCGGCCGCCCGTAGCGGTGGGCGCGGGCCAGCTCGTCCTCCAGCACCGGCCGGATGAAGCGGTCGTTGAACAGCCCGGTGACCCTGTCGACGATGTGCAGCGGCTGGGCGTCGGGCTCGTCGGCCCGGATCCCGCAGCTTGGACAGAAGACCGACCCGGCGGGCAGCGCGTTACCGCAAGCTGGACACTTCGTCGCCTCGGGCCGCCGGCGGAGGAGGTCGCCAAGGGCGGGCACGGAGGCTAGGTTAGCAGTGACCTTCTGAACTCCAACCGAGTTAGACGCTGGGAGCTGTCTATACCGCTGCGGAGGCCTGGTGACTGCTGATCCAGGCCGCCGCCCAGCCGTCGACGGCGTTCACCACGGGGTCGAGTGCGCGGCCCCGCGCGGTGAGCCTGTAGGACACCCGCACCGGGGGTCCGGGATCGACCAGGCGCTCCAGGATGCCCTCGACCTCGAGCTCCCGCAGGCGTTCGGTGAGGACCCGGTCGGAGATGCCGGGAATGCCCGCCAGGAGCTGGTTGAACCGTGCCGGGCGGGCCATCAGGGCCCGTACCACCGCCCCCGTCCAGCGCTTCCCGATCAGCTCTATGGCCCGCTGAAAGGGCGCGCTGTAGTCGATGCCTGGGGCGGTCACGGCGGGTAATTCTAGGACGCTTCCCTGGCTTCTTCCAACACTTGGTTTTTCAGCGTGCCGACCCCTTCGACGGTCGTAAAAACGGTTTCTCCGGGCTGCAGCCAGCGCGGCGGCTTGCGGCCCAAACCAACCCCCGAGGGGGTTCCGGTGGCGATAACGTCCCCCGGCTCGAGGGTCGTCCACTCCGAACAAAATGCGATCACGTCGGGGATCCGGTGGACCATCAAGCGAGTGTTGCTGCTTTGCATGGTTTCCTGGTCACCGCCGGCGGTCTGGACCTTCAGGGTCAGGTCGAGATCGAAGGGATCAGGGATCTCGTCGGGGGTCACCACGAAGGGTCCGAGCGGCCCTGAGCCGTCGAAGTTCTTGCCCGGGATCCACTGGCTGTTGCGGGTTTGGTAGTCGCGGATCGAGAAGTCGTTGAAGACGGCGTAGCCGCCGACATGCTCGAGCGCTTGGGCGGCGGGGATGTAGCGGCCGCCGCGCCCGATCACCACCGCCAGCTCGACCTCGAAGTCGAGCTGCTCGCTGACCCGCGGGCGGACCACCGGGGCCAACGGCGCCAGCAGGCTGGTGCGCGCGCGCAGGAAGATCTCGGGCTTCTCGCTGACCGCGTGGCCGGTCTCGGCGGCGTGGTCGGCGTAGTTGCGGCCGACGCAGAGGATCTTCCCGGGATTGGGGACCGCCGGCGCCAGGCGCGATTCGTCCAGGGGATGCTCGGCGCGGCCGGCGTCCAGCGCGCGCTGCTGAGCCTCGCGACCGCCCGCCAGGAGCTGGCCGAGGTCGGCGGCCAGCTCGACCAGGCGGCCGTCGCGCACCGCCACCGTGCGCAGGCCGGAGTCCGTTTGCAGAGTCCCGATTCGCATGCAGGTAAGTTTCCGTGAATGCCCTCGGCACTCGCTTTCGCGGAGACCTCCAAGCGTTACCGCAACGGCAAGCTGGCCCTGGACGGCATCAGCTTCGCGGTGGAGCCCGGCGCCCGCGCCTGCCTGCTGGGCCCCAACGGCGCCGGCAAGAGCACCGCCATCCGGCTGCTGGAGGGCGCCCTGGCGCCGAGCGCCGGCCGCGTCTGGCTGCTGGGCGAGGAGGTGGGGACGCCCTGGTACCTGGAGGCCCGGCGGCGCACGGGGGTGGTGCCGCAGGGGCCCGGCATGTACCCGGATCTCACGGCCGGCGAGTACCTGGGCTACGTGCGCCGGTTGTACGGGCGCGGGGACCTGGCGGCGGTGGTCGAGGTCTTCGGCCTGGGCGACCAGCTGGCCACGCGCATGGCGCAGCTGTCGGGAGGCTTCCAGCGCCGCCTTACCCTGGCCGCCGCCCTGCTGGGCGAGCCCGAGCTGCTGCTGCTCGACGAGCCCACCGTGGGCCTGGACCCGGTCGCCACCCGCGACGTGCACGACTACCTGGCGACAGTGATGCGTGAGCGCACGACGCTGCTCTGCACCCACAACCTGGCCGAGGCCGAGAAGCTCTGCGACGAGGTCGTGATCCTGAACGCCGGCAAGGTGCTGGTGCACCGCAGCCTGGCCGACTTGCGCCGGGAGTCGCGGCCGCGCCTGCGCCTGGCCGCACGACAGGGCAGCCAGGCGATGCTGGCAGCGCTTCAGAGTCGCGGCCTCAGCGCCGAGGCGGACGGCGATGCCGTGGTGCTGGCCGCGGAGGACGCGCGGGGCCAGGCGCCGGCGCTGCTCCGCGCCCTGCTCGCCGACGGGCTCGACGTCTACGAGTGCACACCGCTGGAGGCCTCGCTGGAGACCATGTTCCTGGAAGCCGTGGGGGCGCGCCCCACCCCTGCCCTCCCCCGAGGGGAGCGGGTCTCTGCGTGAGCGTGCTCACGCCCGAGGTCCGCGTGCTGGTCGGCAAGGAGATCCGGCAGCTGCTGCGCAGCCGGGGCGCGCTCACGACCTCCCTGATCCTGCCCGTGCTCTTCCTGGTGGTGGTGCCGGCGCTCGAGTACTTCAGCTTCGGCACCGGGTCCCGCGCCGGCCGTGGCGGAGGCACCCTCTCCGGGGTGTCGCCGCCGGGCCTGACCGGGCTCAAGCCGATCGGCGTCGTGACCTACTACCTCGTCCCCATGTTCACGGCGCTGGCCGGGGTGCTCATGCCCTCGGTGACCGCGATCTACACGATCGTCCAGGAGCGCGAGCGTAAGACCGTGGAGCTGCTGGTGGCGCTGCCGGTGCGCCTCACGGACATCATCTACGCCAAGCTGGCGGCCACCCTCCTGATCGCGCTCGCCGTGATGCTGCCCCTGATCACGGTCCAGGCCGTGGGGGCGCTGGTGCTGGGCGCGGCCGGTCCGGGCTGGGTGGCGGGGGAGTTGCTGCTGCTGGGCTGTGCGATCGCCTGCTCGATCTGCGTCTCGTTCGTGCTGGCGCTGCTGGCGCGCGACTTCCGGACCTCGCAGCAGATCAACGGGTTCCTGCTGATGCCGATCCTGATCCTCGTCAACGCGGTGCTGCTGGTGCTGCCGCCGGCCGTCAAAGTGCCGGTGCTGGCCGCGCTGCTGCTGCTGGCCGGCGCGCTGGCGCTGACCGTGGCGGTGCGCCGGCTGACCTTCGAGCGCTATCTGTCGTAGCGGGGCTCGCCGACCCGGCTACTTTCTTCGGCTGGTCTCCACGCCGGCCAGGATCTCCAGCAGGCGGTCGGCCAGCTCGGCGGGCCGCGTGTTGACCTTGATCAGGCGGCCGGCCAGACCGGCGGGCGGGTGGTCGTAAAGCGCCTGGTCGTTGGTGAAGAGCACGACCCGGGCGCCGGCGTCGATCAGGCGGCGCGCCAGGTTGGCGCCGGACTCGTTGATCATGCAGCCGTCGATGCAGGTGACGTTCGGCCGCGCGCGCTCGTTGATGGCGCGCGCGGTGGCCGCGTCGGTGGCCAGGTGGACCGTGAAGCCGCGCTGCCGCAAGGCCGCCGCATAGAGGTCGAGGATGAGAGGCTCGTCATCGACGAGCAGGACGCTGCACTGCGTCAGGGGCAAGGCCATGTATAGATAGCAGAACTCCTGACCGCTGTCGAACGGTCGCCGGCTAGTCCCGCCTGATCCTGAGATGGACGCGCCGGGCGGGTTTCGCCTCCTGAGGCACCCTGCCCACCACCCCCGGCTGGGAGTCCTCGACCTCGAAGGTGACCAGGGGCTCCCCGACGCGCACCAGGTCGCCGGGCAGCGCGTGGAGCGTTTTGACCAGGCCTCGGCGGGGCGAGGGGATCTCAACAGCGGCCTTGCTGGTCTGGACTTCGCCCAGCAGCTGGTTGAGCTCGACCCGATCGCCCTCTTTGACGCGCCACTCCACGATCTCGGCATCCTCCAGGCCTTCGGCCAGGTCGGGCAGCCGGAAGACGAACTCGGTCAACCGGGGTCCCCGCAAAATCGCAGATTTTGTGGGGTGGTCAATAGTCGAGGACCTTCTGGACCGCGGTCAGGATCCGGTCGAGATCGGGAAGGTAGGCGGCCTCCACCGCCGCCGCGGGGTAGGGGATGTCGTAGCCGGTGACGCGCAACACGGGCGCTTTGAGGTCCCTGAAGATCGTTTCCATGAGGCGGGCGCTGATCTCGGCGCCGAAGCCGGCGGTCAGCGGCGCCTCGTGCACGACCACCGCCCGGCCGGTCTTGCGCACCGAGGCGGACAGGGTGTCGACATCCAGCGGCACCAGGGAGCGGCAGTCGACGACCTCCAGCTCCACGCCGTCCTCGGCGGCCGCCTCGGCCGCCTGCAGGCAGCGAGCCGTCATGGCGCCCCAGGCGATGAGCGTGGCGTGCGTGCCCTCACGCACGATGCGCGCCTGGCCCAGCCGCCCGGCCGCGGCTGCATCGACCTCCTCCTTGGTCCAGTAGCGCGACTTGGGCTCCAGGAAGATCACCGGATCGGGGTCGCGGATGGCCGCGCGCAGCAGCTGGTAGCCCTCTGCCGGGCCGCTGGGCGCCACCACCTTGAGCCCGGCGGTGTGCGCGTAGTAGGTCTCGGGACTCTCGCCGTGGTGCTCGGGCCCGCCGATGCCGCCGCCGCTGGGGATGCGGATGGTGACCGGCAGCGCCGCCCGGCCGCGGGTGCGGCCGCGGTACTTGGCCAGGTTGGTGATGACCTGGTCCAGCGCCGGGTAGCTGAAGCCGTCGAACTGGATCTCGCAGACCGGCCGCCAGCCGGCCAGGGCCAGGCCGATGGCGCTGCCCACGATCGCGGACTCGGCCAGCGGTGTGTCGAAGACGCGGCGCTCGCCGAACTCCTCCTGGAGGCCGTCGGTGACCCGGAAGACGCCGCCCAGGCGGCCCACGTCCTCCCCGAAGACCAGCGTGCGCGGGTCCTCCCGCAGCTCATGCCGCAGGGCCTCGTTGAGCGCCTGGACCAGGGTCAGCTGTGCCACTGCCGGAGCTCCTCGCGTTGGGCGGCCAGGGTGGCCGGGGGCTCGGCGTAGACGAACTCGAACATCTCCTCGGGCTCGGCGCGGGGGGCGCTGAGCAGCCGCGTCCGCAGGTCGCGAACCCGTTCCTCAACCTCCTCAACGACCTGGCGCGTGAAGTCTTCGTCATCGATCTGAGCGGCCAGACGGAGGAGCGGGTCCTGCGCGCGCCAGGGCTCGACCTCGGCCGCCTGCCGGTAGCGAGTGGGGTCGTCGGCGGTGGAGTGAGCGCCCAGGCGGTAGGTCAGGGCCTCGATCAGGGTCGGACCGCCGCCGGCCCGGGCGCGCTCCAGCGCTTCGGCGGTGGCGGCATGGACCGCCAGCACATCGTTGCCGTCGATGCGCAGGCCCGGAAAGCCATAGGCCTCGGCCTTGCGGTGGATGGGCGCCGCGGTCTGGCGGGCGACCGGCACCGAGATCGCCCACTGGTTGTTCTGCACGAAGAAGACGACCGGCGCCCGGAAGATGCCCGCGAAGTTCATGGCCTCGTGCACGTCGCCCTCGGAGGTGGCGCCCTCGCCGAAATAGACGATGGCGGCCTTGCCGCCGCCGTCCAGCGCCGCCCCCATGGCCCAGCCCACCGCGTGCAGGGCGTGGCTGCCCACCGAGGAGGCGATCGGCCCGAAGTTGTGCGCGTAAAGGTCATAGAGGCCGCCGTTCCAATCGCCTCGGTAGGCGCGCAGGTACTCGACCAGGTCAACACCGCGCACGATTGCCACGCCCATCTCGCGGTAGGAGGGGAAGGCGAAGTCCTGCCGCTGGAGGGCATAGGCGCTGCCCACCTGCGCGGCCTCTTGCCCCGTCAGCGGCGGGAACGCCGTGAGCTCGCCCTGGCGCTGCAGGGCGACCGCCTCCTGGTCGACCCGCCGGGTGAACGCCATCAGCCGGTAGAGCTCCTTTAGCTGGTCCGGCCGGAGACTCGGCACCGCTACATTCAAAGGGATGAGCGCCACGGCGGCGCGGTCCGCCGAGGCGGCCGCACCGGTCCCCTCCGACGTTTCCGCACGCTACCGCTGGGCTGCCTCCGGGATCATCGCCCTGGGCTCGGTGGCCTCGATCCTCTCCAGCACCGCGGTAAACGTGGCGGTGCCCACCCTGGAGAAGGTCTTCAACGCCGGACTGACCGACGTGCAGTGGGTGGCCACCGGCTACCTGCTGGGGCTGGCCGCGGTGATCCCCGTCAGCGGGTGGGTGTCCGACCGCTTCGGGACCAAGCGCGTCTACCTCGTCACGCTCACCGTCTTCGTGGTCACCTCTCTGCTGTGTGGATTCGCTCGCAGCGTGCAAACGGAGATCGCCTTCCGGGTGCTGCAGGGGCTGGCCGGGGGGATGGTGATGCCGGTCGGGATGTCGATGCTGATGCACATCACGCCCCCCCACGAGCGGGGCCGGATGATGGGCACCATCGGCGTGCCCATGCTGCTGGCGCCGGCGCTGGGGCCGACCGTGGCCGGCTGGCTGATCCAGAACTTCAGCTGGGAGTACATCTTCTGGATCAACATCCCCTTCGGGCTGATCGCCATCGTGCTGGCCTGGTTCTGGCTCAGGGATTCGCCCCGGCACGATCCCGGTCCGCTCGACGTGGTCGGCCTCCTGCTCTGCACGCCCGGGGTCACCGTCTTCATCTACGGCGTCACCCGCGCCGCCCAAAACGGTTGGGGTTCCAGCGCGGCTCTGGTGCCGATGGCGATAGGCGTTGCGCTCACTGGGCTCTTCGTGGCCTGGGAGGTGCGCCAGACGCAGCCGCTGTTGGAGCTGCGCGTCTTCCGGGACGCGGCCTTCTCGGCGTCGATGCTGGTCGGCGTGCTGCTGGCCGGCGGCATGTTCGGCGCTACGTTCATCGTGCCCGTCTTCCTGCAGCAGGTCCAGGGCTACAGCGCGATGAACGCCGGCATCGTGCTGGCCGCCCAGGGCTTCGGTTCCGTGGTGGCGCTGCCGGTGTCGGGCTGGCTCACCGACCGCTATGGGGCCCGGACCATGGTCCTGGCCGGCATCTGCCTGCTGGTCGCGGTGTCCTTCCTGATGGCGACGGTGGGGCCGGACACCTCTGGAGGCGAGTGGGCGCTGCTGCTTGCGGGGCGGGGCGTAGCGGTGGGGTTCTCAATGATGCCGGCCTTCAGCGCGGCCTATGTGACCATCGAGCCACGCCTGATCTCGCGGGCCACGGCTCTCGCCAACACGGCCCAGCGCATGGCCTCGTCGCTCGGGATCGCCGTGATCGCGACCATCACTGCGGACCGGGTGGCGGCGCAGCTCGCGCACCCCATCTTTCACGAGGGCGTCAAAGGCGCGATCGCCCGCGGTTTCGACGAGGCCCTTTTGGTGACCGGCGGGATGTCGATGGTGGCGCTGGGCGCGACCATGCTCCTGCGCCGGCCCCTGCCCGGCGGTCCCGGTTCGGCGCATCCGGCACTGGCCGCCCCCCTGCGCCGGCTGGCCGTGGCTCTGAGCGTCTTCGGGATGCTGGGCCTGGCGCTCTCAATCGTGCTCGGGTTCGAATTGCTTTGAGCACCGCCTACATCTGCGAGACCTGTGGGGTCCAGTACGCGCCCTCGGACGCCGAGCCGTCGGGCTGCAAGATCTGCCTCGACTTCCGGCAGTACGTCAGGGCGGGCGGGCAGCGCTGGACTCACCTCGACGCCCTACGCGCCGAGCGCCGCTTCGAGATCCGCGAGCTGGAGCCGGGGTTGCACGGGATCGGCCTCGACCCGCCCTTCGGGATCGGCCAGCGGGCGCTGCTGGTGCGCACGCCGGCCGGCAACCTGCTCTGGGACTGCGTGCCTCTGCTGGACCCCTCGGCTCTCGACGCGCTGGGCGGGGTGGCGGCGATCGCCGTCTCCCACCCGCACTTCTACTCGACGTTCGTGGAATGGTCGCGGCAGTTCGAGGTGCCGGTCTGGCTGCCCCGCGCCGATGCCGAGTGGCGGATGCGGTCGGACGCGCGGATCCAGGAGTGGGAGGGCGCCGCGAAGCCGCTGCCGGGGCTGCGCCTGGTGCAGTGTGGAGGGCACTTCGACGGCAACGCGGTGCTGCTCTGGCCGGAGGGCGCCGAAGGCCGCGGCGCGCTCTTCACCGGAGACACGGTTTCGGTGGCCGCCGACCCGCGCTGGGTGAGCTTCATGCGCAGCTACCCCAACCTGCTGCCGCTGGGGCCTCGGGCGCTGCGCGGGATCGTGAAAGCTCTGGCGCCGCTCGAGTACGACCGGATCTACTCGGCCTGGTGGGACAAGGTGGTGCCGGCCGGGGCCAAAGAGGCCGTCAACCGGTCAGCCGACCGGTACCTGGAGCAGCTCACTTCGGGCTGACCACTCAACCCCCTCCGCCTCGCTTTGCTCGGCACTTCCCCATGAATGGGGAGGAGGGGTGAAGGGCCCCCTTGCGGGAGCCCTTCACGGGAGGGGGGAGGGGTCCTGTTTTGGGCGCGACGGCGGTAGCCCGGCCGCCCGCTGCTTTCGACCCTACCGAGTCGGCCCCCTACTTTGTCAAATGAGCACGCCTACAAAACGTGATAAACAACATGTATGGATTTGCGCCGGGCCCGTGCGCTTGCGGACCGGGGCCTGAACAGCCTGCCGGGGCGGGTGATCCGCAAGTTCGCGGCCGACAACGGGCCCAACCAGGCCATCCTGATCGCCTGGAACGTCCTCTTCTCGATCTTCCCGATCGCGCTCGCGATGGCGGCCGTCCTGGGCCTGATCCTCACTCACGCCGGCGTCAAGGCCGACGCCGTCTACCAGACCGTGCTCGCCATCGTGCCCGACGACAAGGGCCGCGCCCAGGCGCTCTCCGGCCTCGAGTCGCTCAAGCGCCAGAGCGGCCTCTTCTTCCTGATCGGCCTGGGCGGCTTCATCTGGAGCGGCTCCTCCCTGTTCGGGGCCATGGAGCAGTCCTTCGACGTGATCTTCCACTGCCCCCAGCGCAACTTCATCCGGCAGAAGCTGATGGGCTTCCTGATGATGCTGCTCTTCACGCTGCTGGCCGGGATCGCGGTCGGCACCTCGGCCCTGCTGCCCCTGCTGAAGCTGATTCCCGTGGTGCCGGTGTCCTGGACCCAGAGCGCCAGCGTGTACGTGCTCCAGCCCATCATCGGCGTGCTTTCCGGCGTGCTCCTGTTCGGCTCGCTGTACTTCGTCGTGCCCAACCGCAAGCAGCGGATCACCGAGGTCTGGCCTGGGGCCCTGCTGGCAGGCGTCGCCTTCTATGCGCTGACGCTACTCTTCCCGCTCTACCTCTCCTTCAACAAGGGCCTCAACCAGTACGGCGCCAGCTTCGCCTTCCTCTTCATCGTCATGAACTTCTTCTACTTCCTTGGGCTGGTGACAATGCTGGGCGTGGAGCTGAACGCGGTGCTCTACCCGGTGCCCATTGAGCCGGCCACCGCCAACGTGCCCGGTCCCAGCCGCGGCAAGCGGGCGCCCGCCCGCCAGCGCGAAGAGCGGCCCCGGCGCTCGGTCCGCGGCGCTGTCCGGGGAGCCGCGTTTGCCGTGGTGGCCGCCGCCATCGGCGTCTTCGCCTTCAGCCGCCGGCGCGACTTGAGCTAGCGGCGGAGCTTGGTCGAAGGGTCCTCGTTCGCGCCCTTGATGGCGCCTTTGGGCGAGCGCCTGAAGGCGGTGCAGGGCACCGTCTCGGTGGCCGAGTCCTGCACCGGCGGCCTACTGGGCGCCACGCTCACCGACCTTCCGGGCGCCTCCGAGGTGTTCGAGGGTGGCTTTCTGACCTACACCTATGACGCCAAGGAGCGGCTGCTGAGCATCCCGCGCGCCCTGCTCGAGGAGAAGGGCGCGGTCAGCCCGGAGGTGGCCGCGCTGATGGCTGAAGCTGCCCGCGAACGGTTCGGCACCACGCTCGGCCTCTCGGTCACCGGGGTGGCCGGGCCCGACGGGCAGGAGGGCAAGCCGGTGGGCCTGATCTACGTGGGCGCGGCCGTGGCGGGCCGCACCGAGGTGCGCGAGCATCGCTTCGGCGGGGGCCGCGCCAGCAACCGGGTGGCCGCCGTGGAAGCGGCTATCGACCTCGGCGTCGAGCTGCTGGGTTCTGGGGGCCGCTGAGCAGCGCCAGCAGCGCGCCGTAGACCCAGTGCGCCGCCAGCATCACGGCCGGCCGGCCGGGCCGGTCGCGATTCGGCGGCGCCATGATTCCGAGCGCGGGCACCCAGCCCGCGTAGCTCACGGTCCAAACCGCGGTGCCGAAGGCGAGACCCTGTAGCAGGCGCGGCAGGGGCGGCCGCAGGCGCCGGCGGGCGACCTCGAAGCCGGCGCCCGCGAGGGCGCCGAAACCGACGTGCAGCAGCGTGGCGAGCAGATCCTGGGTTTCGCGGTCGTGGCGGAGTCCCAGGCGGTCGAGCAGATGGGCGGTGATCTTCTCGGGCGGCATCTTGCCCAAGAGCCCCGCCCGCCGCCCGGCCAGCATCAGCGCGCTCATCCCGACCGTGGCCATGGTCCCGGCCAGCAGGCCGCGACCGGCGTCGCGCATCAGGTTCACTGAGTCGGCACGTTACGACCCGATCATCTGCAGAGTCCGGTCGATCTCCTCCGGCGTGTTGTAGAAGCCGGTCGAGATCCGGAGCGCGCCATTCTCGGGGATCATGCGGATCAGCACCCCCTCGGCGGCGAGCCTCTCGACGGTCTTCACCGGGTCCTGGCCCGCCACCCTGACCGCGATCAGGCCTGAGAGCTGGCCGCCCGGGGTGAGCACTTCGGCCCCGGGCACCTCCTGCGCGCGCTCCCAGCAGTAGTGCGCGTTCTCGCCGATCTGGCGCAGGGCGCCGTCGCGCCCGACCTGGTCGCGCACCCACGTCAACGAGGCCAGCAGCCCGGCCACGCTGGGGCGGTAGGGAAGCGCGAACTCGAAGCGCGCAGCCCCCGGGCTGACCGGCAGCACGGAGGGATCGTCCCAGCGGTAGCGGTCGTGGTCGACGCCCATGAAGCTGATGAAGGTGGGCTCGAAGCGCTCCAGGGCCTGCGGCGCGATGTACAGGCCGCCGGTCGACTCCGGACCGCATAGCCACTTCTGGCCGGAAAAGGCGTAGGCGTCTGCGCCCAGGCTCGGAGCGTCGACCGGGATGGCTCCCACCGACTGGGCGCCGTCGACGATCACCAGGCAGCCGGCGGCGTGCGCCAGGTCGCTGATTTCCTTCAGGGGCAGCGTGGCGCCGGTCGTGTACAGGACGTGAGAGAGGACGACGGCCTTGACGCCCGGCCGGATCGCCCGGCCCAGCGCTTCCAGCGCGCGACCCGCCTCGCCGTTGCCGACGTCGGCGAAGCTGACCTTGACGCCGTGCCGCCGGTGCAGGACGTAAAGCGGCAGCAAGGCGCCGCCGTGCTCCTGGGTGGTGGTGACGACCTCGTCACCGGGCTTCCAGTCCAGACCGGCGACGGCGATGTTCATGCCCGCGGTGGTGCCCTGAGTCAGCGCGGCCGCCGCGGGCTCGGCCCCGACCAGCGCGGCCAGCTCGGCGCGCAGGGCGCTGATGCGCTCCCGCAGAAGCCCGAAACCGGTGGGATGGATGCGGCCGGTCTCCAGCTCGGCCCGCGCCTCCTCGGCCATGGCGGCCGCGGATAACGCCGGGATGGGGCCGGCGGTGCCGGTGTTGAGGTAGGCCGCAGCTCGGGTGCTGGGCAGCTGCTCGCGAATAGATTCAACCGGTAGGGGGTAGGTTGGAGTCATGGACATCGCGTTGCTCATCCTGCGCATCGTCGTCGGACTGACGCTCGCCGCGCACGGTGCCCAGAAGGTGCTGGGCTGGTTCGGTGGCCCGCGCATCGAGGGTTTCGCGAAGGGCTTGGGCTCGATGGGCATCAAGCCGGCGCGCGCCTGGGCCTGGGTCGCGGGCTTGTCGGAGCTCGCCGGCGGGCTGCTGATCGCGCTGGGCCTGCTCTGGCCGGCGGGGCCGCTGCTGGGGATCGGCTCCATGCTGGTGGCGATCGCGACCGTGCACTGGTCCAAAGGCTTCTTCAACAGCAAGGGCGGCTTCGAGTTCCCGTTCGTGATGCTCGGCTCGATGCTGGCGATGGGCCTGGCCGGACCCGGCCTGGTGGCCATCGATCAGCTGCTCGGCTTCCGGATGCCGGAGCCGCTGACCGTCTTGGTGGGGCTTGTGCTGGTGGTGCTGGGCGCCGGGAGCGCGCTGGCTAGCCGGTTCTGGCGGGCTCCCGCCGTCCGGCCCGAGCTCGGCTGAGGAAGACGTGGTTGATGCGGTCCCGGCCTGAGGTCGCGACCGCCTCCAGCCCGGCGTAACCGCACCACTCCAGGAGCGCCTGGTAGGCGGCCGGCGAGTAGTAGCTGGCGCGATAGCCGGCATAGCGCCCGCCCTCGGCGTAAGTGTCCGCGGAGAAGCAGTCGGTGACCAGGACTGCGTCGGGCGCGAGCTGCCCGCGCAGCCAGGTCAGGTGGGCGACCGTGAGAGGCTTGGGCAGCCAGCTGGAGAGGCCGACGAAGAGCGCCACCTGGTAGGGACCGCCGCTGGCGATCTCAGCACGGGTGGCTTCGGCGGTGATGTCGCCCAGGATCATCCTGAACTTGACGCCCAGCCGGTCGGCGCGAGCCTTGAGCTCCGGCGCCAGCACGCCGTGGGGATCGAGGTCGGCGGCCACCAGCTCGATGCGCCGGGCCGCCCCGGGATCGGCGGCGATGATCGCTTCCAGGGGCCGGATGAGGTCGTAGGCGAAGCCGCTGGGCGCGCTGAAGATGCGCAGCCGCCCCCGGCGGCGCAGGCGAGCCTCCAGCTCCGGCCGCAGGCGATCGACGAGGATCTGGAGCCGGTCGTAGACCGCGCGATGCAGCGGATAGCCGAAGAAGACGCGGTCCAGGATGCCCTGGGCTTGCCGGTCGTGGTCGTAGATGACGCGCATGACGCCGGCCGAGTAGCCCTCGGCGAGCAGCTGCCGGCCGGTGCCCGAGAGCGGGAAGGTCAGCTCCCGCCAGGCGCCGCTGAAGAAGCGCGGCAGCAGGTAGCGGAAGACGTAGCCGGGGTTGAGCGCGGTCTTCAGACCGGCGTCCGGGCTGGTGCCGAGGACCCGCTGGCGGGCGGCCTCAGACGCTCTGGCCAGCTGCGGCTGCAGGTAGGCGAAGGCGATGCGGAGGATCTCGCCCGGTGTCTTGCCCTCGGCGTCGATGACGCAGGCCTGGCGGCCGGTGATCTGCGTATAAGCGGCCACCGCCTTGACATAGCTCTCGCGTGCGTGCGTCATGTCGGCCAGGTTCTCGTGCGCGTCGACGTGCTGGCCGCGGTGGCCGATGCGCTGCAGCGCGATCGTGGGCGGCAGGTCCAGGAAGATCACCGCGTCCGGCAGCCAGACGCCGTCGAACCCGATCCGGCGCAGCCAGCGCGAGACGGTGGCAGCGGTGCCCAGCGCCGGCAGCCGCGAGGCGGCCTCGACGTCGAGGGGGCTGCTGCTGAGAAGGTGCCGGTAGGCGGCTGCGATGTCCGCCGGCGTGGCACGCTCCCGGCGCGTGCGGTAGTTGCCCGCCCGGCCGGTGGCGGAAAGGAGCAGGTTGCCGTCGCAGACCATGGCGGCGGTCCGGTACCTGCGGCCGATGGCGACCGCGGCGTCGTCCTGGAAGAGCATCTGGGCGAGCTTCAGATAGGGATAGAGACGCGGGTTGCCGGCGCTCCTCTTGGCCCAGCGCCGGGTCAGCCGGCTCAGTCGGGCGGCCAGCGGCATCCCCCGGGGGTGGAAGTGCGGCGCCAGGTGGTCCTGGTCGGGGCCGTAGACCCAGTAGTCGTCGCCGGCTGCTCCGGCCGCGATCTCCAGCTCGGCGGCCAGGACCACGGGCAAGGCCTGGGCCAGCGAGCTCTTGCCGCTGCCGTCGATGCCGAGCACGGCGACCGTGAGAGTCACGCCACGAAGTCAAGGGTGCCGGCGGCGGTGATCCTGATCGCGCCGGTCGCCAGCTCGGGGTCCTCATCGAGGAAGAACTCGGTCTGGCGGCGGTCGGCGAGCTCGAGGCTGAGCTGCTCGCCGGGCTGCAGGCGCCCGCTGAGGGGCCGGCCGTAGCGGGGGACCAGGTGGTAGCGGAGGTCGGCCCGGTCCCTGGTCGTGAGCACCACTCCCGCCAGCAGCCGGAAGCTGTGGCCGCGGCAGCGGACCAGTTCGCACGAGGAAGGAACCAGGGCGGCCACAGCCATGCGGGCGAGAAAGGATGACACGTATTCGGCATCGTTCAGCCGTTCCAGCGGGATCAGCCGGGCGGCCGCCCGGCGCAGCTCGCCGGCCCGAGCGTGGAAGCGCACCAGGTCGCCGGAGGTGCGCCCGAAGTGGCCGAGCCCGCACATCGTGATGCCGTGGCGCGGGGTCTCCTGGCCCCCGAACTCGCAGCGGATCACCGCGCAAGGGCGGGTGCGGTGGGCGTCGATGCTCGCCCGCATCGCGCGCGCCGCCGCCCGCGGGTCTCGGGGAATTCCGTAGCGGCGGGGGATGACGTTGCCGGAGCCCAGGCGGAGGCCGCCGATGCGCACCGGTTCGGAGTGCCCGAGCACGCCCTCGACCACTGCTCGGAGGGTGCCGCCGCCGCCGGCCGCAAGCACCACCGAGCCCTGTGGATTGGTGGCCAGCCAGCCATTGGTTGCCTGCCTTACATCTACATGGTTGGCAACCAATATCAGCTCGGCCGCAAGGATCCCGGCCAGCTCCTGCAGCAGGTCCTCGCCCAGGCCGGTGCCGGCGCTGCGGTTGCCGACGAGCAGCGTTCCGGCCGTTCAGTCCACCGGGGTCGGGAAGTGGGGTTCCAGGCTGGGGTAGGGGCCTTTGAACGAGCGCCGGTTCCAAATCGTCATCCAGGCCAGGACCAGCACGAAGCCGAGGGCCGCGGCCAGGCCCATGGCCGGGGCCGAGCTGGCCGCCGTGCGGACGGCCAGGGCGGCGATGGCCGCGCCCACCGCGGCGACGATCACGCCCAGCAGGCCGGGCAGGGTCTGGGGCAGATGGAAGATCGAGGCCAGCGTGCCGCGGCTGGCCTGGCGTTCGATGCCCAGAGTCCGCAGCGCGCCCTGGATGTCGTCGTAGGGGCTGGTCATGAAGTTGGGCGCCAGCTCAGGGTGCAGGTCCAGGTACCCGTGGCGGAGCCGGTTCATGGCAATGATCCACCGGTAGTCGTCGCGGTTGAGGTCCATCAGGCGGGAGATGGTGACGATGCCGGTGAAGAGGACGATGAACAGCACCGGTATCGCGATCGTGGTGAAGGCGGTGCCGAAGCGGTCGACCTGGGCCACCAGCGCCAGCGCGATCACGGCGCCCGAGAGGACGGCCAGAAAAATGTTCACGCGGGCCAGTGATTCGGTGTAGGTCAGGGAGCGGGTGGCCAGCAGGCTCCAGTGCTCGGTGGCCAGGATCTGCAGCCTGGACGCCGATTCCGGATCTCTAGCCGCCGGCGGGATCTCGGTCGCCAAATCCGGGTGGGATTATGGCCCACCCTCGACGAACAGGCGGACGCCGCAGCCGGCGAGCCAGCGTTCCCAGCGGGCGGCCGACCAGCCGAACTCATCGGTCAGTAGCCAGTAGCTTTCGGGGCTGGCCAGCGCGCAAAAGGTCGCCAGCGCCTCGTCGAAGTCGAGTCCGGCGCGGAGTGATCCTGCGGCGTGCAGCGGGCGCAGCACGCGGTCGTCGCGGCGAGCTCGACCGACGGCAGCGCGACCTGGAACCACATCCAGCCGATCCCGGGAGCCTTCTTCCAGACCGCTGACCAGAGCACCGACAAGAACGCGACCACCGCCGACCCGATCAACGACCAGACCGCCTATACCGTCTGGGACACGCTGATCCTGCCCACGGACAACCCTGACGACAACCCGCACACGGCGGCCTACACCGGCCCCGCCTACTTCTCCAAGACCATCGACGGCGGACAGACCTGGAGCCAGGCCAAGGTCATCATCAACACCGCCAACCGGACGCAGACGATTGGAAACATCATCGTCGTCGACACCCGCAACGACGACCTCTACGACTTCACCGACCTGATCGTTCAGCCCAACACCCCCTTCCAGGGCACGCATAGCAACGCGCAGCTGGCGTTCGTCAAGTCGACCGACGGCGGCTCCACCTGGACGCAGCCGCACGTGATCGCGCCCTTCAACAGCCTGGGGGTGGTCGACCCCAACACCGGCAAGCCCGCGCGTGTGGGCGACGGGCTAGAAGAGGTCGCCATGGATCCCGCGATCCTGCTGGTCACGTCCAGCGACGGTGGCGCGACCTGGACGGGCCCCCAGGACATCCACACCGCCGGCGGGCTGCCGACATTCACTCCGACCGTGGCCGTCAACGGCGGCCGCGTCGCCGTGACCTACTACGACAGCCGCAACCTGCAGGCCGGACAGACGGCCAACTGGCCGACCGACTACTGGGTCGAGTACTCGACCGACGCTGGCGTGACCTGGGGCGGCGAGCAGCACATCGCGGGCTCTTTCGACCTCTCGACGGCCTCGGTGGCGCGGGGGTTCTTCCTGGGCGACTATGAGGGCCTGCAGCCCAGCGGCAGCGGATTCCTGGCCGTCTTCGTCAAGACCAACTGCGACGCGCCGTACCGGTCGAAAAAGCCTCTGTGCGCCCCGGCGAGCAGCAACACCAACCCGACCAGCAACACCAACCCGACCGACGTCTTCAGCGCTTTTCTGTCGTAGCCGCCGGCCGGCAACCGGGGGCGGGCATGAGCCCCGCCCCACCCTGCTCAGGCCGCTTCGAAGTCGAGCCGGTAGCCGCGACCGCGCACGTTCACGATCTCGCAGTGCGCGTCGACCTCGCATAGGCGCGTGCGACAGCGGACGACGTAGGTGCGCAGCTGCTCGGCGACCAGGTAGTTCGAGTGCCAGGCTCGCGTCACCAGCGCCTCGGCGCTGAAGGTCACGCCGGGATGGTCGAGCAGGAACGCCAGCAGCTGCGCTTCGCGGCTGCTGATGCGTGTGTCCAGGCCCCCATTGCGCAGCAGCCCCTGCTTGCGATCGACCGTTAGCCCGGTAAGGCGTGCGTGGATCCCCCGCCAGATCCGGCGCCGATAGACCAGGCGCGCCAGCTGCACGTCCAGCAGCACCGACTCCGACTCGCGGTTGGGGACTCGCTCCAGAGCCCGCTCCAGCTCGTCGGCGCTGGCGGAGACGAGGACCTGGTTGACCTCGATCAGCGCCGCATATGCGCGTAACCAGGTGCGGGCCTGAGCCGGGTCGGTCACCGGGCGCGACTCGCCGGGCAGCAGAGGCCGGGAAAAGTCGGTCAGGGTCCAGCAGTAGATGCCTGTGGATCCGGGATCGGGCTCGTTTGCCATCTCCACCAGCACGGGCCTGCCCGAGCCCGGCCCCGCCAGCATCGCCAGGCCGCTCACCCCCCGGCGGCCGGCCGTGGGCGACCAGGGCGCCGCCAGCCCCAGCAGGCTCCACAGGTTCTCTCCCGGCAGGGTGCGGCTGTCCGCGCCCAGCAGGACGCCGGTGGCCTCGCCGGCCGCCAGGACGTCGCCGGCAGGGTTGGTCAGCACCCGCGCCTCCTCTCCGGCCTCCAGCAGCGCGCGCATGCTGCGGCCGGTCTCGGCGCCCGCCTGGCGCGCGCTCTGCACCTCCCGCTGAAGTTCGTCGATGCGCGCCAGCAGCTCGCTGATCAGCTCGCTGTCGGCTCCGCGTTGGGCGCGCACTGCGCGCCGCTGCGGGAGCTTCTGCACCCCCTGCACTCCCCCTGAACGTTACCCAACCGGACGCCGTTGCTGTGGCTTTTGCGGAGCGCTGTGTAATCACACGATCTGTGAGTGCGGCCCGGCCCAAACGCACCGCGACCAGCCCAGCCGCCGATGACCTGCCGCCCCTCAGCGGCGCGGAGCTCCGGCTCGTGCGCGAGATCGGCAGCCGCTGGGCCGACGCCATGGAGGACCGCCAGGCCTGGGGTGGGGCGCTGCCCGTCGACCCCAGCGCGATCAGCTTTCCGGGGCGGGTGCGCCCGACCGGTTGGGGCCGGGTGGTCGAGGTGGAGGCGCTGCGGGACGGCGAGCCCACCGTGCTGGAGCCGGCCGACCCGGAGCTGGCCGAGGTCAGCCGCTGGGGCCGGCTGCTGCGGCGCCTGCTGATCGGCCGCCCTCTGCTCAGCTCGGCCCTGGTCGAGGAGCGCATGCGCAAGCTGGTGGCCCTGCCGGTGGTCGGCGCCGACCTGATGGCCTCGGTCGCCTACGGCCCGGAGGCCCTGCTGGGAGTGCTGGCGCTGGGGGGCAGCGTCGCCCTCGGCCTGGCGCCATTGCTGGCCGCCGCCCTGGTGGCGCTGATGGTCACCGTCGGCCTCTCCTACCGGCAGACGGTCCGGGCATATCCCTCGGGGGCCGGCTCCTACACCGTCGCCCGCGAGAACCTGGGGGTGCTGCCGGGCCTGACGGCCGCGGCCGGCCTGGTCGGCGACTACGTGCTGAACGTCGCCGTCTCCATCTCCACGGGCGTGGCCGCGGTGACCTCGGCGCTGCCGCCCCTGAGGGGGTCCGGGCTCTGGCTGGGCGCGGCCATGTTCGCGATCCTGCTGGTCGGGAACCTGCGCGGCGTGCGCCAGTCCGGGGCGGCCTTCGCGTGGCCGACCTACGTGTTCCTGGCCGCGATGGCCCTGCTGATCGGGGCCGGGCTCTGGCACGCCGCGGGTCGCGGAATGGCGCCGGTGCCGGCCTCGCCGGTGCGAGCGCTGGAGCCGCTGGGCGTCCTACTGGTCCTGCGCGCCTTCGCGTCTGGCGCGACCGCCATGACCGGCATCGAAGCCGTATCCAACTCGGTGCCCGCCTTTCGGCCGCCCGAGTGGCGCAACGGGCGCACCACGCTCACCTGGATGGTGGTGCTGCTGGTGCTCACCTTCAGCGGGGTGATGCTGACGCTGCACCTGGAGGGCATCGCGCCGCGTCCGGACGAGTCCCTACTGTCCCAGCTGGCCCATCACGCCTTTGGGAACGGTCCCCTCTACGGCTACGTGCAGGCGGCCACGCTGCTGATGCTGCTCTTCGGCGCCAACACCTCCTACCACGGGCTGCCGCGCCTGCTCTTCACGCTGGCGCGCGACCACCACGCGCCCCGGGCCTTCCTCCGCCTGGGCGACCGGCTCGCCTTCAACAACGGGGTCGTGGCGCTGACCGCCACCAGCTTCGCCGTCTACCTGGGCTTTCGCGGCAACCTGCAGGCTCTGATTCCACTGTTCGCGGTCGGCGTCTTCCTGGCCTTCACCCTCTCTCAGCTCGGCATGGTCGTGCACTGGTGGAGGCAGCGCGGCGCGGGCTGGCGGCGCAGCCTGGCACTGAACGCGATGGGCGCGCTGATGAGCAGCCTGGTCCTGGTCACCGCGGCCGCGGGCAAGTTCCTGGAGGGCGCCTGGCTGCTGGTGATCGCGATCCCGCTGCTGATCTGGCTGGCCACCCGCATCCGCGCCCACTACGACCGGGTGGCGGAGGCCGTCCGCCTGCGGCCGCCCGTGCCGGGCCAACCGGAGCTCACGGTTCAGCCGCGCGCCGCCTCGCACGTGACGCCCGCCGCGGCACACGAGGAGGTGGAGCAGTCGCCGGGCGAGATCCGGCACCTGGCGGTGGTCCCCGTCTCCCGGCTCGACCTCGCCAACCTGCGGGCCCTGGCCTACGCCTGCTCGCTCGGCATGCCGGTGCTGGCCGTGCACATCAGCCCCCAGCAGGAGCAGGCCGACCGCTTCGAGTACGAGTGGGGCGAGTGGGGCGACCACGTCCCGCTGGCCATCGTGCTGGCGCCCTACCGCGCGCTGCTGGCCCCGCTGGTCAACTACCTGATCGAGCTGCACCGGCAGGCGCCGGACGTGACCCTGACGATCGTGCTCCCGGAGCTGGTGGTGCGCCGGGCCTGGCACCGGCTGCTGCACGCCAACGTGGCGGCCCGGCTGCGCCGAGCGCTACGTCCGCTCCGCGGCGTGGTGGTGACCAGCGTGCCTTTTCACCTGCCCGCCTGAGCTGTCACGGCCGGTGGCGGCCAGGAACTCGGCCGCGTCCCAGGTGGTGACGCAGGAGGGATGCTCGGGATCTGGTTCGCACACGTACATCTCATCTGCCGGGCGAGCCCGCACGCACAGGCCGCTGGAGCGCAGCACGGCTTCGACCGCCGCGCGGTTGGGGACCCACCAGTTCGTGGGGTCGCCCGCCCAGCTCTTCTCGATGAAGGCCATCCGCGGCCAGCCCGGCTGGAGCATGGGATCGCGGTCCAGCACGTGGCCGTCCACAGGCACCTCGGCCACCTCGTCGCCAGGCAGTGTCATGGTTTGGAAGGCCAGCAGCCGGCCCACCTTCTGGGACACGATGTCCAACCCCAGAAGCGGGTAGCGCAGATGGTAGAAGACGCCGAGGAAGAGCACCAGGTCGTAGCGGCGATCGCTGCCCGCCAGCTCGTAGACCTGCATCTGCCGCCACCGGATCTGGTCCTCCAGCCCGTACTCGGCGGCCGCCCAGCGGGCCTGGGCCAGGTAGCGCTCATCCGAGTCGATCGCCGTGACCTGCGCTCCCCGGCGGGCCAGCTCGAAGCTGTAGAAGCCGGCGTTGCAGCCGATGTCGAGGGCGGTCCAGCCGTCGAGGTCGGCGGGCAGGGCCGGCGCCAGCAGCTGCCACTTGTAGCTGGGGTAGTCGCCCAGAGGATGCTCGGGGGCGGTCTGGGTGCCGTCGGGCAGGTGCAGGTTGTGGAACCAGGGGCCCAGAGCCTCGAGCGGTCCGCTCATGCCGCGGCGCTGCCCGGCGACCCGCTCCCGGTGAGCACCGCCTCGACCAGCTGAGCCCGGCGCTGGTAGGTGTGATGGGCGAGCGCCCGTCGCCGGGCCATCTCGCCGATCTGTCGGGCGCGACCGCGGTCGAGGCCGGCCAGGACCGAGGCCACCTCCTCACCGTCGGCCGCGGCCAGGATCTCTTTCGCCGGTTCGAAGAAGAGGTCCATGCCGGCCCAGGCGTCGCTGATGATGCAGGCGCCGGCGCCCGCCGCCTCGAAGACCCGCGTGGCCGGCGAGAAGCCGAAGCGCGCCATGCCCTCCCGGCTCACGTTAAGCACCGCCAGCGGCGTGCAGTTGAAGGCGTTGTGGTCGCCCGTGTACACGTGCCCGGCGTAGCGGACGTTGGCCGGCAGAGGCTTGTCCTCCCAGCCGCTGCCGCCCAGCAGGAAGGCGCGCTCGGGTAGACGCCGGGCGGCGCCCAGGAAGAATTCCTCGACGCGCGCCTCGCGGTCCGGAAGCCGGTTGCCCAGGAAGCTCAGGTCCGCCTGCCAATGGGACTCCGGTCGGGCGGGGCGGTGGCTCTCGGGGTCCAGGCCGTTGTAGACGGGGACGCAGTCCCGGGCGCCCAGCGCCTGGTAGGCCTCTACCACCGGAGGTCCGCCGCCGTACGTCAGCACAATGTCGAAGGCCGGGACCAGGGCGCGCAGCGGGTCGGCGAGATCTCCCTGCATCCGCTCGAGGGTGGCCGGCGCGTCGACATCCCAGTAGACGACCTGGCGACCGGATCCGGAGAGCCGCGCGACCTCCCGCTCCAGGAGGTCGTCGAGCACGCCCACGCCGCTGGCCTTGATCACCACGTCGAAGCGCGCCGCCCGTTCCAGGCAGGCCAGGGCGGCAGCCTCGGTGGGGTCGTAAACGACCGAGCTCGCCCAATCGGGCGCGGCAAGGTCGCGGTGCTGCTGGCGCTGGTAGGCGTCGGGCTCGAAGAAGGTGACCCGGTGGCCGCGAGCGTGCAAAGCCTTGATGATCCCGCGGTAGTAGGTGGCCGCCCCGTTCCAGTAGGCCGAGACCAGGCTGGAGCCGAAGAACGCGATGCGCAGGCCGGCGCCGCTCATGCCACGGCCTCCAGGCCGCCGGCCCCCAGCTCGGCGGCGATCGCCAGCAGCTGGTCGACGCGGTGGCCGCAGGTGTGGCGGGCGCGAATCGTGCGCAGGCCCTCCGCGGCCAGCTGAGCGCGCTGGGCGGGGTCGGCCACCAGCTCCCTGAGCCGGCGCTTCATCTCGGCCTTGGAGCGCACCACCAGGTGGTCGGTGCCCGGACGGAACAGGCCTTCGCTGTCGTCCCATGGCGCGGACACCAGCGGGATCCCGCAGGCCATCGCCTCGAACGGCCGGATGGTGGGGATACCCGGCAGGCGGTCGGCGTACACCCGCCTCGGCACGTGGACGGTGACCAGATGCTTGGCGAAGACCGAGGGCACTTCGAAATTGGCGATCCAGCCCCGGTAATCGAGGCCCGCGGCAGCCAGCTCGGCGCGGGCTCGGGCCGGGTAGCGCACCCCGTGTACGGTCGCGCGCAGGCCGAGCTCGCCGACCGGTTCGATCAGGAATCGGCGCAGCTCGCGGGATCGCTCCTCGTCGCCCCAGTTGCCGATCCAGACCAGCTCCGCCGCCGGCGGCTGGGGGCTTGGCGGCGGCCGGAAGACGCGCACGTCGGCCGCCTCGTGCCAGGTCCAGGCGCGCTGCGTCCAGCCGCGTTGGAGATAGAGGTCCCGGATCACGGCTCCGAAGGCGAGCACGCCGTCGTAGTCGCGCAGGTCCTGCGCCGGCACCTGGCGCGGGGCCGTGACCGAGCGGTGGTGGGTGTCGTGAAAAAGCAGTCGCAGGCGCGGTGAGCGGGCCCGGTACTCTCCCAGCCGGCGGACCAGGCGACCGTCGTTCCACTCGTGCACCAGCGCCAGGTCGACCCCTTCCAGCGCCGCATCCAGGTTCAGCCGGGACAGCGTGTAGGCCTCACTCCGCATGCCCGGATAGGCGCTGCGGAAGGCCTCCAGGGGCGCCTGGCCCTGCTGGCGGACCAGGTGCAGCCGGCTCCAGGAGCTGCGGGGCTCGTAGGTGCGGACCTCATGCCCGCGCGCCTTGAGCTCGGTGGCAAAGCCGCGCAGGAAGTGGGCGTTGCCGTGGTTCCAGTCCGACACCAGCGAGTGGTAGAAGAGGGCGACGCGCACGCGTTCAGGCCGCCTTGTAGGGGTGGCTGAGCACGCCGGCGTAAGCCTTCAGGTAGCCGGCGGCCATGCGCTGCGGGCTCAGCTCCAGGGCTCGGCGCCGGGCCGCCCCGGCCAGCTCCGAGCGAGCCGCCGGCGCCGCGGCCAGCCGGTTGAGGACGCCGGCCAGCAGATCTGGCCGGCGCGGGTCGACGAACACGGCCGCGTCCTAGCCAGCGGGCCAGCTGGGTGGTCGTCAACTCGCCCAGCGGGCGCACCGCGCCGCCCGATCCCCCGGGGCCCGCGCAGGCGACGGGCCAGCTGCAGTGACGCGCGGCCGCCTCCAGCGCGGCCAGGTTCTTGGCCGGGTCCCAAAGGCGACCGGCGCAGAGCACCAGCTCGGCTTTGACCAGGGGCGGGAATAGCTCGGGGCGCCGGCCGTTCGGGATCACGGCGCTGGCGCCGAGGCGGCCGTGCTCCGCCTCCAGCGCTCGCAACATGGCGCCGGTGGGGGCCACCACCAGCCGCGCGCGCTGGAGGCCCTCACGCAGCGCGGCCGCATAGCGCCGCCATTGCGGGGGAGCGCCGGTGCCGTGGACCGCGCGCCACCAGCTGAGCACGCAGGAGTGGGCGGTCACCACTACCGGCGCCTCGAAGGGCAGTGCGGCGTGCGCATAGCCGCCCAGGTGAACGACATCGGGGCGCTCGCGCGCGGCCACCTCCAGCAGCCAGCGACCGGAGCTCTCCACCTCCGCCCAGGGCTCGGGCATCCACTCAAGCGCGCAGCGGTGTTGGAGGACCCGGACGCCGGGCACCCGCCGCAGCTCCGCGAGGCGGCCGGGCGGGGCGTCGGGCCCCAGCACGGCCAGCGTCACGCTGTGCCCGCCGGCCGCCAGCTGCGCGCCCAGCTCGAGGGCGAAGGTCCAGGCCCCGCCGACGGCATCCGTTGTCAGCAGCAGCTTCATCGTCCGCAGCAGCGGTCCAGCACCTGGTGGAGGGTGAGGAGCCGGTCGGCCTCGGGGTCGTAGCCGCCGCCCGCCGCCAGCTGCAGCGCCCAGGCGACGAGCGCCCGGCCGCCCCAGTCGTCGGGCGGTGAGCTCAGCAGACGGGAGCTGGTGGACCTGGTCAGCTCGGCCCGGAAGTCATAGAAGGACCCGGCCACGTTCTCCAGCCGCGCCCCGCCTCGGGTGCCGAAGAACGCGGCCCGGATCACCGCGTCGGCGCCGGCGTGCAGGTCCCAGGAGCAGGCGATTCGGACCATCGCGCCGGTCTCGAGGTCCAGCCGGATCTCGGCGTAGTCTTCGGCGGCGGCCTGCGTGTCCGGGATGCGGTGACCCCCTGCATAGCGCGCGCACGCGACATGCCTGACGCCCGGGAAGTCGAGCATCCAGAGCGCGAGGTCGACCAGGTGCACGCCCAGGTCCAGCACGCAGCCACCGCCGGCCTGAGCGGGATCGCGGAACCAGGCCTTGTCGGGTCCGTAAGCGTTGTGGAACTCGAGCTCCGCGGCGAACACCGTGCCCAGCTCACCGCTGTCATAGGCGCGTTTTAGCGCCGCGGCGGCGGCCGTGTGCCGGTAGGAGAGGTCGACCCCGAGCAGGAGATCGGCTTTTCGCGCCGCCTTCAAGATCCGCTCCACCTCGCCCGCCGTGCGCCCGAGCGGCTTCTGGCAGAAGACCGCCACGCCGCTCTCCAGCGCGGCGATCGCCTGCTCGGCGTGGAGGGCGTTGGGCGTGGCGATCACGATGCCGTCCGGCCCGGCGGACAGGAGGTCCTGCAGGGAGCCGGCCAGGACGGCGTCAGGCGCCTCGGCGGCGGCTGCCGACAGGGCGCCGGCGTCGGGGTCGCAGAGCAGGCCGATCGTGGCCGCGCCGCTGGCGCGCAGAGCGCGCAGCCGGTTGCGGCCGATCCAGCCGGTGCCCAGGAAGCCGAGGCGCGGCGTCAGCAGGGCCGGGGTGGCGGCGCTCAATCCATCCTCAAGACGGCCTTGGTCAAGCCGTCGGGCGCCCGGCCGACCAGCTCGAAGGCCGCGCCGACCTCCTCGAGGGGGAAGCTGTGGCTCACCAGCTGCTCGGGACGCAGCCAGCCCTCGGCAGCGGCCCGCGCCGCCTCCTGGATGCCCTGCCGGTAGCGGGCAGGGTCCCGCTCGTGGGCGTTGACCACGTCGATCCCGCGCCAGTTCCAGCTCTGCATGTCGACCTGCCGGCGGCCGTCCTGGTGGTAGCCCGCGATCACCAGCCGGCCGCGCTCCCGCACCAGCTCCGAGGCGAGGTCCAGCGGCGCCTGCAGCCCGGTGCACTCGATCACGCAGTCCCAGCCCTTGGGTGCCAGGCGGCGGGCGCGGGCGAGCGCCGTCTCCGGGTCGTTGGAATCGATCGTCGCTGCGGCGCCCAGCTGCTCGGCTAGTTGCCGGGCCTGCGCGCGTCGCGAGGCCACCACCACGACTGCGCCCAGGTGGTGGGCGATCGCCCCCACCAGCAAGCCGAGGAACCCGCCCCCCACCACGGCGATGCGCTGCGCAGGCTCGAGGCCGGCGCGCCGGACCACGTTGAAACCGCAGCCCAAGGCCTCGCCGGGAAACGGACGGCCGGCCAGCCGGTGCGGCAGGCGCACGCACTCGGTGGCCGGGCAGACCAGGTATTGGGCGAGGGCATCGAGACCCAGCGTGGCCACCAGGTCGCCCGGGCTCAGCTCCGTCACGTCGGGGGCAACAGCCTCCACGATTCCCCAGCCTTCGTGGCCGGGCTCGCCGGCCGGGCGCGGGTAGTCGAACCAGGGGCGGCCCTCCCACAGGGGCAGGCTCGAAGCGCAGACTCCGCAGCCCAGGATGCGGACCAGGGCCCCGCCCTCCCGGACACGGCCTACCGGCCGGTCCGCCAGCTCGAACCGGCGCGGCGCCACCAGGCGGGCTCTGACGTTACGGCGGGCGGTCATGGCCGCGACTGCCTCCGGCTGCAGCACGGTCAGGCTGTGAGGCCGCGTGCCGCCAGCTCGCGGGTTGCCTCCTCGACGCGGTCCTCGGCGGCCTGCCCGGCCACCCACTCGGCCAGGTCGGCGATGCCTGCCTGGAAGTCCTGCCGCGGCTCGTAGGCGAGCTCGCGCTGGGCCCGGGTGATGTCGGCGAAGCAATGGCGGATGTCCCCAACGCGGTAGCGGCCGCTGATCTCGGGCGCCAGGTCCGGACGCCCCAGGGCCGCCGCCACCCGATGGGCGATCTCGAGCACGCTGACGGCCGCTCCGCTGCCCACGTTGAACACCCCGCCCGGCGCCGCCGGCGCGGTCATGGCCAGCCGGCACGCCTCGGCGGCGTCGTGGACGCTCACGAAGTCGCGGCGCTGGAGGCCGTCCTCGAAGATCCGCGGGCGCGCCCCGTTCAGGATCCGGGAGGCGAATATCGCGAGCACCCCCGTGTAGGGGTTGGACAGAGCCTGCCGGGTGCCGTAGACGTTGAAGAAGCGAAGCGCGCAGGTCGGGATCCCATACGCTGCGCCGACCAGCAGGCACATCTTCTCCTGGTCGTACTTGGAGAGCGCGTAAACGGAGGCCAGGCTGGGCAGCTTGTGCTCGGGCGTCGGCACGGGGCACAGCACATGCCCGTCCAGGTCTCGCGGCTCCCACTCGTGACGGCGCAGCTGCTCGGGGGTGCGCTCGACGGCCGGCACCTCGGCACCGTCGGCGTCGCGGTAGAGGCCTTCGCCGTAGACGCTCATGCTGCTGGCCACCACCAGCCGCTCCACCGGCCGCTCCACCAGCGCCTCGAGCAGGGTGGCCGTGCCCAGGTTGTTGACGCTGGTGTAGGCGCCGAGCTCGTACATGCTCTGGCCGACGCCCACCATGGCGGCCAGATGGAAGACGGCGTCCACGTCCTTGAGGGCGCGGCGCACCGCGCCCGCGCTGCGCACGTCATCGCAGATCAGCTCGACGTCCGGGTCCAGGTAGCCCGGCCGCGTGCAGTCGGGGCCGTGCACCTGGGGCAGCAGGCAGTCCAGAACCCGCACGCGGTGGCCGTGGCGGAGCAGGAGGTCGGCCAGGTGCGAGCCGATGAAGCCCGCGCCGCCGGTGATGAGGACCTGCTTCGGCATCAGGCGCTGGCAGCCTCCAGATCCGCGACGCGAGGCCGCCGGTCTGCGGCGAGATCGCCGCGCAGCCACTCCACCAGCTCCCGCAGGCCGCGCTCGAAGTCGATGTCGGGCTGCCAGCGCAGCTCCCGCTGCACCCGGCCCAGGTCGCTCACGTACCAGCGCTGGTCGCCCTGCCGCCAATCGGCGAACTCGACGCGGGCGCGGCGGCCGGAGAGCCTCTCCAGCGCGGCCAGGACCTCGAGCACCGAACGCGCGCTGCCAGGCCCGCCGCCCACGTTGTAGATGCGGCCGGCCACGCGGGCGTCCAGGGCCGACTCATACATTGCGCAGAGGTCGCGCACATCGAGCAAGTCGCGCACCTGCGCGCCGTCGCCGTAGACGGTCACGGGCCGGTCGGACAGCAAGCGGAGGGCGAAGTGCGCCACCCAGCCCTGGTCCTCGGTGCCTCGCTGGTGGCGGCCGTAGATGCACGATTGCCGGAACACGAAAGTGCGCAGGCCGTAGCACCGGCCGTAGTCATGGACGTACTGGTCGGCGGCGCCCTTGGAGCAGCCGTAGGGGCTGTGGAGATCGAGCGGCTCCGATTCCGTGACTCCGCGGGGCCCCGCCACCGGCTCCCAGCGGGCGCCGCGCCGCACCAGCGACCACCCTTCCATCGCGCCGTAGACCTTGTTGGTCGAGGCGTAGAGGAGGATGGCGCCGGGGGCTCGCCGGCGCACCGCCTCCAGCACATTCAGCGTCCCCTTGGCGTTGACCTCGAAGTCGGCCCGCGGGTCGAGGAGCGAGGTGGTCACGGCGACCTGCGCGGCCAGGTGGAGCACGGCGTCGTGGCCGGCGACCAGCTCGGCCACCCCCTCGGCGTCGGTCACGTCGGCCCGCACCACGCGAACCCCGGGATGGGCCTGGCGGAGCCATTCCAGGTTGCGCTCCGATCCGGGCCGGGCGAGGTTGTCGAGGCCCGTGACCTGCCAGCCGCGGGAGGCGAAATGAGCGGCCGCGTTGGTGCCGATGAAGCCCGCGGCGCCCGTGATCAGTAGCTTTCCAACATCCCCCATCTGGGCTTTTGCGGACTGACGCTACTTCACCTTCTGCAACTTCCGCTGCAACAAGTGCTCCCGGGGTGACAGCGCATTATCAGCAGTTGGAGTTGTGCGCTTAAGTGGTCGAGGCAGTGATGCTTTGGAACGAGCCCAACAACCTGTCCCACTGGGATTTCGAAGCCGACCCCGACTGGCGGATCTTCGCCTCCATGGCCGTGCGGGCGGCGCAGGCGGTGCGCTGCGAGAGCTCCGACGTGGTGCGCGTGCTGGGTGGCATCTCGCCGATCGATCCGCTGTTCATGGCGAACCTCGCCGGCCAGGGCGTCCTCGACCAGGTCGACGCGGTAGCGGTTCACGGCTTTCCGCTGGACTGGAACCACTGGCCCATCGACGAGTGGCCGCAGCGCCTGTGCGAGATCCAGGCGGTGACTACCAAGCCGGTATGGGTGACCGAGGTCGGCGTTTCCACGTTCGGCGCCGAAGAGGTGCAGCGGTGGGGCCTCGGCCGCACCGCCGAGCTCCTGGTGGGGCGGGCGCCGCGGGTGCACTGGTACAGCCTGTTCGACCTGCCGCGGGCGTGGCCGGCCACCACCCGGCACCGGGAGGCCGAGGGCTCCTCCTACTACCGCCATTTCCACATGGGACTGCTGAGGGAGGACGGCACTCCCAAGCTGGCCCTGGCCGACTTTGCCTGCCACGCCCCGGCGCTCGGCATCTGCCAGTGGTTCCACTTCGAGGACGAGAGGCTCGACGCGGCCGTGAGCATGCTGCGCCGGCTGGGTGTGCGTCACCTGCGCACCGGCCTGAGCTGGGCCGACTGCTACCGCCCCGGTTGGGAGAGCTGGTTCGACCGCCAGATGCGGGCGCTGGACGCCTTCGACGTGACTCTCACTTTTTGCTTCACGCCCGAGCACCTGGGGCTGCGGCCGCACTACGCGAGCCCGCCTCAGGACGTGGAGCTCTTCGCGGACTTCTGCGCGCGGATGACGCGCCGATACGCGCGCTGATGACTTCCGTGCACAGCTCCACGAGCTGCTGCGCGCGGACGCTCGCACTGTGCTCCCGGATGACGCGCCGACGCGCGGCCGCGCCCAGCGCGCGCAGCGCCGCGTCATCCATCTTCAGGTAAGCCCCGACATCTTGCGGCCGGGTGGCGAGCAGGATCTCGCGGTCCGGCTCCAGGAGCTGCTCGAGCCCCGACCAGCGGTCGCTGACCAGCGCCGCCCCGCAGGCGGCCGCCTCGAAGAGCCGCACCGACGGCGACCAGCCGGCCGCCACCATCGCAGCGCGTGTGAGGTTGAGGTTGAGCCGGGCGCTGGAGTAGAGGGCGGCGTGACGCGAGGGGGGCACGTGCTCCAACCGCCGCACATTGGGGGGCCAGTCGAGGCTCTCGGGATACTGCGGTCCCGCCACCAGGAATCCCCGGTCCGGGTGGCGTCGCGCTGTCTCCAGCAGCAGTGACTCGAGCGCGGGCTGCCGGTCGGCCGAGTAAGTGCCCAGGTAGGCGAGGTCGCAGGCCAGGTCGGGGTCGGGGGGCACGGGCCGGTGCAGCTCGGGATCAACGGAGCAGTAGAGCGGTGCCGCCCGGCGGGCGCCCCAGCGGTCCTCGAGCTCGCGCAGGAGGGGGCCGCCGGTAAAGCTCAGATAGAGGTCGAAGTGCCTGACCAGCTCCGCGGAGAGGTAGCGGACGCCCCTGGCCGCGGCGAGTCCGTGTGCACGCAGGTCTGCGACCGTGACCGGCGTATCGATGTCGTAGAAGGCGGCGCAGGGCGTCCGCGCCCGGCGCAGCGCGCCGATCGCGGCCAGGCCGTCCGGACAGTAGGAGCTGACGATGGCGACATCCGCTTGCGCCAGCTCCCGGCGCAGGCGGGCTGCCACCTCGGTCCATTCCCTGTAGAGCACCAGGTCGCACCAGGGCGGATCGGGCAGGTCGCGGTGGTCGGCGTAGTAGGCGACATCGCGCTCGAAGAAGACGGAGCTGTGGCCCGCCAGGGCGAGAGCTCGGAGCAAGCCTCGCCAGGTGGTGGCGTGGCCGTTGCCCCAGGCCGAGCTCAGAGTCAGGCCGACGACCACGAAGCGCACGCCTAACCGCTACCATCGCCGGCGCCAAAAAGTCGGCAACGCGTAGGAGCCGCTCATGCGCTGACGCGCATCCGCTCGAGCATGGCGTCGATCTTTTCGTTGAGCTCGCGCGTCTTGCCGGAGAGCAACGTCACCACCTGGTGCGTGCGCTCGCGCGGGAACGAACCGTCTTCCAGCATCGAGATGTATCCGTGGAGGACGGTCAGCGGGGTGCGCAGATCGTGGGCCGCTTCTCGGGCCAGTCGAGCACGCGCGCTCCAGCCGGCGCTCATGGCCGCGCGGGCCGCGAGCATGGTGGCGGCGCCGGCGAAGAGCTCGGCCACCACCGTCAGCGCCGTGTTGCCGCCCAGACCGTAGTCCACCAGCCGCGCACACACGAACGCGATCAACACCAGGGCCGACCGCCAGCCGGCGAGGAGCCAGCCGGCGGGAAGAAGCGCGATCACAGCCAGCACGCCGAGGGCGGCCCTGGAACCAGCCCCGAGGTCGGCTGCGAGCAGCAGGCCTTGCGCGGCCAGCAAGGCGGCCCAGGCCAGCGGCCGCCGGGCCAGTGCCTGGTCGCCACCGGGCAAGCGCATCAGAAGGAAGGCTCCCGCGGCCGCGACTCCGGCGGAGACGACGATGACGCGCGCGGGCGGCTGGCCCAGCAGCCGGCCGGCTTCCTCGCCGAAGGTGGCGCCCAACCCCAGGAACAAGGCCGCCCAGACCGCGGTCGACAGGGCGACGCAGGGGGCGAACATGCGGTACCGCATTCCCAGCAGCCCACAGGCCACGGTGATCGGGACGCGCATGCCAGGTACGTGACGTCCGATCAAGATCGCCCAGGGGCCCCAGCGGCGGAAGCGCTGCTCGGCAGCGTCGAGGCGAGCTTGCGAGAGGTGCAGGAAGCGCGCCAGCGGGTGCTCGAGCAGACGACGCCCGAGCGTCCGGGAGATCAGGTACAGGTTGGTCGCGCCCAGCGTGACGGCGGCGATCAGGGCCAGCCAGGCGGCGATCCAGGGCAGCAGAGAGTCGGGCAGGCGGTGCCCGACGTAGAGGACGAAAGCGTCGCCCGGCACCAGCAGCGGGATGCCCGATTCCTCTACGTAGAGCAGGAGGAGCGCGCCCAGGTAGCCCTGGCCTTTGAGCGCAGCGGCACTCGGAAGAGAGACGTCTCCCAGCCAGACGACCGCCGCCCCGCCGGCAGCCACCACGACGAGGGCGATCCCGATCAGGGTCAGCCGGCGCCGCCTGCTCATCGGGGTAGCAGATCCAGAACGAGCCTGCCGCCGATGAAGATCAGCGCCAAGCCGGCCAGCGGCTTCACCCACCAGAAGCGGACGATCAGGATCGAGCCGACGAGCGTGAACGCCAGCAGGCAGCAGGCGGCGAGGAGAACGCCCCCCGCCAGCACTGCGAAGCGCTGGCCGGCCGGGACGCCGGCGGCGACGCTGGAGATGGCGATCGCGTTGTCGAGCTGCAGCGCCACGTCGGTGAACGCGATCAAGACGATCGAGACCAGAATGCTGCGGATCACGGTGACCTCCTACTCGGTTTGAGCAGAGGTCTTGCCGCGGATCTCTCCGCCGCCTTCCCGGGCCTGGCGGCCGTCCTGACGGGAAAGGCGAGGTGGCTACTCCCCTCGCGGGTTAGCCGCCAGTATAGCCGCGGTTTGCGACCGGCCTTAAGAGTCCCGCATTAGATTCGAGTGCGTCTGATCAACGGCTCGCGGTCACTGCTCCTGGTCATCGCGGGTATCGCGATCCTGGCGGGCGCCGTCGGGGTTTTTGTCGCTCTGACTCCGCTGCGGCACGTGGCTCCTGGTTGCTTCTGGTGGACCGCCAAACAGGTGGGAGATGTCGCCCCGGGAGATCGAGGGTGCGCGCGGGGGTACGTGGGGGCCGGCGGCTGGCTTGCCGAAGGTACGGGCAGCGGTCAACCGACGCGCTACTTCAGTCTCGCCGACCCCGATCAAAGGCCGAAACGCGGGCCGTGTCCGTTCCATCCGGGAGACGCGGTGGTGGTCCGCTATCACGCCGTGTTCGACGATGGCCAGACGATCGTGGTGATCGACGACTGCCGCTAAGAGCAGGGGTCGGGTGCACGCCCGACCCCTGCCGACAAGTGAACTTTAGGAGACGAAGTAGTGGCGGCCCACCTCGCTCGTGATGGGCAGCTTCTTGCTGTAGACGGCGTTGTTGCTGGCGGACATCACTTTGGTGTCGAACGCCATGTTGGCCACCATGACCGCGAATCCCTTCGACATGAACGTCAGCACGTTCGGATCGTTGTTGCTGAGGTTGTCGCACCAGAGGAAGGGATTGTCGACGCAGCCACTGGGCGAGATGCCGATGCCTTCGAAATTGCCCGTGGTGCCGCCGAACAGGTTCACATCGTCCTGCGTCTTGCAGCAGTCCTGTCCCGTCAGCACGCCGCTGGCTGGAATTCCGGCCAGGTTGAACTGTTCGGCGTCTGTCCCGACCGGTGAGAACGGTTCATGGTTCAGGCCGATGGACTCGAAGTAGGCGTTCGCTTCGTTTTCGGCGATGGTCGACGCCTTGTAGACGCGATTCGGAAATTGCTCCGAGGGCGTGCGTGTGAAGAGGTCAGGCCCGGCGGGATCGAGCACTCCGACCACGTAGTTTGGCGTCGCGGTGACGTCGGCGTCGAGGTCATAACCGATGTGGCTCAAGTCCGTGGAGCTCAAATGGCTCACGTAGTAGTGCGAGCCCAGCTCTCCCAGCTCCTCACCGCCGAACCAGATGAAGCGCAGCTTGTTGGTCGGATCTACGTTCTTCATCTCCTGCGCGATGTCGAGGATGGTCGCCGAACCGGATGCGTCGTCGAGCATGCCCTCGCCGTAAATCGCATTGAGGTGGGCATCGATCACCAGGACGTGATTGGGGTCGCCACCCTTTGATTCCGCGATCACGTTGTAGTCGGGCGCGTTTTCCTTGGTGATCGCCGGAATGCTCAGGCTCATGACCGGCTTGGTGCCGCCGTTGTAGGCGTTGTATAGCGTCTGGCCGATCGCGAAGGACGTGAATGCGACCGGAATCGTCGGAATGATCGGGTTGCCGTTGGCGTCCTCGAGGCTGCCCGACAGAACGCCGCTGCGTGCCGCGGTGTTGCCTTCGTTGAAGATGACGACACCGGAAGCCCCGGCTGCCTGGGCATTCAGAACCTTGACGCCGAAGAAGCAGGTCCCGCGCTGGATCAAAGCGATGCGGCCGGGCACGAAGCCCGCGAAATCACTGGAGCTGCAGCCGCTCGTCGAGCCCCCGGGCGAGGGGATGATGATGCCGCCCGCCGGCTGCAGCGTCGCATTGGTGGCTGAGCCGATGCTCTGTCCGGGATTCCAGTCGGTGGTGAGGGCAAAAGTCTGGGCGACGGGTGACGCTTCGCTCCACTTTGGAATACCGGTGAACGCGTAGTACGTGAAGGTGTAGGTCTGGATCGTGACGTCGTATCCGGCCGCATTCATCACCGCGGCGACGTAGTCGACCGACGCCTTGTAGCCGGGTTCACCCGAGTTGCGCGAAGGGTGCCCATCGGCAGGGCTGGGATTCGCTTTCGCGATGGCCTCGAACTGTTTCATGTGGTTCCACAGGTCGTCGGTCCGCACGCACTCCACGAGCTTGCTCGGCGTGTCGTTAACGCGCGAGAGACATTGCGCCGAACTGGGCGGTTTGTTCGAGGCGCTGGCATTGATGCTGCCCGCTGGAAACAGCGCCAGCGCGGCTACGCCGACCGCGGCCGCCCGCGCGTAGAGCTGCCGCGACAACCAACGTCGAGCCATGTCTAACCCCCTTCCCAGTGTCGGCCTACGCCAAATCTCGGAGCGTTGGCTAATCGTAGGGCGAGCGTCAGCGGAAAGACAAATCCCGATGTTTTGGGACGTGGCTGGTGCCCGCGCACGGACTCGAACCGTGAACCTTGGGATTAAGAGTCCCCTGCTCTGCCAAATTGAGCTACGCGGGCGCGGTGCGCCGGGCGCCTCGCGGCGCCAACCGATTCTACCGCCCCCTTAACAGGCTGAGTTCCGCCCGCGGGTGGTCCCGCCG
>VBEO01000037.1 GCA_005881825.1 Chloroflexota bacterium | reverse complement strand
CGATCGCGATTGCCGCTGCCGGGGGCAGCTCGGTGGGCTTGAACGCGGCCTTTTCCAAGGCCTCCAAAATTCTCCCCACGGGCCCGGATTGTAGCCGTCGTGATCGGAAAAGCCACATCGGCGTGCACAGCTTGCCGGCCTGGGCCATAATCCCCGGGACTCGTGTCGCGTCCCTGCCAACGTCTTCTTGCGGCATGTGCGGCGCTGGCCCTGGCCGCGTCGGCGCCGGTTTTGGCCGCCCTTGCGGCCGGTCCGGACAACACCTGGACCTTGCTTGCCCCGCTTCCCGAGACCCCCGACGCCCCCGTCTTCGCGCTGGCCGTCAGTCCTTCCGACAACCAGCTGCTGCTGGCCGGGACGCAGACCGGCACCATCTACCGCAGCCGCGACGGCGGCAAGTCCTGGGCCCCGGTCCGGCGCGATCCCGGGCAGGCCGTGCTCTCGATAGCCTTCAGTCCGGCCAAGCCCGGGCTGGTACTGGCCGGCACCCGAGGCGCCGGCGTTCTGCGCAGCTCCGACTCCGGCCAGACCTGGGCCGTCCAGCCAGGCCTGGAGAGGTCGGTCGGCCGGGCCTTCGGCTTCGCCAAGTCCTTCACGGCCGTGGGCACCGAGCAGGGCGTCCTCACCGTCAAAGACCCGGGGCCCGCGATCAGCGCCGCCCTCCCCAGCGTCAGCGTCACCGCGCTCGCCATCTCGGCGGTCAACGACCCCTCGAAGCTGCTGGCCGGCGGCGACGCCACCCGCGGGAGCGAGCCGCTGCCCCTCTACAACAGCCTGGACGGTGGTCAGACCTGGAACCCGGTCACCGGCGTCGCCACCAGCAGCAACATCGTGTCCGCGCTGGCGGCCTATGGCGGCGCCCTCCCGCCGAAGGCTGACACCCGGCCGGTGCTGCTGGGCACCAACTCCGGTCTCTACTCCTCCGCCGACAGCGGGGGCACGTGGCAGCAGCTCACCGGCGGCGGGGCATTACCGGCGACCGACTTCAACCAGGTCGCTTTCACAGCGGCCCACGCCGATCACTACTACGTGGGCAGTGACGGCGGGGCCTCCGACCAGGGCGGCCTGTGGTCTACCACCGACAACGGCCAGCACTTCTACCCGCTGCACCCGCCGGTGGCCACGGTCAGCGCCCTGGCGGTCAGCGCGGACGAACAGCCGACGCTCTACATCGCGACCTTCCGGCCGGCCGACCACGCCGTGATGCTGTTCGGGTTCCACGACACCGGAGGCCCGGTCCAGCCGCCCCAGCAGCCGATCCCGACCGTGCCGCCGGCCGCCGCGCCAGCGCACAGCGGCCAGGCCCACACCTCGACCTGGCTAGCGGCCTTCGTCTCCGGTCCCGAGGCGCCCTACCTGGCGCTGGGAGTGGCGGCGGTGGCCGTGATCCTCCTGGCCGGCGTCGCCTATTTCCGCCGCGGCCGCCGCCGCAGGCTCTGAGAGCCTGGCGGCGCCCCGGTCGTAGAGCCGGAAGGACTCCAGGCCGGCGCGCTTGAGCATGGCCGCGGCCAGGCCCTCGTATTGGTGGGCGGCGAGGTCTCCGATGGGGTCGGAGCTGGCCTTCATGAGCTCGGTGAACCGGAGCTGCGCCACCGCCCGGTAAGCGAGCACGGCCTTGGCCTGCTCCAGGCGGCCGCTGCGCTCGGCGGCGCTCACGAAGGCCAGGGCGGCGCCCATCTCGCGGGCGTCCCGCCAGCGCCAGAAAAGATAGGTGCCGCCCACGATCAAGATCGGCGGCACCGCCGTCACCAGCCCGAAGGCGATGGCCAGGTGATCGATGGTCTCCCGAGCCTGGCCGCCGAACCCGATCAGCTGGTCACCGGAGTTCCGCTGCAGGCCGTCGGCGACGCCGGTCAGGAAGCTGGAGATGCCGGGGATGCCCCGCGGCACCGCATTGCGGAACGACTCGATCCAGGCGTCCAGCGTGCGCCCGGTGCCGGTGATGCCGTCCGCCACCGCCTGCAGCCCCTCCACGATCTGGTACACGGCGAAGCCGCACAGCGCCCAGGCCACCACCCAGAGCGTCACCAGCATGTCGCCGATAACACGGGGCACCCGGGCTGGCACGTGGTCGGGATAGAACTTCAGCACCGGCTTCCACGGTACCGGCAAGGAGCCCGTAGACTCCCTCCGATGGCCACTCCGCACGACCGTCTTCACGCGCTCGGCATAGAGCTCCCAGCAGCTCCGCCGCCGGCCGCCAACTATGTGCCGACGCGGGTTGTGCCACTCGCGGGCGGACGCTCGTTGGTCTATGTGGCGGGCCAGATTCCCCGCAAGCCGGACGGCGGCATGTACACGGGCCGGGTGCCGGGCCAGGTCACGGTGGAGCAGGCCAGAGAGGCGGCCCGGGCCTGCGGGGTTGCCATTCTGGCCCAGCTGGAAGCCGCCGGCGGGCTGGAGAAGGTCGAACAGATCGCGCAGGTGATCGGCTTCGTCAACTGCGAGGATGGCTTCGGCGAGCAGCCGGAGGTGATCAACGGCTGCTCCGACCTTCTGGTCGAGGTGCTGGGCGAAGCCGGCCGGCACTCGCGGGCCGCACTGGGCACCAACTCGCTGCCAAGGAACGTGACTGTAGAGATCGCCGCTGTCGCAGTCGTCAGGAGCTGAGCCCCGGCATCCGCTGACGCGCATCCCGCCGCGGATGCTCCTCGCCGCCAGCACCTTCTACCTGCTGGTCATCTTCGGCGTGATGCTGGCGCGCGGCATCTCCATCGAGCCGCAGTGGGTGGTGCTGGCGCTGCTCCTGATCGCCGTGGCCATGGGCCGCGGCGGCCAGTTCATCAAGGACTGGGCGCCGTTCCTGGTCCTCTTTTTCGCCTACGAGGCGATGCGCGGCTTCGCCGCCAAGACCGGTTTCGCGCCGCACGATCTCTCAGGACTCGAGCGCCTGCTGTTCGCGGGCAACCTGCCCACGATGGTGCTGCAGCAGAACTTCTATGACCCCCACGCGGTGCGGCCACAGGACGTGGTTGCGCTGGTGCTGTACTTCATGCACTTCCCGCTGCCGATCGTGGTCGGCTTCATCTTCTGGACGCGCAGCCGCGAGCACTACTGGCGCTTCATCAGCGCGCTGCTGCTGATGTCGTTCCTGGCGTTCCTGACCTACCTCTTCTATCCCAGCGTGCCACCGCGCCTGCAGTTCCCGCACCAGGTGCACTGGGTGACGGACGAGACGGTCAAGAAGCTCTTCAACAACTACTACATCTCGCCGATCTACTCGCACCTCAACCCCAACCAGTTCGCGGCCTTTCCGTCGCTGCACGCGGCCTTTCCGCTGCTGGCGGCGAGCTACGCCTGGAACCGGTATCGAGCCTTGTCGATCGGCCTCGCGATCTGGACCGCGGGGGTCTGGACGGCGATCGTGTACCTGGGCGAGCACTACTTCGTGGACGCGCTGGCCGGCCTGATCTATGCGGCCGTGGCCGCGCTCCTGGTCGAGGTCGGGGCCGGCCGGTTTAGGCCTCCCAGACGCGCTTGATCAGGACTTTGGAGAGCTTTTCGGGATCGTGGTGCGAGGGGATGCGAGTGTTGACCACGTCGGCGGCGATGAAGCGCGCGCGCGGCTCCATGCGCTGCGCCTCCTGAAAATCGAAGATGACCTGCGATTGCCCGCCGGTGGGCATGTGGTTGAGGTTGGAGTTGACGACGATGAAGTCGAGCGGCAGCTGCTCGACGTGGTCGGCCAGCACGCGCAGGTAGTCGCTCACGTTGAAGTTGTCGGTCTCGCCGTGCTGCGAGGCGACGTTGACGACGAACACCTTCAGCGCCGGCGAAGCCTTGATCGCGTGCATCATGCCCGGCACCATCAGGTTGGGCAGGATCGACGTGTAGAGGCTGCCCGGGCCGATCACGATCACCTCGGCGTTCATGATCGCCATCGCGGCTTCGGGGTTGAGCTCGGCGTTGTCCGGCTTCAAGAAGACCTGGCTGATGGGCGCGTTCTGCTTGGGGATCTTGGACTCGCCCTCGACCATGCTGCCGTTGACGCTGGCCACCAGCGTCACATCGTGCAACGTGCTGGGGATGATGGCGCCGCGGACCGCGAGCACGCGCCCTGACTCACGCAGCGCGTGCTCGAAGTTCCCGGTGATGTCGGCCATGGCCATGATGAAGAGGTTCCCGAAGGAGTGGCCTCCCAGCGAACCCTCGCTGAAGCGGTGGTTGAACAGCTCCTTGACCAGCGGCTCGGCGTCGGCCAGGGCCACCAGGCACTGGCGGAAATCCCCGGGCGGCAGGATCCGGTACTCCTCGCGCAGGCGGCCGCTGGAGCCCCCGTCGTCGGCCACGGTCACGATCGCGGCCAGGTTGGCCGTGTACTCCTTCAGGCCGCGGAGCAGGGTGCTCATGCCGGTGCCGCCGCCGATGGCTACGATCCGCGGGCCGCGGTTGCGCGTCCGGAAGGCGTAGATCTGCTCGGCGATGCTGCGCTCGCCGCCGGGCAGGAAGGGGCCGAGAACGGAATTCTGGAGCTTGTAAACCGAGAACACGAGCAGCCCCAGACCGAGAACCCCGAACAGCACGCCGCGCAGGTAGCGGGGAATGAACTGAAGGGTGATCAGCGCGGCTTCGCCGGGCAGCTGCGCAGTCCGGTAGAACTCCTTGAGAACGTAGGCGATGCCCAGGTCGATGATCAGGATGCTGACCATGAGCAGGATCACCCAGCGCTTGACCTCGAGCCCTGGGGTGAGCCATCGCCACCAACGGGTGGACTGCTGGATGCGACTGGCCATATCTAACCCCTACCCCGGGCATGGAACGGGGCGGGCGCGGAGCGGGTTACGGCGCGGATAATCAGGATGTGAGGTTCGTCCGGCGCCTCAGGCGCATCGTGAAGCTGGCGGGATTCGGGCTCATGGTAGCCGCCATCTCTCAGGAGATGTCCAAACCGGAGGCCGACCGCACCTGGCATGGAAAGGTATTCGGAGTGGTCCCCTACGACTTCCGCCCGCCGACCTGGGAGCGGATCCGCGCCGCCTACTGGAATCCCGACGACGACCGCCTGTTCACCGACCGGGTTTTCGGCGTGGGCTGGGCGATCAACCTCTACCAGGCCAAGCAATACATGGAAGAGGGATTCGGAACCCTGATGGGCGAGGTCCGGCCGGCCCGCACGCCGGCTCGGCGCCGAGCCGCCCGCTAGCGCCAGCCGAGCTCCGCGCCGCCGGGTAGCCACCCGGCGTAAAACGTTTTTCAGTCATGAAGGTCGTCTTCGTGGCCGGCGTCCTGCTGGCATTGGCCGGCCTGGCGCTGGGGGCCTCCCTGATGCCTGGGACCCGAGTCAATCCGGTCTACGTCTCCATTGGTGCGCCCGGAGCTCCGGCCGTTCTCGTCCCGGCGCCGGCACCGAGGCCACCGGCGCAGGCGGTAGCCGCCAACTCCATCGCGCGCGCGGCCGGTCAGCAGGTCGAGGCGGTGGCCCCGGTGATTCCGGCGCCGGCGCCGGCGGTACGGAGCTCGAGCCCGAGCGCGCCCGGCGATTCGGGTACGCAGGTCAGCCAGCCGCCGGCGCCCACGCGCTGCCACGGCGACAGCAAAAAGCCCTGTTCCAGGTAGCCTTCAGGCGAACTTCTCGCGCAGCAAGCTGACCGCCCGGCCGTAGGCGCGGACGCGGTTTCCGTGGCGCACGATGCCGTGGCCCTCATCGTCGAAGACCAGGAGTTCGGCGCCGGTGGCGCGCACGATCTGCTCGGCCTCGCCAACCGGCACGCGCACGTCGTTGCGGCCGTGGAGGACCAACAGGGGCGCCTTGATGGCGTGGGCGCGGCGCAGCGGGCTGAATTCGGCCAGGAACTCCGCCTCGGTCGGGATATCGGGGTCGCCGTACTCGGCCGCCCTCAGAGCGCGGCGCCAGCCGCTGGTGTTCTTGAAGAAGGTGTGCCAGTCGGCGATGCCGACGATGTCCACGGCCGCATCCCACAGGTCGGGGTCGTCGACCAGCACGGCCAACGTCATGAAGCCTCCGTAGGAGCCGCCCATGGCCGCCGTGCGCGTGGCGTAGCCATCGCGTTTCAGATGCCGGGCCGCTTCGCAGCCGTCCCGGACGGAGTCCCAACGCAGCTCCTTGTCGTCGAGCGAGAAGAAGCGCACGCCGTAACCGGTGCTGCCGCGCACGTTGGGCATGAACACGTCGAAGCCGCCGGCCAAGAGCAGCTGGACGACCTGGTTGAAGTTGCCGCGGGCCTGGCCTTCGGGGCCGCCGTGGAAATGGACGACCGTGGGTCGGGGCCTGCCGTCGACCCGGTAATGGAGCGCCGGGATCTGGAGGCCGTCGAAAGACCGGTACGTCGCGGGCACCGGCTCTCGAGCGCCGGGTAGGGCGGCCCCGCCGGCCATGGTCCAGCGGGTACCGCCCGGCAGCTCGTAGATCTCGCTCGGCGCGGTCGGCGTTTCCCAAGCCACGAACAGTCGCTCGCCGTCGAGACTCCAGGCGAGCTGGCTCTCGACGTCGCTGACGTTGTCGGCGAAAGCGATGCCGGCGGGCAGCTCCAGGCTCTGGAGCAGCGCACCCGACTCGACGTCGATCACGCACAGCTCGTCGTAGAGACCGCGGTTGATGGCCAGCACCGCGCGCTTCATTGCGGGGTGCAGCACATAGCCGTAGACATCGGCCTGGCCGGCGTCGAAGAGGACCCGGCCGAGCGGCTCCGGATTCCCGGGATCGACCTCCACGAGGCGCAGGAACTCGTGGTCGAGGTCGGTGAGCACCAGCAGACGCTGGTCGCCGGCCCAACGCAAGTCCTGGACGCGGCGGGCCGCCGGCAGCACCCGCGTCTGGTGACCGGCCGGCTCCAGCAGGTAGCCCTCGATCCGGGTCGGCGACAGGACGTGCTGGACGCCGGCGACAGCTCCGTCCGGCCGCCAGCTGCTCCAGCGCCACATGCCTTCCGGCCGCAGCCAGTCCTCGAGACGGCCGCTGGCGAGATCGAGGCTGGCGAGCGCGAAATCGACCGCGCCGGCGGGGTTGTAGGAGAGCCCGACCCGCTGCCCATCGGGAGAGACGGTGGGAGCGATGTGCATGGCGCGGTCGTCGGTGGTGAGGCGGCGCAGGGTGTTGCCGTCTGGCTCGAGGAGGCTCAGCCGCCAGGTCTCGTTGCCGCCGCGATCGTGCCGGACCAGAAGGCCGTGGGCGGTGAGCGCGACCGGCAGCATGCGGTCGCTGGAGGGAGCCAGGCGGCGGGGCCAGGCGCCCGGCCGGTCCAGGCTGTAGGTCTGGCTGTGGCCGGGCAGGTCGGACGCGAAGTAGAGGCCGCCGTCGGGCCGCGGCACCGGCAGGTAGGCGCGACTCACGCTCAGGTAGAGGTCGGGGGAGAGGGGGTTGGCTGCCATCAGAGGGTCGGGGAGGGCGTGGGTAGAATGATTGCCGCTCCGCACGCTGGGGAGTGGCCAAGCTGGTAAGGCGCCTGACTCTGGATCAGGAGATCCTAGGTTCGAATCCTAGCTCCCCAGCCACGCTGCCCTCCGAGCTCAGCTGCAGCGCTGACCCAGGTTCCGAGCGCCCTGTTGAAACCGGCCGAGATCGAGGAATCGTTGCGCGAGGGCGACCGGGTTTTCGCCGCCGGATTCGCACTGAGCAGCCGCGAGGTGCAGTGGGTAGCCGCCCCAAATCAGCTGCTGTTGGTGCAGCGCCCATGCGGCCTGGTGGCCCGGAAAGTTGGCCAAGGTGCTCCGGGCACCTCCGCGTAGGCTCCAGCCTCCAGGTCCGCCCGCCAGGTGCCCGCTGGTGCGACCGCGACCACGATGTCCGCGCAGCCCGCAGCGAGGTCCCGATGCATGTCGCCGGGCGCGGACTCGACCCTCCAGAACGAGCTCCTGGTGGTCACGTAGCGGGAGGCCGGCAGCAGCCCGCTGTCGACGTAGAGGAGCGGTTGGCCGCCCAGCATTTGCAGGCGCGTTCCGCCATTACCGGCCAGGCCGCGGAGCAGGGTGACCTCCGCTCGCTTCCGATCCTCATCCGGAAACCAGCCGTCGTACCGGCTTCGGCTTTCCTGCCCGGCCGCGAATGCCCACCAGTTCGCGTAATAACCGGGCAGGTCCTGGAAGCCGAGGTCAGAGAGCAGTGGCGGCGGTGGGGCCTTCCCTGTCATCAGCCCCGTCTGTTGCGCCGGCAGGATGAGCGCGAGCTCGGTGGTCGCAAGCAGCGCCAGCCCCGCCGCCGGCGCGGCCAGCCACCGCCGCGGCAGGCGCGCGGCGGCCCCGGCGGCGCTGATGGCGAGCGGCGGGATCGCCTCGTGGGCAAAGTGTGTGTACTCCAACGGCGTCAGGCTGGCCCCTGCCAAGCTCGCCGGCAGCCAGAGCGCGAGCAGGCGCCCGGACATCGAACTCGCTAACCGGAGGCTGGCGACGGCCAGTGCGCCCAGGAGGGCGAGTCGCACCAGCACAGGGGTCAGGGCGTCTCCGTTGGCCCATACCAGGTAGGCCCGATCGGACGGAGCCACGATGGTCAGGTAGGCGGCCAGCGATCCCTGCCACCACATCGCCAACAGGGCCAGGGCGAACATCGCGGCGCCGCCGAGCAACGCCAGCGTGAGGCGGCGGGTGGCCAGCGAGCTCACACTGAGCAGCGGAACCACGAGCGCAAGGCTGTCAAGCAGGAATGACGGCCGGATGACCACGGCCGCGCCAGCCAATAGGCCGGCCGCCAGTGCACCCCGGTTCAGCGCCAGGACAAGGCCGCCCAGCCAGAACGGCAGTGCCGCGATTTCGACGTTCAGCAGCGTGCCGTCCAGCGAGGGCACGGAGAGCACGAGGCCAGACAGCGCGCCCGCCAGGGCGGCCGGCCACAGCGAAGTCATCCGCGTCGCGATCACAAACGTCAGGACTGCCGCCGCGATCACCGCGCAGTCGTCGGCGATCTGCACCACGAAATGGTGTTGCGCGGCACCGAGGAGGAGCAGCAATCTGTAGATCCAGTAGATGCCGGGTGGCTGCAGGTCGTACACACCCGCGTACATGGGGACTCCTTTCGAGGTCGCCCAGGCGACGGTCTCGAATAGGCTCTCGTCGTAGTACCAGTTGGGTTCCGTGAGGCTGGGTATTCGGAGCAGCGCCGTTCCCGCCGCCAGCCCGATCGCGACCGCCAAGGTTGGCGGCGCCCTCATGGTCGCAATCTGGCACGGACCCGCGCCAGAGGTCAAACCCGGAAGACTGGCCTCTTTTGCGTGTGCGAGGACAAGGGCTTCGGCTCTAGCTTCATAGCCGTGACAGATCGTCCCCGGGCGGCGGCGCGTGGTGGCGCGGGTGCCGAGTGCCGGCAGTTGGGCAACCGGAGCGCCGACCGAGGGCGGGATGTGCCGGCACATCGAAACGGCACTCCCGAGTGCCCCTCCCTACGCGAACGCCACCGTCTTGGCGCCGCCCACGACCTCCTCGACGACCTTGGCCGCGCCCACGATCGTGACGCCCTGGGCGAGCTGCTCCTCGGTGATGCCGCGGGGCTTGGTGCACGCGCCGCACAGCCAGACCTTGCCGCTGTTGGCGACGAACTGGCTCATGAGGTCGCAGAGCTTCGGCAGGCCCGCCGCCTCGACGCCCTCGGTGCCACCGGTGGTGCCCAGCCGCACCGCTTCGATCGTGCACAGCACGATCGCCTCCTGGCCGGCGGTCGCCGCGATGTTGGCGGCGACGAAGGGCAGCGTCGCCCGCTCCGGGTCTTCGCGGCCCCAGGTGCAGTTGAAGATGAGCTTCTCGTTCATTTGATCCTCTCCACTTTGATTTCGAGGCGTCCGTCGCCATACGCTTCCACCGAGGTCACCGACTGCCCGAGCATCCGCGCCAGCGCCGGCAGGTCCTCCTTGGCCGCCGGATCTCGTACCAAAACGCTGATCGACTCGCCGACGGGCACCTCACCCAGCCGGCGCCGAAACTCCTGGGCCAGGCCGTCGGCGCAGCCCAAGGTCCCGGCGTCGAACCGGTGGTCTGAGCCTTCAGCAGCCGAGCGCGAGTCCGCCTGGAATCCGGAGCAGAGAAGGTCGAGCTGCTGGATCGCGTCCGGCCCGAGGTCCAGGAAAGCGAGCTGTTCTATGACCTCTCGGCGAGTGCCATCACGCACCACCTCGAACCGCCAGCTCAGCCGGTGGCGGTCACCGACCGTGTCCGCGCTCGAGGAGATCAGCGCGAAAACGGAAGCCGACGCAAACCAGCTCTGAATCCGGCCGACGACCGCATCCCTGCCCTCGTGTTCTTCGAAGCCATGCGGCAACAAAAATCGAGCTCGCGCTTGGGGCGCCACGATTGCCGCCAGCCCTTCGAAGTCACGGCTGGCCAGCAGCTCCAGGAACCGTTCCGGTGTGCGTGTCATCGATGACGAAGGTAGGCGGCCCAGAGGCCGCCGTCGTCCGGAGTTCGCCCTACAAATCGAGCGGTTCGAGCGTGTCCAGGAGACCGTGCTGCATGGCGAAGAGCGTGGCCGTGGAGCGGGTCGACGCACCCGTCTTCGTGTAGATCCGTTCGACGTAGGTGCCGGCAGTCTTCGGACTGATGCCGAGCTCAAGCGCCACCTGACGGTTCGATGCCCCGCGCGCGATGAGGACCAGCACCTCGACCTCCCTAGGCGTCAGACCGGCCGGCCCGCTGCGCCGCTTGCCGTGAGCTTCGCCTGCCGCCGCCAGCACGGCGTCGACGGCGGCGGCATCCAGGCGGCCCGCGCGAACGTCGCTGCGCAGCTGCGCGACCGCTTGCTTGGAAGTCAGCGCGGGCCGGTGGGCGCGCGGTTCGGTCATGGCGAGATAGGCGCAAGCGACTGCGAGGATGCGCCCGGTCGCGGGGATGGCCGGTCCGGACAGGCCGCGGTGATAGCCGGACCCGTCACAGCGTTCGTGCGCCAGCGCCGCGACCGCACCCAGCCTGGCCAGGATCGGCGGCCGGGCCAGCATCCGCTCGGCGTAGTAGCTGTGCATGCGCATCCGCTCCGCCTCGGAGCGCGACAGCGGCCCCGCCTTGTCGAGGATGGTCGCCGAAACCCCGTGCATGCCGATGTCATGGAGCAGCCCGGCGCGGCGCACTGACACGATGTCGGCGTCCGGCAATCCGGCGCTCGCCGCGGCACGCGCCGCGAGCTGTGCGACTGCCCGCGAGTGGCCCGCACGCGAAGGCGAGCGCAGATCGGTGAAGTCGGCGATCGTCTCCAGCGCCGCGTCCAGCTCCCGCTCGGTGAGATGCCGCTGCAAAGCCGGCTCCGCCGCGATGAAGGCATGCCAATCGGCTTCTGTGGCCGGGTCGCCGAGCACCTCCTCGGCGTTCGCGCAGAGAACGTCGACGATCGCGGGGTCGAACTGGCCGCCGCGCCTTTCCCGGGCGACCTGCAACGCGGCATCGATGCCGCCGGTGCGGTGGAAGACCTCGACCACGTCCGCGACGTGGAAGAGCCGGGTTGAGAGCGCGATGTCATTGCCGCGGACGTCTCTGGGCACGCCCTTGCCGTCCCAGCGCGTGAACACGTGCTGCAGCGGCTCCCGCACGTCAGCGCCGAGGCCGAGTCGATCGGCCATCTGGGCCGTGGTGAGGCAGTGCGAGCGCAGGCCCTGCTCGACAGCCGAACCACCACTGCCGAGCAGACCGGCGGCGATCCGCAGCCGCTCGGCGGCCGGCCGGCCGACGCCGACATGCCGGAGCATGAACCAGAGCAGAGGCAGACCGGCGAGATCGACCTCGTAGCTCTCGGCCCGGTAGAGGATGTCGTCGCCGAAGACCGCCGCCACGGCCGGCGTGTCGGCGACGCACCCGACCCAGGCCAGGTTGACGACGTAGTAGAGGGAGCCCCGCCGCGCGGGATCGACTCCCAGATGGTCACCCAGCCGGGCGGCGATCAGCCAGGACCGCAGCACGTGCTCCAGCGGCTGTCCCATCCCCAGGTCCAGCGCCAGCGAGAAGGCGGCCACCAACTCCGCCAGCCGCAGGCCGGAGTCCCGTTCGCCGGCCTGGGCTCGGTAAGGGGCGGGCGATTGCGCTGCCACCGGCGTCCGGCTAGGCCCCGGGTTTGCGGGCGCTGAACACGATGCCCCTAGTCTCGAAGTCCTTCGCGTCGGACTCGTGGGCCGATCCGCTGAAGACGTCGATCATGCAGCCGACTCGCACGTCTACCAATCCGGCCTGCCGGACCACCGCCATGTACTCCTCGACGAGGAGTGCGCCGGCTATTCAACCGGTCCATAAATCGATGTCGGCAACGGCTTCTTCCGGCAGCGGCTTCTGCACCACGACGTCCGCGATCTGCACCCGCCCGCCAGGCCTCAGTACCCGGTGGATCTCGCGGTAGACCGCGAGCTTGTCGGGGCAGAGGTTGATGACGCCGTTGGAGATCACCACGTCGCAGCTCGCGTCGGAGAGCGGCAGCCTCTCCGCCAGACCATCCATGAATTCGACGTTGGCCAGGCCCAGGAGCGCCGCGTTGGCTCGCGCTTTGGCGCGCATCTCGGGCGTCATATCGACTCCCGTGACGTGGCCCAGCGGCCCCACCATCCGCCCTGCGAGCAGCGAGTCGAAGCCGGCTCCTGAGCCGATGTCGAGGACGGCGTCACCGAGCCGGAGCTCGCCCATCGTGAACGGGTTGTTGACGCCGGCGAAGGATTCAGCTGCACGTCAAGGCGGAGCCGGTCGACATCGACCGGCGCGACCTCAAACGTATCGGTCATCTGCTCCCTCCATTCGACCCGGATTCCACCCGGCTGCCGGCGGCCGACCATTCCGGCAAGCCGTCCACGAGATTGCGCGCGCGCAAACCGCTCTCTCGCAGTCGTCGGACTGCTTCGGGGGCATAGGCGCAGTACGGTCCGCGGCAGTAGGCGACGATCTCGCGATCACGAGGCAGCTCGCGCAGCCGCTGTTCCAGCTCAGGTAGCGGGATCGAGAGGGCGCCCGGGATGTGCGCCGCCCGGTACTCCTCGGGCGGCCGGACGTCGACCACCACCAGTGGCTCTCCGGCCTGGAGGCGGCTCAGCAGCTCGTCGCGCGTCATCGGCTCGAGTCCGTCGCGCGAGCCGAGATAGGACTCGACCAGGCGCTCCACGCCCGGCAACCGCTCCGCCGCCAGCGAGCGCAGCGCCACCCAGAATCCGTACACCGCGGGCGAGGCCAGCCGGTACCGCACTCGGGTCCCCTCCCGGGTCGCGCCCACCAGCCCCGCCTCTTTCAGCACCTGCAGGTGCTGGCTGGTGTTGGCCACGGACAGGCCGACCTGCCGGCTGAGCTCCTCCACTGTTCGCTCGCCGTTGGCCAGGACGTCGACGATCTCGGCGCGGCGGCCACTGGCCAGCGCGGCGGCCACACGGGCGAACTGGTCGAAGAGCTCGACCTTGGCGGCTCGGTCCGGCATTTGAGCCGCATTATGGCGGCTTCTACGAGCTTTGTCAGCTATTAAATTGATTTCTTGACAATGAGCCATCCCGGGGTGAGAATGGCGGGCACCCAGAGGAGGTGGCGGAGATGGTGGAGCAGCGGACGTCGATCGCGGCGGCGGACCCCTACCTGCTGTTCGGGCTGCTCGGCAAGCGGGTCATACACCCGGGCGGCCGCAAGGCCACCGAGCAGCTCTTCGGCCAGGCTGAGCTGTCCGCGAGCCACGAGGTTCTCGACATCGGCTGCGGGGTCGGCACCACCGCGGTCGAGATCGCGAGGCGCTTCGGATCCAGGGTGGTGGCCGCCGACATCTCAGTGGACATGCGCGAGCGCGCGGCCGCACGCGCGCACAAAGAGGAGTTGGGGAGCCGGGTGTCAGTGGAGGCCGCGGATATCTGCGCGCTGCCTTTCGCCGACGGGCGCTTCGACAGGGTCGTGGCGGAGGCGGTCACGATGTTCGTCGACCGGGATCTCGCGATCCGCGAACTGGTCCGTGTCTGCCGGCCGGGCGGGCTGGTCCTGGCGACCGAGTTCCAGTGGCGGCGGCCGCCGACGCCCGAAGCTCGTCAGGCGTTCCTCGGCGAGGTCTGCCCCGGCATGCTCTTCGACACCGTCGAGGACTGGCTGGCGCGCTACCGGCGCGCCGGCCTCGCCGAGCTGCAGGTGACCACCGGTCCTTTCGAGATGATGACGCCGGGCGGCTTTCTGGCCGATGAGGGGCTCACCAATTCGATCCGGGTGATGTCGCGGGCCATGAGCAACCCGGTTGCCAGGCGCCGGATGTTCTGGCTGATGCCGCGCATCAGCCGTGCCGTGCCTTTCCTCGGCTACGTGCTTATCCGCGGCCAGAAGCCCGCTGCCGGCTAGCGACAGACGGCCGCCGGGCGGCCGGGGCCCGGTACGGCTCGGGCTCCGCGCCAACTGGCGGCAGTTCGGGCTGCTGGTCGTCGTCAACGCCTTTGTGGGCGGCGTGGTCGGCGTCGAGCGCTCGACTCTGGCGCCGCTGGCCGCGCACGATTTTCAGCTCGCCAGCCGAGCGGCGATCCTGTCTTTCCTGGTCAGCTTCGGTTTGGTCAAAGCGGCGAGCAACCTGGCTGCGGGCCGCCTTGCCGATCGGGTCGGGCGGCGGCGCACGCTGCTGATCGGCTGGCTGGCCGCCCTGCCGCTGGCCCCGATGATCATCCTGGCCCCGGCCTGGGGCTGGGTGGTGGCGGCCAACGTGCTCCTGGGGATCAACCAGGGATTGGCCTGGTCGACCACCGTGAACATGAAGATCGACCTGGTCGGGCCGGCCCGGCGCGGCCTCGCCCTCGGCCTGAACGAGGCGTCCGGGTACGTGGCCGTCTCCATCGCAGCGGCCGCGGCGGGCCTACTGGCGGCCACCTACGGGCTGCGCCCGGCTCCCTACCTGCTGGCGGAGGGTCTCGCCCTGTCCGGGCTGCTGCTCTCACTGCTCACGCGCGATACCGGCCGGCACGTCGAGCTGGAATCAGCCGGCCAGGCCCGCCGGCGCACGCTCAGGGCCCTTTTCAGCGAGGTCAGCTTCCGCGACCCCAGCATGTCCAGCGCCTGCCAGGCGGGGCTTGTCAACAACCTCAATGACGGCATGGCGTGGGCACTGCTGCCGCTCTTCTTCGCGGCCCACGGCCTCACTCTGGCCGAGATCGGCCTCCTGGCGGGCGCCTACCCGGCGGTGTGGGGCCTCGGCCAGCTCGTGACCGGCTGGGTGAGCGACCGCGCGGGACGCAAGCCGCTGATCGTGAGCGGACTGCTTCTCCAGGCGCTCGCCATTGCCGGGTTTCTGCTCCCGGGCGCATTCGGGTGGTGGCTGGTGGCAAGCGTCGGCCTCGGCGCCGGCACGGCGCTGGTCTACCCGACGCTGCTGGCGGCCATCGGCGATGCGGCGGCGCCGCCGGAGCGTGCGACCGCGATCGGGGTCTACCGGCTGTGGCGCGACCTGGGCTACGCGGTCAGCGCGATCGTGGCAGGCGGCATCGCCGACCTGGCCGGAATACCGGCCGCCATCGGTGCGGTGAGTGCGCTGACCGCTTTATCCGGCGTCGGCGTATGGGTGCGCATGCGGTCTCGCCCCCTTACAACCCGTGCCGCATGATCGTCAGCAGGGACGGCCCCAGAAGCACGATCCACAGCGTCGGGAAGATGAACAGCACCATCGGGATGGTCATCCGGATCGGCGCCTGCGCGCCCTTGACGCGAGCCCGGTCCCGGCGCCGCCAGCGCAGGTCGTCGGCCTGCACGCGCAGCGAGTCGACCAGCGGCACGCCCATCTGACCGGCGGTGATCACGGTCTGCACGAAAGCGCTCAGCTCGTCGATCTCGGAGCGGCGCGCGAAGGCTTCCAGAGCCTCCTGGCGGGAGCGGCCGAGGTCCACCTCCATCTGCGCCCGCGCCAACTCGGCGGTGAGCGGGTTCTTGAACTTCTCGACCACCCGCGCCAGGGCGGTGTCGAACGTCATGCCCGCCTGCATCGCCACCACCATGAAATCGATGGTGTCGGGCAGCGCGAGCCGGATCACCTCTCGCCGCCGGCGCACCGCCGAGCGCAGCCAGAGGTCCGCCCCGAGCCAGCCCAGGATCCCGGCCAGCACCATCGCCGCCGCCGCCACCGCCAGCGAACCCGCCAGCAGCCCGACGGCGATTCCGAGCACCAATCCCACCAGCGTCAGCACGCCGCGCACGGCCACGAAGTCGCTGGCGCTCAGCCCGTACGGATTACCGGCCAACCCGAGGTGGCGGCCGACGCGGTCGTAGTGGCCAGTGGGCGTCGAGCGCGCCACCAACTGCAGCAGCCGCTCCAGCTGAGGACGGCCGAAGCGGTCGAACAGCGATCCCTGGATCTCGTCGTCCGCCGACGTGGGCGCTCGCACGCCGTAATAGGTGAGGCGTTCATGGATGGGGGTGTCCGCCACCGCGCGTCTCGGCGCCAGGCCCAGGCTGAGCACGACCAGGAAGATGCCGATGCCGGTGACGGCGGCGCCGGCCAGGATCAGGCTCGGCATCAGCCGAGGAGGGCTGGCCAGCGGGCCCGGACGTCGGCCTCGGTGACGCCTTTGCTCGAGCCGCCCGCGGGGCACGCCGCGTCAGGAGGCGCCGCCGCCGCCGCCGCGTAGTCGTCGTGCGCCAGCAGCGTGTACTTCAGGGAGGCGTTGGCGACGAACCAGTTGAGGAACTCGGCCTGGCACTCCGAGACGGCCAGGGTCAGACTGCTGGGGGGACCGGCCGCCGTGCTGCCGGCCGCGCCGACCCGGATCACGCGCACCCCGCTGTAGACGGTGCGTACGTTGGAAGTCGAGCCGCTGCGAGAGCCGACGATGGCCACGATGTCGATGTAGTCGCCGGCCTGGACATAGCCGCCTACGCCCGGCAGCTCAGAGCTGGGCAGGGTGGCGGCCACGTAGCCCTTGGCCAGGGGCAGGAAGGCCGGCTGCTGGCCGGTCACGTCGCCGGCCTGGCCGATCTGGTTGCTGAGCACCGGCTGTCCGCGCTTCAACGAGGCCAGCAGCACCTGGCCCACGGCGGCGCGGCTGCTGGTCACTGCCGAGGGCGGTACGTCAGCCGCCGCCCAGTGTGCGGTCGTCAGGTCCTGGGCCTGGAGCACGGTGCGCTGGTCCAGGTCGCGGGCGGCGACCACGACCGGCTGGTTGCCGGCCGCCGTCGCCGAAGGGCCGCTGTTGAGCGCCAGCAGCAGGGTGACCCCGAAGCCGGCCAGTGCCAGGGCGGCGCCGAGAATGAGCACGGGCAGGTTCACCCGCCGTACCGCAGGGGCTGCCGTTGCCATTGGTCGGCCATCTTAGAATGGCGGCGCCCGCGTGAAACCAGCGTTTTCAACGCTTTCCGGCCGGGGCGGACAGCGCGGCCAGGCGCTCGCCGAGTTCGCGCTGGTCAGTCTTGTCCTGGCCCTGTTCATCGCGGGCACGGTCGAATTCGGCCTTCTTTACGGTCACAAGCTGGAGCTGGGCAACGCCGCGCGGGCCGGCGCGCGCTGGGCCGCCGCCCACCCCACCGCCTGGAGCGGCGCCGCCAGTCCCGCGTCCGACACCGTGCAGGGCCAGGTGCTGGCCGCCGGCGGGACCTCGAACCTGCCCAACGATGACAGCCACCTCACCGTCGAGTACCTCGACACTTCGCCCGCCACGCCCACCATGTGTGGGTACTACAGCGCGGCGGCTGCCGCCTTCGTTGCCCAGGGCGGCTACACGCAGGCCACCTGCGTCAAGCCCGGCAACCTGGCCCGCGTCACGGTCAAGCAGTCCTACCCGCTGATCACCTCCCTGCTGGGCGGCCTCTTCGGCACCTCGGTCAGCGTGTCGGGCACCGCGGCCGTACCGGTGATGACGTGAAGCCCGCCCGCGCGCAGCGCGGCCAAGTGCTGGTCCTGGTCGCGCTCCTGATGGCCGTGCTGGCGGGCTTCCTGGGCCTGGTCATCGGAGGCCGCGGCCACGACCGCCGCCCAAAAAGTGCTGATCGCCGACGGCCTGTCGAGCAGCGACCTGGCCATCTCCTACCTCGATTCCAGCGGGTCGCCCACCGCCACCGTGGCCCAGGTGCGGACTGTGCTGGCGACCGTCACCGAAAGCCGCCGCACGATGTTCCTGGCGCTGCTCGGACTGGCCACCAGCCAGGTCTCGGCCACGGCCGAGGTGGCCGGCACGGCAAGCGCGCTGGCCGGGTGTGCGCTCTGCTCGATGTCTTCGGCGCTGACTGGCATCTCGCTCGGTAACAACGCCCGCCTGACGATCACCGGCGCCGGACTGATCGTGAACTCGACCGCCAATCCCAACCTCAGCGTCGGCAGCGGCGCCGCGCTGACCGCGCCTTCGATCGTGGAGGTCGTCAACCGCGTCAGCAACAGCGGCACGATCACGCCGGCTCCCACGCTGGGCAGCGCCACCGGTGACCCGCACTCAGGCCTCGCAGCGCCCTCGCTGGCCGGCTCCGCCATCCCCTATACGGCGCCCATCGGCACTCCCAGCATCGGCCCGGGCATCTATTCCAGCATCACCGTGAACAGCGGCTCAACGTTGACGCTGAACGCCGGCACCTATGTCCTGACCGGACCCGTCAACGTCACCGGCGGCAGCCTCACCGGCGCGGGTGTGACCATCTATCTGGCGTGCGCGGGGTATCCGGCAGCGTGCGCCGGCGGGGCCAGCGGCGCCGCCTTCAACCTCACCGGCGGCGCCACCACGCTTTCGCCGCCGCTCACCGGCACCTATGCCGGCCTG
>VBEO01000036.1 GCA_005881825.1 Chloroflexota bacterium | reverse complement strand
TGTCCTCACAGGAACATCGATGTTTCCAGAGAGGGGCAGAAGCATGATGAGCATTGATGGAACGCCATACTCGAGCGCTGCTTTTGCTCGTCCAAACATTAGCTTCCACAAGGCAAGGTCACGAGAAGGGCGTCTGCCGTCGAACATCGTCAGCCATGCAACGAGGCTTACTCCAGCGCCTGGGGCGAGGAGGGCGATGGCGATCAATGGCATCGTGTCTAGCGTCTGGGTGCCACGGCGCCAGCGGATTGGGAGCAGAGCTGCTAGTTGGGTGAAGATCGCCAGGTAGACCAGTTGAGTGAACTTGGTCGGCGGGATGGGAAACAGGAGAAAAGCCACCGGCACCAAGGCGGCTCCAGCGATGATCACAGCCGCGTGGTAAGCGGTCCCAGCCCACGTCAATCCCCGCAGTGGTTGCATGCCGCGGGTTAGTTTAGGGTGCGCCGTAGCCGATGGGACCCGGGTAACCGGTCTGGAGGCAGGCTCACGCGCTCTCTTTGGAGGTCTGCGAAACCCGATGGCATGCGTGCAAGCCCGGCGCCAGAGTTGAACTGTCTCGGACCTGGAGTACGAAGGCGGGGTCTTCATGTGACCTCATCGCCCGGTCAGGAGATCAGGCCCAACAGAGTCCATGGGCCACGACGGCTAGTCGAGGCTTGCGGACTCGCTCCGAAAGACTGTCACATGTGCGGACTAGGTCGGCGTGCCGGCCTTGAGAACCGCGATTAGTACTGCCAACCCCCGAAAATTTGCGGCTTGTTGGTTCGAAACAGCCGACGCAGAAAGGTCATTTCTTCCTCCACTGTGAGAGATACCCGCACTGTGAGAGATACCCGGTCCGCATCTACCCCCGCGGCTCGGCTGAGAGTGTGCCCCCGATGACCCCATGACGGCATCCGAGAAGTTGCATAGAACGGCTCGCGTTCTTTACTCGGCGCACCCTAGGTAATTTTGCGGAGGGCCTCATTCCACTCTCGATCACCCCCGATCAGACCAAGGCGACGGAGCACCTCATAGGTATTTCTACCGAGGCGGGGATATGTACCTTGCGCGCCAATCTCGGGTGGTTTGTGCGATGGCGCAGTCTCCCCGCCCCCATTAATCTCCAGTTCGTGACGTGGCGCTAGGGGGGCTGGGGTAGCCAATCGGCAATCGGCACCCCGGTCTCCCACGGTCGGAGAGAACGCGGTAGGTTATCGATCCGATGGCGGAATCCTCGGCAACCGAACCTAGCTCGAATGACCGTCCTCGGGTCGTGGTCATCGACGACCGAACGATGCCTCGCATCGCTGTGCGCGCCATGCTCGACAGCACGGGCACGTTCGAGCTGGTGGGCGAAGCCGCTAGTGGCGAGGAGGGCGTCCGGTTGTGCCAGCGCGTCCATCCCGAACTTGTTCTCCTGGACGTGGACATGCCTGGAATGGATGGCGCCGCGACGGCTCGGGCGATCCTCGGCAACCAGGGGCCGCACCCCATCATCGTCGCTTGGACTGTTTCCGACTCTGGTGAGGATCTGATCCGAATGATCCGCGCCGGCTGCGCGGGCTATGCCCTTAAGGACTCAGGACCGAAAGAATTGGACCGTGCCCTGATGACCGCCTTCCACGGCGACATGCCGGTGCCCCGCAAGATGATCCCCGAAGTAATCACGCGTGCGGTGGCGCGGCAGGAGAGGCCCGCGGGAGCGCCGCCGGCGCTGTCGCCGAGAGAGCGGGAAGTCCTGCGCCTTGCCGCCCACGGATTGTCGACCAAGGAAATCGCCAAAGATCTGACGATCAGCCGGCGCTCGGTTGATGCTCACTTCAGCAACATCTATCGCAAGCTGGACGTGGTCAATCGTGGCCAGGCTGTGCACCACGCCCTTCTGCAGGGACTGATCGGCGCGGACGAGATGTAGGCCTAAGAACCGGGCTTCCTCGTCATACTGGCCGCGTCTACCTTGGAGTCCAGCGCGCATCGCCGTACGGCCTCGCCCAAACCTAGCGCCCACGCCCCGGCCGAATCCGAGCGCGCGGTAGACGCTCCGGCTGCTCCGGCGGCCGCCCCCGCCGCCCCGGCCGCAGCCACCCCCCTCCCGACCCCCCACCGCCCCGTACGCTCCCGAACCAGCGCCTCCCGGCGCTCACTGCAGATCGGCTTCTCTCTGGCTGCCTTCCTGCTGGGCCTGCTCGTCCTCTACCTCATAAGAGATGTGCTCGGCGCCTTCGTGCTGGGCGCGCTGATCGCCTTCCTGATCACCCCCTATGTCGACAGCCTGAACAGTTGGGGCATCCCGCGGCCGGTGGCGATCCTCGTGCTGTTCGCCTGCCTCATTGGCCTGGTGGTGGGCGTGGCCAGCGCCCTCGCCCCTCTCCTAAGCCAGGAGGTGACCAGCCTCCAGGCTCAGGTGCCGGCGATCGCGGCCACCGCCCAGGCCCGGCTCAATCAGCTGCAGGGCAGCCAGCTGCAGGTCATGGGCTTCCGGATTGACCTGACCAAGCCCATCGACGCGGCCTCGCAGCACTTCAGCGACTTCCTGCTCGGCCAGTTCGGGAACGCGGTCAGCATCGGCATCACCGCGCTGACCACGGCGCTCCAGGTCCTGCTGATGCTGATCGTGGCCTTCCTGCTTTCGATGGACAGCCACGGCACCTCGCGGCTGATGCGGCAGCTGGTGCCCAGCGACTACCGCACCGACTTCGACGAGGTGTGGGCGGCGACCAAGCGGATGCTCTTCGCCTACATGAAGGGCCAACTGGTGATCGCCGGCATGATCGGCATCGCCTCCGGCGTGGCCGTGGAAGTGCTAGGCCTGCCCTACGCCTTGGCGTTGGGCCTCCTGGCCGGGATCACCAGCCTGGTTCCTTACCTGGGTCCATTCCTGGGCGCCATCCCGGCCGTCCTAATCGGCTTCGCGGACAGCCCCGAGAAGGGGCTGCTGGTGATGCTGGCCTACCTCGTGATCTCGAACTTCATCCTCAACTTCGTTTTCCCGAAGGTGATGGGCGACGCGGTCAAGCTGCCGCCGATCCTGGTCATCGTGTCGTTCCTGGCCGGCTTCAGCCTGGCCGGCATCCTGGGCATGTTCGTGGCCATCCCGGTGGCCGCGACCATCCGGATCATCTACGACCACGTGCACCCGCGGCTCTTCGAGTCGCCGGCGCCGAGTGACATCGAGGTCGAGCCGGGACTGCACACCCCGGCGTGAGGATCGGCGTCTTTTCCGACATCCACGCCAACTGGCAGGCGCTGGAGGCCGTGCTCGCCGACGCCGAGCCGGACATCGACACAGGACTCTGCCTGGGCGACGTGGTCGGCTACGGCGGAGATCCCGTCAAATGCGTGGACCAGATCCGCGAACGCGGCTGGCCAACGCTGGTCGGCAACCACGACCGCGCGTGCACCGACCAGCAGATCCTGGATTGGTTCAACGACGACGCCGCCGACGTGATCCGCTGGACCATTGAGTCCCTCGGCCCCAAGCGCTTGGACTGGCTCAGGAAATTGCCGGAGGCGGCCGATCACGATGGCACCCTCTTGGTGCACGCGAGCCCTCGAGATCCGATCTTCGAGTACATCCTGGACGGCCCCACCGCGGCCGCCAACCTCGAACTTTTGGAAGACAAGGCCTGCCTGCACGGGCATACCCATGTGCCCGGCTGCTTCTTCTTCAACGGCGACAACGTCGAGCACACGTACTGGCTGGGCGAGCTGCGCGTCGAAGGCCCCGCCCTCATTAACCCCGGCAGTGTCGGCCAGCCGCGCGACGGCAATCCCGACGCCAGCTACGCGATCTGGGACACGGATCTGGACGTCCTGGAGTGGCGGCGCGTGCCCTATGACCGGGAGAGCGCCAAGCAGGCCATTCTCAAGGCCAAGCTGCCGGCCCGCTTTGCGAGCCGGCTCGACATCGGCACCTAGTCAGACGTCTACGAAAAGGCGCTTGCGCCAGGCCAGATAAGCCACCACCGCCACGTTCAACAACAGGGCGCCGACCTTGAACAGGGTGGCGTGGCGGCCCAGCTCGTACACCTCATAAGGAATGAGCAGGCCGGTCGCGACCACCGTCAGGTACTCGGCCCAGCGCCGGCGCAGGGCAAGTCCGACGCCCTCGGTCCCCTCCAGCAATGCATATCCGACGAGCCCCACCGCCAGCAGCGTCTGATGGTTGAAAAAACCGATCCACTCCACCACGAGCAAAACGAACGAGGTGATGAAGGTATGGTCGGCGCTCAGCAGGAGCTGCTCCTGGGCTGCGGTGGCCAGTTGGTAGAGAAAGCCGGTGCGGCCGCCGACGACCAGCGCCCCCGCGACCGCGAGCAGGATCGCCGACTTGCTGATCCGCTCCAGGATGATGAGCTTGACGAACCCGTCGTGCTCCTCGGTGCGCCGCCCCAGGGAGGCCCACCAACGGAGGTGCCAGGGACCCGGGCTCAGGCGTCCAGCCGTTCTCGAAACAGGATCACCCGGCAGGGCGCGTTCTTGAGCACGTAGGGGACGGTCTTACCCAGGAAGAACTCCCCGAAGCGCCGTTTGTAGGGCAGTCCCATCACGATCGTGTCGGCGCCCCACTCCTCGGCCTCGCCCACGATCGCCGGTCCGGTGTCGCGCGCCTGCACCATCTCCGTCTCGGCCTCCAGGCCGGATTCGGAGGTCAGCTGCTCGAACTGCTCGAGCACCTCCTCGCCGTGCTCGACCAGGTGCTCCACGGGCGCCGACAACGGTAGCGAGCGGTTGACCTCGATCACGTGCACGCCGTACAGCTTGGCGCTGCGCGCCTTGGCCATCCGGCAGGCCAACCGGACCGTCTCCTCGTCCACCTTCTGCCCGCCCACGGCGACCAGGATCCGCGCCGAGGTGGGCCGGTCTTCCGCCAAGTCCCCGGACTAGGCCTCGCGGCCGTGCGTGAGGCGGCGCCACAGCACGTAGGAGCCGAAGGCCACCATCGTGAAGGCCATCGCCACCTCGATGCCCCCGCTCACCGGCCCGTCAGCACCGTGAAGGCCGAGGTAGAGGAGAAGCCAGGCTCCGAACAGGACCGAGAGCAGGCCCATGAAGGTGAACGGGAAGCGCACTCCGGGCAATCGTACAATCGAGCCTTCGTGAGGGTCCTCATCGTCGGCTGCGGCCGAGTCGGCTCGCGGCTGGCGGCAGACATGTCCGCCGAGGGCCACGAAGTCACCATCGTCGATCGCAACCAGCGCCAGTTCGACCTTTTTGCCACCCGCGGTGTGCTGGGCCCCGCTTTCAAGGGCAACTTCGTGATCGGCGACGGCTGCGATTCCGAGCTTTTGAAGCGCGCCGGTGTCGAGGGCGCCGACGCCTTCATCGCGGTCACCGAAGGTGACAACCGCAACATCATGGCGTCCGAAATCGCGCACCACGTGTTCAAGGTGCCGCGCGTGGTCTGCCGACTGTACGATCCGGCCCGCGAGGACGCCTTCAAGAACTCCGGAATCCACTTCTACTGCCCGACGCTGGTCGGCGCCGCGGCCATCCACAAGCTGGTGGAGGAGTAGCAGCCGTGTACCTGATCGTGATCGGCGGCGGCACCGTGGGCTACTACCTCTCGCGCGACCTCATCGAGCGCGGCGAGGAGGTCACGCTGGTCGAAAAGGACGGCGCGCGCGCCGAGTGGCTGGAGAGCCAGCTGGGAAGCATCGTGATGCGCGGCGACGGCGACGAACTCTCGTTCCTGGCTACGACCGGCATCGAGCGCGCCGACGCCGTGCTGGCGGTCACCGGTGACGACGAGGACAACCTGGTGGCGCTGCAGCTGGCCAAGGAGCGCTTCAAGGTGCCGCGCACCATCGCCCGGGTCAACAACCCCGCCAATGTGAGCATCTTCAAGATGCTGGGCGTCGACGAGGCTGTCTCTGCCACCGAGGTGCTCCTGGGCGCCCTCGAGCCCAAGATCGGCGGGCAATAAAAAAGGGCCGCCGGCAGGCGGCCCTCGGATTGGTGGTCAGACCTACTTGGCTTTACCGATCTTGTAGATCTTGGTCCCGCACTTCGGGCATGTGCCGACGGTGGCAGGCTTACCGTTCTTCATGGTGATCTGCTGAGGGTCGCGCATTTCGACCTTCATTTTGTCCTTCAAGCAGTAACCTTCCATGTCTTATAAAGTGACCCTCCTGCACTCAAGATTTAAGTAGTCGCCCGGCAACACCGCCTGATTCTAGTCGCGCTTCGGACCCAATTCAACCCGAGTTCGCCCGAATACGCCCGGAGAACCCTATCTTGGAGGCCGCATGCTGTTTCTGACCGAGGTCCTGGGAGCCGAGGTGGTGGACGTCCGCCAGCGCCGCAGCGGGCGCGTCAAAGACCTCGCCGTGCGCATCCAGGAGCCCTATCCGGTGGTCACTGGGCTGGTGGTTTCGCGGCGTCGGGAGCTGCTCATTCCCTGGTCCTCGGTGCGCGCCATCGCGGGCCGCGAGGTAGCGCTCCGGGTCACCACCGAGGACGTCGAGAAGCACCGGGCTTCGCCCGATGAGGTGTGGCTGGCGCGCGACGTGCTGGACAAGCAGATCGTCGACCTCGACGGCCGGCGGGTGGTCCGCGTCAACGACCTCCAGCTCACGGAGGTGCGCGGGGAGCTGCTGCTGGTCGCCGCCGACATCGGCATCCGCGGCATCCTGCGCCGGCTCGGCCTGGAGGCTCTCGGCAAGGCCGTGGCCCACCTCTTCGGACGCAACCTGCCCATGGTGCTGGTGGCCTGGAACGTGGTCTCGCCGCTGGAGCCGCAGGCGGTCCAGGCCGCGGCGGCCGGGGACGAGCTGCGGCTGCGCATCTCGGGCAAGCGGATCGCCAAGCTGCACCCGGCCGACATCGCGGACATCGTTGAGGACCTGGGCGCCAAGGACCGCAAGGCCGTCTTCGAGTCCCTGGAGGAGGAGATCGCAGCCGACACCCTGGAGGAGATGGAGCTCGAGGACCAGGTCTCGGTGATCGAGCACATGGACGCCGAGCGGGCCAGCGAGATCCTGGAGGACATGCCGCCCGACGAGGTGGCGGACATCCTGGCCGAGATGCCGCAGGAGCGCGCCCAGGAGATCCTGGGCCTGATGGAGAGCGAGGAGCGTGACGACGTCCAGGAGCTGCTCGCCTTCCGTGACGACACCGCCGGCGGCCTGATGACCACCGAGTTCGTGGCCGTCAGCGAGGCCCTCACCGCGCAGCAGAGCATCGACGAGCTGCGGCGGATGGAGCCCGACGCCGAGTCCGTCTACTACGTGTTCGTGGTCGACGGCCAGGAGCACCTGCAGGGCGTGCTCTCGCTGCGCGACCTGATCGTGTCTTCACCGGACAAGCCGATCCGCGAATTCATGATCCGGGACGTGGTGACGGTCCGGCCCGAGGCCTCGGCTCACGAGGTGGCCGCCGTGCTCTCCAAGTACAACCTGCTGGCGGTGCCGGTGGTGGACGAGGAGCACCACCTGCGCGGCATCGTGACCGTGGACGACGCCCTCGATGAGGTGCTGCCTGATTCCGTGAAGCGCAAGCTTCCGAGGCCCGTCTAGAGGTGCCCCTGAGGAGCGAATCCAGATCTTCGGCGCCCATGCACCCCATCTGCGGCGTCACCTCCTGCGCTACTCACTCACGCAGCTCGGGCTGCGTTCGCTGCGTTGCTCGTCGGTTCCTTGCATCTGGGGCACCTGGCCACCGAATCTCTCGGCCCGCCCCTCAGAGGCACCTCTAGAGCGCCCGGCCGCGTGCTCGACGGCCTGATCGCCCGCCTCCGCCGCTTCCGGCGGATCTTCATCCTGCTGGCCGTGATCGGCCCGGGCCTGATCACCATGAACGCCGGCAACGATGCCGGCGCCATCGCCACCTACTCCCAGGCCGGCGCCGAGTTCGGATTCCGGATGCTCTGGCTGCTGGTCGTGATCACGCTCAGCCTCGCGGTCGTCAACGAGATGGGCGCACGCATGGGCGTGGTCACCGGCAAGGGCCTGGCCGACCTGATCCGCGAGCGCTTCGGCGTCCGCAGCACCACCTTCGCCATGCTCCTGCTCCTGGTGGCCAACGCGGTCACCACCACCGCCGAGTTCGCCGGCGTGGCGGCGGCCCTGGAGCTCTTCCACGTCCCCCGCTTTGCGTCTGTGCCGGTGGTGGCGATCGCGATCTGGCTGCTGATCGGGCGCGGCAGCTACCCAGTGGTGGAGAGGGTCCTGCTCACGATCGGGGTGGTCTACCTGGCCTACATCATCTCGGGGCTGCTGGCGCATCCCGACTGGCGCACGGTGGGCACCTCGATCGTGCTCCCGCGGCCCGATTCCAACCGCGCCTACTTCCTGCTCGCGATCGGCCTGGTGGGCACCACCATCGCCCCCTGGATGCAGTTCTACCTGCAGTCCTCGGTGGCCGAAAAGGGCATCCCCAACGAGCAGCTCGGCTACAGCCAGGTCGACGTGGTCTCGGGAGCGATCTTCGCGGATGTGGTCGCCTTCTTCATCATCGTGGCCGCCGCCGCCACCCTGTACGGGCACCTCACGCCGGGCCAGCTGGGCAACATGCAGGCGGCCGACTACGCGCGGGCCCTGTCGCCGGTCGTCGGTTCGGGCGCCGCCATCCTCTTCGCGGTAGGGCTGCTCGGAGCCTCGCTGCTCTCGGCGGGAGTCGTGCCGCTGTCCACCGCCTACACGGTCACCGAGGCCTTCGGCTGGGAGCGAGGCGTGGGTCAGCGCATGGCCGAGGCGCCGGCGTTCTTCGGCATCTTCAGCGGCCTGATCGTGATCGGCGCCGTGACCGTGCTGGTGCCCGGGGTGCCACTGGTCTCCCTGATCCTGCTAAGCCAGGAGATCAACGGCCTGATCCTGTCCGCGATCCTGATCTACATGCTGGTGCTCGTGAACGACCGCCGGGTGATGGGCCGCTACGTCAACGGGGTCGTCGCCAACCTGATCGGCGGCGCCACGGTGCTGCTGCTGGTGGTGATGACGGCGCTGCTCCTGCTCAGCGTGCTCCCGGGCTCCCCGCTCTCCGGCTGAGGCTCTGCGCAGTCGCGCGCGCCAGCGAGCGCACCCCCACGTCCTCGATGGCGAGGGCGGCGGCGGCGACGCCCCAGCGCAGGCTTTCGTTCAGATCGGAGGTGGCTTGCCAGCGTGCCAGGAAAGCGCCCGCCAGGGCGTCTCCGGCCCCGGTGGTGTCCACGACCCGCGCAGGCAGTGCCTCCGCGTGGACCACATCGCCCTCCGAGTAAACGGTGACGCCCTGGGCGCCGGCCTTGAGTACCAGGCCCTGGAGACCATGGCGGCGCCGGAAGTCTTGAGGATCCTGACCGCCCACCGCGGCCAGCTCGGCCTGGTTGCAGAAGAACCAGCCGGCGGTCTCCAGGATCCCCGCCAGCGCCGACGGCTGCGCCAGCGTGTACGAGAGCATGGCATCGGCGGCCAGCAGCTCGGCGCCGGCCAACGCCCGCAAGGCCTCGAGCTGGCGATCGGGGCGCATGGACCCGGCGAAAGCCCAGCCCCGAAAATCGGGTGGCGGGCGCGGCGTCCAGGCGTCGTAGATGGAGTCGCGGCTGCCCAGGTCGCGGTTGCGGCCGCCCACATCGAGCGCGCTCCAGCGGTAGGTCGGCGCCGCCAGCACTTCCAGCCGGCTCAAATCCACACTGCGATCCGCGAAGATCCCGCGCACGCGCTCGACCGCGTCCTCGCCAACCGGCGCCACCATCGCCACGGGCCCTACCAGTGAGGCCGCCAGTGCGAAATAGACGGCGGAGCCGCCGAGCTCGTCTGCGACCCGGCCATATGGACCTTCCAGTGTGTCGAGGGCGATCGAGCCCACGACCAGCAGACTCACGCGCGCCGCTGGGTGCCGCTGAGCTCGGTGACGACGTGGCGCGCCTGGCGCAGCTTGTCCAGGAAGTCGGCCGGCCCCTCGTACTCCTCGATCTCCATCCAACTCAGCCCGAGCTCAGGGGGCGAGTGGGCATCGCTGCCGGTGGCGGCGACCTTCCGCAGCTCCTGGCAGAGCTCTGCCGCCAGCTGGTTGTCCGCCGGCCTGGCCCAGGGGTTGTAGGTCTCGATGATGTCGACTCCCGGCGCCAGCTCGATGATCCGCTCTGGTGTGAAGCTGGCCCGGAAGCGGTCGCAGGGGTGCGCCAGGTAGGTCAGGCCGCCCTGTCCGTGGATCCGGTCCAGGGTCTCCTCCGGGTGCAGCCAGGGCTTGATCTGCTCGGCCAGGAAGAGTCCGATCACCTCGCCTTCGCGGGTCTTGATCTCCTCGCCGGCGATGGCCAGCCCGGGATGCAGGCGGCGCAGCTCGAACGCCCCGGCGGCGGTGTTGTGGTCGGTGAGCGCGATCCGGTCGAGGCCGACTTCGCGGCACCGCGCGACCAGGTCGGCGAAGCTGGTCTTGCTGTCGGGCGAGTAGTAGCTGTGGAGGTGGAGGTCGACGCGGAGCGTCAGCGGAAGAGGCGGATGATCTTGGCCGGTTTGCGGGCCTTGACCGACTGCTCCATGAGCGCTTCCTGCGCCCGGTAGAGGAACTCCATGACCTGCGCCGGCCGGCGCTCGTGGCCCAGCTCGCGGGGCAGCTCCGGATGGGCCTGGCCCAGCAGCACCAGCAGTCGCGGCATCAGCCAGCCGGGCACGATCTTGAGCCGCTGGACCAGGCACTCCTCGAGCCAGAACATGAGCTGGTCGGTCTCCCGCAAAAGGTGGCGCGGCACCTCGCGCTCGTGGAGGCGGCGGCGGTGCCAGTACAGCGCGCGCTGCTGCTCGGCCACCGTCCGCTGGATCATCGCCCGACTATATCAGCGGGTCGGGGGAACTCCTCCCCGCCATGTGGGGAGGTCCGGCCGCTCAGGCCGGGGAGGGGGACGCTAGCTGGCCTCCTCCGCTGGATAGAAGAGCGTGCGCCAGCCGCCGGCGGCGGGCACCAGGTGGACCTGGCGGCGCATGGTGACGTCGCGCCAGCCGTGCCGGATCCGGTAGCTCACGTCGAGCCGCGCCACGTTTCGATAGGTGCGATTCCGGTGGCGGTCGGTCCACTCGGGCACGATCTCCGAATCGCCCACCTGGGCCTCCAGCAGCTCGAACTCGGCCGCCTGCTGGCGCATGCGCTCGACGAACTCCTGACGGCTGCCCCAGGAACGCTGTGCGTCCTCGGCCAGCATGTCCCACATGTCCTCGAACTCCTGCTCCTGGTGCAGCTTGGCGAACCGCAACTCGAAGGTGCCGGGTGCGATCGAGGTGGCGTCCGGCGGCCGCAACGGCGGCGCCTCCGGCGGCAGTGCCGAGATCAAAGCGCTCGCTTCGGGTGGGGCCGAGCGGGTAAAGCGCGCGAACTCGTCTGCCGGCCAGGTCGTGAAATGGCCGGCCAACCAGTCGAGGACGCGGTCCAGCCATGGATGACGCCGCATTGCACGTAGGAACCCTAGATGTTGGGGGATTTCCCCAGACTGTACCCAGAATGTGGATATACTGCAACCAATGTCGCGCGCCGCGACGGGGACCGGGCGCTGCCTCCTCAGGCGTCGCGGCGGAGCCTGCGCGCAAGCTCGGCTAGCGCTTTGCGGCCCTCGCCGGCGTCCCCGCCGCCGCCCTCCAGAATCCTCTCCAGGAGCTCGCGGATGCGGACGAGCTCTGGGGTCGACATCCCCCGCACTCCAGCGCGAGCGCGGGCGATGAGGTCGTCGTAGCCGTCCAGCTCCGGCTGCTGGCGCGGCTGCCGACGGCGCGCCGTCAAGCGCTGGCCAGCCGGCGGATCATCGCCAGCACTCCCGGCAAGGGCACACCCACCGGGCAGGCCGCGGCGGCCTCGGCGAGGCCGGCAACGGATGGCTCCCCCACGATGTCGGAGGCGGCTGCCGGCAGCCGCGGGTAATCCCGCAGGTAGGCCGCCGCCAGGTCGCTGGGGCGCAGGCCCGACACCCGCGCCGCGACCAGCGCGCACAGCCCGCAGTTGATGCAGGCGGAGGCCGCGGGCAGCAGCGTCCGTTCGCTCTCTGTCATCGGCAGCAGGTGATCGGGGGCGTAGAGCTCGAGCAGCCGGCGCACGCCACCGGCCGGCCGCCGGCGCAGGCGCCGGCGCAGCTCGTGCCTGGCGTACGCCCCCGCCAGCCGCACATAAGACGCGTTGCGGCTCATAACGAGGAGTACCCCCGCCGGCCCGCATAGGCCATCTCCTCCTGGGCCCAGCCCCGGCGTTCCAGCAGCGGCGCCCGGCCCAGCCAGGAGCCGAGCAGGAACTCGCGGGCGGCCTCCACCTGCTGGGAGGCGCTCCAACCCAGCTCGCGGCCCACCACCTGCGCCGCCCGGTCGACGCAGGCGGCTCCTGCGCAGGGTCCAGCCGCCAATCCGACGCGGCGGAAAGCGTCGACCAGGGAGCGCGCCTGCTCGGCCCGGGCGGCGTGTGCCAGCTCGGATTCGGCCAGGTGCTCGCAGCGGCAGGCCAGGCGGCCCTGGCGGCCGTCTTGCAGCACCGCGCCAGCCCGGCAGCCGTGCCGGCGCAGCGCGTTGGCGGCCGCCAGCGCAGGGACCCGGTGCTCGCGCGCCAGCTCCGCCGCCGGCGGCGCCTCCGACTCGGAGCCCGGGAGCCTCAGCTCGGAGGTGCGGCTGCGCGCCTCGACGCCCAGCCGGCGGCAGGCCGCGTCAGCGGTCTCCTCGGCCATGAGCCTGTACATGGACAGCTTGCCGCCGGTGATGGTGAGGAGGCCCGGCGCGTGCGGGTGCTCGAACAGCTCGTGGCGGCGCGAGAGCCGGTCCTCGATCGGCCGCCATTCGTAGAGCGTG
>VBEO01000033.1 GCA_005881825.1 Chloroflexota bacterium | reverse complement strand
CCGCCTCCGCCGGCCCGCTTAGACTGACCTCCGAGTTGATCCTGCCGGCCGCGGACCTGCTGGAGTACTACCGCGGGCCGGCCTCCGACATCTACTTCCAGCGCGCGCACGCGACGCTGGCCGGCGAAGGGCTCGACCCCGTCGTGACCATGGAGTACTTCGGCGACCGCGTGGGTGTGCTCTGCGGCATTAACCAGGTCCTCGAAGTGCTGCGCGGCTCGCTGGGCGAGGGCGCCGAGGCCTGGGCGGTGGGCGAGGGGGAGCGCATGGACGCCAAGGAGGTCGTCCTCCGGGTGCGCGCGCGCTACTCCGAGTTCGGCCGCCTGGAGACTGCGCTCCTCGGGATCCTGGCCAGCTGCAGCGGCTGGGCCACCCGTGCCGGCGAGGTGGTTGCCGCCGCCGGCGGCACCCGCGTGATCTCCTTCGGGGCCCGCCACGTGCATCCGCTGGTGGGTCCGGTCATGGAGTACGCCGCCTTGGTCGGCGGCTGCAGCGGCTGCGCCACCCCCCTCGGCGCCCAGCTGGCGGGCCTGGCGGCCGCCAGCGGCACCATGCCGCACGCCATGATCCTGATCTTCGGCGACACCGTGGCCGCGGGCCAGGCTTTCGACCGCCACATGGCGCCCGACGTCCTCCGGATCGTGCTGGTCGACACCTTCAAGGACGAGGCCGAGGAGTCGCTCCGCGTCGCCTCCGCCATGCAGGACCGGCTGCGGGGGGTCCGCCTCGACACCCCCTGGGAGCGGGGGCGGGTCACCATCGACCTTGTCAAAGAGGTCCGCGCCCGCCTCGACCAGGCAGGCTTCCCCAAGGTCGGCATCTTCGTGAGCGGTGGGATGACGACCGAGCGCGTGCGCCAGTTCGTCGAGGCGAAAGCCCCCGTCGACTCCTTCGGCGTGGGCATGGATATCGCGGCCGGGCCGCCCATCGGCTTCACTGCCGACATCAAGGAGGTCGACGGGCAGTCGCGGACCAAGCGCGGCCGGATTCCCGGCCTCACCGAGAACCCACGGCTGCAAAAGGTCATCTAGCGGGGTCGGCTTTCGCGGTCCTCCTGCTCTGGGCCGCGTTCAAGCCGGTGGTCGAGGGCGATGGAGTCAGCTACTACGCCTGGCAGCCCACGCTGCTGACCGAGCACAGCCTCGACTTCTCGGACGCGTACCGCGCGGCGTTCGCGGCGCACGTGACCGTCAATGCCGAGCAACTGACCACTCAAACCGCCACCGGCCACCTGGCCAACTTCTTTCCCATCGGCCCCGCTCTGCTCGCCGCGCCTGCCTACCTGCTGCACCCGAGTGACACGGCTTTCGTGCTCGGCTCGCTGCTGTTTGGCCTGCTGGGCTTGGCGCTGGCCTACCGGCTGGGCTCGCTGCTCGTCGATCGCCGCTTCGCGCTGATAGGGAGCCTGGCCGCCGCCCTGGCCACGCCCTTCGTCTACTACCTCCTCTATGAGCCCAGCTACTCGCACACGTTCTCGGCGTTTGGGGTCGGCCTCTTTCTATGGGCGTGGTGGCGCGGACGGGAAGACCGGGGCATCGCTGGCTGGCTGGTGCTGGGCTTGCTGGGCGGTCTGATGGCGCTGGTCCGGTTCCAGGACGGGCCGCTGCTGGCGATCGCTCTGCTGGACTGGCCGCGGGCCCGCTGGCGGGTCCTCCTGCTGGTCCCGGGGGCCCTGCTGGCCTTCGCTCCTCAGTTGCTTGCCGACCTTTACCTCTTCGGGACGTGGTTGCCGCAGCGGCCGGCCGGCCAGGATCTGCAGCCGCTGCCCGGCCACTACCTGGAGGTGCTCTTTTCGACCTGGCACGGCCTTCTGACCTGGTCGCCGATCGTCCTCCTTGCTGCGGCCGGGATCGCGCTCCTGCGCCGCCCGGCCTTTCAAGTCGCCGCCGCCTACGCCTTCCTGGTGGAGCTCGCGCTCAACGGGGCGGCCCCCGACTGGTGGGGCGGCTATGCGTTCGGCGCCCGCCGCTTTCTCGACCTGACGCCTTTCATCGCCGTGGGCCTGGCCGCGCTCGCGCAGCGGCTGCCGACCGCCGTGGCCTGGGTGAGCACCGCGGTCTTCGCGGCATGGAACGTTCTGCTGGTGGCGAACCTGACCTATGTGATCCGCGCCGACCGCGACCCGGGACTGCCGGGGTTGCTGGCCGGTCAGCTGACCGCGGTCGCGCATTTGCCCAACCTGCTCGCCCAGGGCGTCGTGGTCAGGGACCTACTGCTCTGGCGCCCCTTCGCGCCGGCGGAAGGCCTCGTGCTGGCGCTACTGGAGGGGCTGTGCCTGGTCGCCGCCGTTACCCTTGCGCGGATTCGATGGCGGGCCGGATGAAGGGCGTCCTCTCCGTGATGATGCCGATCTACAACGAGGAGCGCACCTTGCGCACGATCCTCACCCACGTCCTGGCGCGGCCGGAGGTGGGGGAGGTGATCGCCGTCGACGACGGATCCAGCGACGAAAGTTGGGAGATCCTGCAGGAGATCGCCGCTACCGACAAACGGCTGCGGCCGCTGCGCCAGACCAGAAACCAGGGCAAGGGCGCGGCTTTGCGGCGCGCCATCGGCGAGCTGCGGATGCCCTTCGCGCTGGTCCAGGACGCCGACCTCGAGTACGACCCCCGCGACTATCCGATGCTGCTGGAGCCCCTGGCGACTGGACGCGTGGACGCTGTTTACGGTGTGCGCGGTTTCGGCGGCCAGAGCGCGTTCAGCTTCTGGTTCGTGATGGGCAACCGGCTGGTCACGCTGGCGACCAACGTGCTCTTCGACTGCTACATCCGCGACATGGAGACCGGCTACAAGGTGCTCCGCAGCGATCTCTGGAAGCGCCTCAACCTGCGGGGCACCCGTTTCGACATCGAGCCCGACATCACGGCCCGTGTGCTGCGCCTTGGATACCGGATCCACGAGGTCCCGATCAACTACTACGCCCGCGGCCGCGAGGAGGGAAAGAAGTTGACCTGGGTGGATGGCGTGAAGGCGCTGAGCGCGCTGCTCAGGCTGCGCCTGACATCTGATCGTTCGCTTTTCGGCGACGTCGACGTCGAGTACCACCGGGCTCGCCACCAACAGCTGGCGGAGCAGCATCCCCTGAAAAACTAGAGCTGGACGCGCTCCAGCTCCGCCTGGTCGTCTGTGACACGCAGGATGCCCACCGTTCGGTCGGCGCTGAAACCGCCCGCCGTGGCAGTGGAGACGTTGATGAACCGCGTGCGCCCGATCACTTCGTCCCGCCAGCGGTGGGTGTGGCCGTGGATGCAGATGTCGAGCGAGCGCACCCAGGGGTCGTCGGGCGGCGGCGGCCGGTGCACCATGCCGATGGTCAGCTTCTCAACGCGGTTGCTTACCCGGGCAGGATAGCGTGGGTCATCGGGCGCGTTCCCATTGACGACGTAGAGGGGCTTGCCGAGCGCCTGCAAACCCTCCAGCACCGCCGGCTCCTGCCAGTCGCCCGCGTGCCAGATCTCGTCCACACCCGAGAACCGCTCGGCGACCTGGGCCAGCAGTACTGGCACCCGGTATCGTCCCTGGGTGTCGCCGAGCACTCCCAGGACGCGCATCGCCGCCCAGCTTAAGAGGCACCAGCGCGAGTGCCGGGCCTGCACCCGCTGCGTCGAAGACGGCGTGCTGGCCGAGGCCAATCCGACGTTCGAAGGCAGCCCCGACGCCGTCTTCTTCCTGGTCGGCCAGGCTCCTGGACCCGTGGAGCGCGACCTGCGGCGGCCCTTCATGGGCCGGGCCGGGCGGGAGCTGGCGCGCTGGATGGCCCGCGCCGGCTTCGCCAGCGACGCCGAGTTCCGGCGCCTCACCTACATGGCCGCGCTGATCCGCTGCTTTCCCGGGCGCAACGCCTCCAATACCGGGGACCGTCCGCCGCCCCGGCGGGCGATCGCCAACTGCGCACCCTGGCTGGAGACCGAGCTGCGACTGCTGCAGCCGCGGGTCCTGATCGCTGTTGGCCAGCTCGCGAGCGCGCGCTTTCTGGGTCCCGGCCGGCTGGAGGAGCGAGTCGGCCGCAGCTTCGGCGAATCGCCGGTGGTCATCCCGCTGCCGCATCCATCGGGCCAGAACCGCTGGCTCAACGATCCCGCCAACCGCGAGCGGCTCGACCGCGCGTTGGCCCTAATCTCGGAGCTGAGAGAGCGATGCCTTACACCGAGCTCCTGAGACGGTCGGTCCGGATCGCCTGGCACAACCGCTGGCTGTGGCTGCTTGCGCTCTTCGCGGCGGAGACCGGCGGCGGGGGCGGGAATTTCTCGTCCCGGATCAGCGGCAATCCCTTT
>VBEO01000035.1 GCA_005881825.1 Chloroflexota bacterium | reverse complement strand
AGGACCACGGCGGCTCGATCGTAAACGTCGCCAGCATCGGAGGCCTGCGGCCGGGCATCGGCCTGGGGATCTACAACGTCACCAAGGCTGGGGTCATCATGCTCACCCGGCAGCTGGCGCGCGAGGGCGGCGGCAAGGTCCGGGTCAACGCGGTCGCCCCCGGCGTGATCAAGACCCGCTTTGCCGAAGCGCTGTGGGGCAACCAGGCGATCCTCGACCGCGTCCTGGCGCAAAACCCCATGGGCCGGATCGGGGTGCCGAACGAGGTCGCGGCGGCGGTGCTGTTCCTGGCGTCAGACGCCGCTAGCTACGTGAACGGTGAGGTGCTTGTCGTGGACGGGGGCGGCGGCGAGGTTTAGCCCCGCCCGGCTCCGCAGGCAGCACGCCGTCCATCTCGCCGTCTCCATTCGCTGAGGCGACCTGGCGGCTGTGGATGAAGTCCTCGAGCTCCTTCTCGTACTGGTAGGCGTGGCGGTCGGGTTCGTAGCGAAGTACGCGGCGCTGTTGGATGAAGTCCTCGAAAGCGGCGCGTGTGTCGCGCGCGGCGCGGAAGCCCAGCTCGCGGGCGGCCTTGGTGGTGGAGAGCGTCCGACCCCAGCGCAGGAGGTCCAGCAGCTGCGGCGACAGAGAAGCAATCCCGGCCCGCCGGAAAGCGAACGCCGCGACACCGAGACCATAAGGCGGCAGCAGCGGGGCGTGGAGCTTGCCTGCCGAGTCCAGCAGCGTGGAAAGCGCTTCGTTGCCCGCCGGCGCGATGTTGTACGCGCCTCCGGGTCCGCGCTTGGTGGCCATCACCATCGCCTCGATGCAGTCGTCGCGGTGGATGAGCTGAATCGGCGGGTCGTAGCCGATGACCGTCGGCACAACTTCGAGGTCCAGGTACCGCGCGAGCGGCTGCGGCTCGTCGGGGTTCAGGCTGTTGCTAAACCGCAGGGCGAGGATGGTGATCTTGGGATTGCGCACCGCGAAATCGCTCACGTACGACTCGACCTCGACGATGTCGCGAACGAACTGGTGGCGCGAGTTGATGTCGAGGCGGTGATCCTCGCGCAAGCCCGTTGGCAGATCGAAACGCGAACCGTAGACGTGGCCTGACGACTTCAATACGAAGCGGCGCACCGGGCTGCCCTCGCCCGCGCAGCCCGCGAGAAGGTTCAACGTGCCGATGACGTTCATCTCGTGTGCCCGGACCGGGTCCATGTCGAACGAGTCGATGCGAGTCAGCGTGTGGACGACCGTGTCGATGCCCACGGCGCGGACGAGCTTGCCGATGAGCGAGTGGCGGATGTCGAGCTTCAGGTAGTCGGCGCGGCCGAGGTCGTAGCGCGGCTCGCGGATGTCGATGCCGATGACATCGGCGACGTCAGGATCTTCGGTCAGCCGCTGCACCACGAGCGCGCCCCACCAGCGCGCGACACCGGTGACGAGGACCCGGCGCTTCCTGGCCATACGCTCCATCATGCCGGATAGTCCGGGCCATCCGGGGTCCTCGCGCTCGACGTGCCCGGTTAGTCCGGCCTATCCGGGGGAACCGGGCCTCAGTACGTTCGTTTGATGACGTCGCGCTCCATGAGGATGACGGCCCGCGATACGCCATCGAGCAACGGAGACTTCGCCTGGCGCAGCGCGAACTCGAGCTGGCGGAGCAGCGAGTACACCGCCTTCATCGCCTTGATCGCGTCGCCGATGTCGACGTTGGCGGGCAGCGGGATTCGGTCGAGCGGTTCGGCCGCCGACCATCGATACGCGAAGTCGATGTAGTCGTGCGACGGCGAGCGCAGGTTCGGCTCATCGAGATCGCGCTCCATGTCGGCAAACCTGAAGTACAGCGAGCGGATGAGACGCGCGGTCTGCGCGATGGCGGGGGTCGGGTAGCGACGGGGCCCGTGCGCCTGCCGGTCCCCGCGCCTTTCGCGGTCTTCAGCGGCGAGCATGACCATCACCCCGCACAGCTCCTCTGGCGTGAGCCCTTCGAACCAGCCGAGCCATACCGCCTCCGCGACCAGGATCGTGTTCTCGCCGTACACCCGCGAGGCCAACAGACCTTTGTCGGTGGGCTTGTCCTCGGCCAGGAAGCCGGTCTCGGCGAGCACCTTGCAGACGCGGCGCAGCTTGCGCGCGTACTCGTCCATCTGCTCGCCGGCCTGCCGCTCCCCGGCCTTGAGCTCGCGCTCCAGCTCGCGGATCTCCCCGTAGTCGCGCAGGTGGTCGCCGAAGCGCGGGCAGCGGACGACCTTCAGTTTGCGCTGGCGCTCGAGCAGGCCCTTGGCCTCTACCTCCAGGTGCTGGAGGTGGCGCCCGGCCACGCCCAGCGAGCGCGGCCGCCGCCCCCGCCGCCCCCGGCGCTCGGTCCCCGCCTCCCGGCGCAGCCGGCGCATCTCGATCCGGATCGCCCGCCGGCGGTCCTCGATCTTGTAGTACTCGGCCACGTCCGAGATCGAGCACTTGTCCCCTTCCAGAGCTGACCACAGCCGGCGCAGGTCCTCCAGCCGCGTGCGCACGTTCTCCAGTCGCTCCGCCACGCCGGTGACGGCCATCCGCTTCTGAAATTGGCCGAACGAGCGGTTCATCAGCTCCACGGCGTCTTCGGCGCTGTAGACGCGCAGCAGGTTGAGAGCCATGTTGTAGTTGGGCAGGAACTTGGACTCCACGACCAGGCCCTCGCCCATCGCGACCTCGTAGATGGTCCCGACCTCCACGTCGGACTCCTTGAGGATCACGCCGTGGCCGCGCACGTCGATCCCGCGCCGGCCGGCGCGGCCCATCAGCTGGGTCAGCTCGCCGGTGGTGAGGGTGGAGAAGGAGACCCCGTCGAACTTGGTGAAGGACGAGATGACCACCGAGCGCGCGGGCATGTTGATGCCGAGCGACAGCGTCTCGGTGGCAAACACGACCTTGATCAGGCCGCCGGTGAAGAGCTCCTCGACCAGCTCCTTGTGGTAGGGCATGAGGCCGGCGTGGTGCACGGCCAGCCCGCGCCGCATCATCTCGGCGTCGACCATCCGGCGGTAGAGCGCGGCTTCGTCGGCGTCACGCAGCGAAGCCAGGCGGTCGGCGGCCAGGCGATCGATGCGCGCCTTCTCGTCTGGAGTGGTGAGGTCCAGCTCGTGATATGAGCACCGCTGCAGCGCCTCCCGACAGCCGCGCCGGGAAAAGATGAAGTAGATCGCCGGCACCATCTCCTGGCGCACCAGCTCTTCGATCACCGGCAGCATGTCGTTGGAGGGCAGCCGCCGGTACTGCTGGACTCGATATGACGCCTCCTCCTCCTGAGAAGCGCGGGCATACGTGCGCGGATCGATCTGCCCCTCCGTGTTGAAAAGCCGGTAGAAGCGGTTCTGCATGGCCAGCCACATCACCAGCTCGGTCGGCCGCTGCTCGTGGAAGACGGTCCCCACCGGACCCCGGTTCTCGGCCATCCAGGCGGCCACCTCCCCGTAGTTGCCGATGGTGGCCGACAGGCCGACGAACTTGATGTGGCGGGGCGCCTGGACGATGACCTCCTCCCACACCGAACCGCGCGGGAAGTCGTCGATGTAGTGGACCTCGTCGAGCACCACGTAGCGCACATCGTCCAGCCGCGCGGGGTCCTCGTAGATCAGGTTGCGCAGGATCTCGGTCGTCATCACGACCACCGGCGCCGAGTCGTTGATCGTGTTCTCGCCGGTGACCAGACCGACGTTTTTCAAACCGTGCGTGCGCTGGAAGTCGCGGAACTTCTGGTTGCTGAGTGCTTTCAGCGGGGTGGTGTAGATCGCGCGGGCGCCTTCCTGCAGCGCGCGGAAGACCGCGTACTCGGCCACCACCGTCTTGCCGCTGGAGGTGGGCGCGCTGACCAGCACGCCCATACCGGCGTCCAGCTTCTCGGCCGCCTCCACCTGGAAGGCGTCCATCGGCCACGGCAATGTGGCCTGAAACTCGGCAACCGGGCTGGCGGCGCGGACCACCAGCCCAGACTACTTATGGGGGGACTCCTCCCCATTCATGGGGAGGTGCCGAGCGCAGCGAGGCGGAGGGGGATGGCCGACCCCCTCCGACGCCCTCACGGGCGCCACCTCCCCGCCGGCGGGGAGGAGTTCCTAGCCGGACGTCACCTTCTGCGCGCTCAGCGGCGCCTTGTACTTGCCCGCGGACTTGCCGGCCTTCTTCATCATCTCCATGCCCTCGTTGACGGTCATCAGGGGCGTGGTCTTCACGCTCTTGACCGCCCCCGCAGCCGTGACCATGACCGAGAAGGCGCCCGCGGAATCGTTGCTGGGGAACTCCGCGATGGCGACCACATCGGCCTCTCCGAACGCGTAGTAGGCAGAGTCGAGCCGGCCCCCCAGCGCCTGAATCGCGGGTCGTATGCGGTCTTCGACACTGCGCGGGTCCTCGATCTGGTTGGCCCAGGACTCGGGCTTATAAGTGGCCTGGATCAGGAAGTACGCCATCTCTGCACCTCCGCACTAGCAGCCGCCCCAGGGACACCCTGAGCTTAATCTCGGGGACGTGGATCCGCTCGAGGGAATCCGGGTTTTCGACCTCACCCACGCGCTGGCCGGGCCCTACTGCACGATGCTGCTGGGCGACCTGGGCGCCGACGTGATCAAGATCGAGGCGCCCGGCGAGGGCGACCACTCCCGGGGTTGGGGGCCGCCCTTCGTGAACGGAGAGTCTTCCTACTTCCTCTCGGTCAACCGCAATAAGCGCAGCGTGGCCCTCGATCTCAAATCAGAGGCGGGCCGCAAAGCAGCCGTCCTGCTGGCCACGGCCTGCGACGTGCTCGTCGAGAACCTGCGGCCGGGCACCGCCGCCCGCCTGGGCCTGGGCTACGAGGACTTGAAACGCCTCCACCCGGGGTTGGTCTACTGCGCGATCAGCGGCTTCGGCCAGGACCGCCCCTCGCTGGCCGGTTACGACCAGATCGTGCAGGGCACTGCCGGCCTGATGAGCATCACCGGCCTGCCCGACGGCCCCCCGATCAAGCTGGGGGTGCCGATCGGCGACATCGCGGCCGGCATGTTCGGCGCCAACGCCATCTGCGCGGCGCTCTACGCCCGCGAGCGCAAGGGCGAGGGCGCCTTTATCGACGTGGCCATGCAGGACTCGGTGATGGCGCTCCTGACCTACCAGGGCGGGCGCTACTTCGCGACCGGCGAGGCGCCCGCGCGGGAGGGCAACCAGCACCCTACGATCGCTCCATATGGCACCTACGCCACCGCCGACGGCTTCCTGAACCTGGCCGTCGGCTCGGACTCCCAGTTCGAGAAGTTCTGCGCGGCGATCGGCGAGCCGAAGCTGGCGCGTGATGCCCGCTTCGCCACCAACCGTGACCGTCAGGCGCGCCGGCAGGAATTGAACATGGAGGTCGAGGCCGCACTCGGTCGCCGGACCACCGCCGAGTGGCAGGCGGAGCTGGAGCGTGCGGGTGTGCCGGCCGGCCCGATCCTGGACCTCGGCCAGGTCTTCGCCGACCCCGGCGTGCACGCGCGCGGGGTGGAGGTCAGCGTGGAGCATCCTGATGCCGGGACCTGGCGCATGGTGGGCACCCCCTGGCGGCTGGACGGTACGCGCTTCCAGGTTCGGCGGCCGCCGCCCCGATTGGGCGAGCACACCGCCGAGGTGCTGGCCGAGGTCGCCGGCCTATCGGCCGACCAGCTCGAGGAGCTCCTCTAGGGCCCAGCGCACTGGGCGCGGATCGATACCTGGATCTGCGCCACGGTGGTGTTCTTGGCGGCCGCCACCTGCGCGATCACGTGGCCGTGCGAGTTACCAAAGCCGAGGACCTCACCATGACAGTTGGGAGCGCCGATGGTCGGTGGAAAGTGCTCGTCGGCGGCGAAGGTGCCGCTGGGCCACAGGGCGGCCAACGCTGCCCCGGCGCCGACCGCGAGCAGCGCTTTGCGATTGATCATGACGCTCAATTTACGTGCACCGTCAAACGCGCAGCAATTCCGTTCTCACGTCGGTCACCTGCGCGTCGGGGGCTTCGGCCTCCACGAAGCGGAGCACGTGGGCCAGGATCTCGTCGGCATGGCGTCCATCCTGGCTCACGCAGGCCACCGCCAGGTGCGCGAGTTGCCAGCGATCACGATCGCCGACCTCGGCCGCCGCCACCCCGTAGCGAGTCCGTACGCGGCGCAACAAGCCGGCCACCACCTGCCGCTTGGACTTCAAAGACCCGCTCTCGGGCAGGTGCAATGTAACCCTCAAAATCCCGATCACCGGTGACATGCTCATTGAACTGCGGTTTTGACGATCTGAACCAAGCGTGCCTATGATCGGTCGTTGCGGAGGTGTGGCGCCGGGAAGGCGCCGCTACCGACTAACGGTTGGAGGTTGAGATGAGCCGAGATCAGGCTCCCGGCGAAGAGGGATACAGGAAGTTCGAAGACTTCCTAAAGCATTGGTCGCGCCGCGACTTCATGAAGAACATCAGCATCGGGGCCGCTTACACGGCCTTTTTGGCCGGCGGCGTCGAGTTCATGGAAGCATGCGCCAACGCGGGCAGCGGCAACGGTCCCAGCGTGGCTGCCAAGAAGGGCGGGCACCTCACCCAGGGCAGCATCTCCGACATCAAGAGCATGAACCCCGTGCTCCAATCGGACACCGCCAGCGCCGAGGTGATCGGGCTCCTCTACGACAGCCTGATGAACACCACCGCGTCGGGCGAACTCCGCCCGCTGCTGGCCAAAGAGCTGCCCAAGACTTCCAGCGACGGCCTCACCTACACGATCACCCTGCGCGACAACATCAAGTGGACCGACGGGTCTCCGATCACGGCGGACGACGTCAAGTTCACCTACGACCTCATGTTCGACCCGCAGTACAAGGCGGTCAACTCGCCCCGCCGTGGCGACCTCGAGACGTACGTCCAGAGCATCACCGTCAAGGATGCCAAGACGGTCGTCTTCCAATTGAAGAAGGTCTACGCGCCGTTTGCGGTCAACCAGCTGCAGTACGGCATCCTGCCCAAGAAGGTCTGGGGCAGCCTTTCGCCAACGGACGTCAACACCACCGACCTCAACACTGCGCCGACTGTGACCAGCGGCATCTTCAAGTTCCAGAAGTGGGACAAGGGCCAGCAGGTCACGCTCACCCGCAATGACAGCTACTGGCAGGGTGCGCCCTATCTCGACACCTTCATTTACAAGGTGGTTGCCGACGGGGTTGCCATCGGCAATCAGCTCAAGACCGGTGAGATCGACATGGGGCAGATCGATCCCGCCGTCCTTGCGGACGTGCAAGGAAATCCGGATCTCCAGATCGTCAACTTCCCGGTGGCGATCTTCACTTTCTATGCGTACAACCAGAATGCGACGGCGAAGGTCGCGCAGATGTTCAGCGACAAGGCCGTCCGCCAGGCCCTTCTGTACGCGATCGACCGCCAGGGCATGGCCGATTCCCTGTACTTCAAGCAGGCCGTGGTCGCCACCTCCTCGATGCCGCCGGTCTCATGGGCGTACAACAAGGACGCCAAGCCGCAGTACCCGCACGACGTGGCGAAGGCGAACTCCATGCTGGACGCTGCGGGCTGGACCAAGGGTGCGGACGGCATCCGCGCCAAGGGCGGCCAGAAGCTCTCCTTCACCATGATCACCAACGCGGGCAACAAGGTCCGCGAGAACTCACTGGTGGCCATGCAGGACGCCTGGAAGCAGATCGGCGTCGACGCCACGCCCAAGCTGATCACCTTCCCGCAGCTGGTGGCGCAGATCACCAACGACCGCAGCTACGACGTCTTCCTGGTCGGCTTTTCCTGGCAAGCAGACCCCGACCAGTCGGCCTTGTGGCACAGCCGCAACACCGCCGCAGGCGGCTTCAACGGCTTCGGCTACAAGTCCAGCAACATGGACAAGATCCTGGATGACGCGGTCGCCACGCTGGACCAGAGCAAGCGCAAGCAGCTGTACTTCCAGATGCAGGACATCCTCAACGACGAGGTGCCCGCGCCGATCCTGGTCTTCAACAAGGGGATCTGGGGCATGACCAAGCGCGTGCAGGGTGTGACCGGAGGGGATTTCGGCCTCGGCACCTACACGCAATTCCAGAACAAGGCCTGGATGAAGTCCGCATTTGTGGCGGACGGCAAGTAAAGACGAGACAACGGCAAGCCCCTAAGCTGAGCTAAGCCGATGCTTGCGCGTTACGTGGTGAGGCGAGTGGTGGCCTCGATCCCCGTCGTGTTCGGGGTCACCCTCATCACCTTCGGCCTGCTCCACGCCACCTCCGGCGCCTTCGTGCCGGGCCTGGAGCTGAACCCCAACCTGCGGCCTGAAGACATCATCCGGATCCGCAACAACCTCGGCCTCAACGACCCGCTGCCAGTGCAGTACTGGCACTGGATCTCGGGCCTGCTGCACGGTGATTTCGGGCGCTCCCTGGTGGACGGCAGCCCGGTTCTGCGCCACATCAGCGATCGCCTGCCGAACACCATCGAGCTCACCATCACCGCCATCCTGCTCGGGATCCTGATCTCGATCCCGCTGGGCGTGGTGGGCGCGCTGCGCCGGGGCAGCGTCATCGACAACTTCTTCACCTTCCTCTCCGTGGCGGGCGTCAGCATCCCCAGCTTCTGGCTGGCGCTGCTGTTGATCCTGCTCTTCTCGGTCAGCTTCCACGCTTGGGGCCTGCCCTGGCTCCCGTCGGGCGGCGCCGAATCGGCCTTCGGCGGCGGCGACCCCATCGACCGCATAACGCACCTCATCCTGCCCGCCACCTGCCTGGCTTTCGTGTACATCGCGATCTGGTCGCGCTTCACGCGCTCGTCCATGCTGGAGGTGCTGTCGCAGGACTACGTGCGCACCGCGCGCGCCAAGGGCATGTCCGAACGCCGCGTCACCTACCTGCACGCGCTGCGCAACTCGCTGGTCCCGTTGGTGACGCTGATCGGGCTGGAGCTGCCCGGCCTGGTCAGCGGCGGCGCCATCATCGAGATCGTGTTCAGCTGGCCCGGCGTGGGCCGGCTCGCGCTGGAGCGCGCGCTCCAGTACGACTACACGATGGTGCTCGGGCTGACCACTTTCGTGGCGCTGCTGGTGGTGGTCGGCAACCTGCTGGCGGACGTGATCTACGCGCTTCTCGATCCACGGATCAGGTACGCATAGCGATGGCACCTGAGCTCCACCCCGGATCTGCGGCGCCCAGGCGGCCGACCTCGGCGTCAGCTCCTGCGCGCGCCTCGTCACGCACCTTTTGGTGCGCTCCTCACCGTGCTCGTTGCTTCCTTGATCTCGGCGCCCCTGGACACCGCATCTCTCGGGGCGGCCTCAGGAGCCCTCGCTGATGGCCGTCGACCAGACCACGATCACCCAGCTCGAAGGCACACCGGTTCAGTACGAGGGCGGGCTGGCGCGGCCGGCTCAGAGCTACTGGAGCGAATCCTGGGAGCGCCTGCGCGGCAGCCACTTCGGGATGTTCTTCGGCGGCGTGCTGGTGGTGCTGGCGGTGATCGCGATCACTGCGCCGCTGTTCTCCGCCTTCGTGACACACCTGGCGCCGACCTCGGTAAACCTGAACGACTCCTTCGCGCCCTTCAGCCGCGCCCATCCACTGGGCACCGACGAGCTGGGCCGCGACACCCTGACGCGGCTGGTCTACGGCGCGCGGGTGTCCCTGGGCGTCGGCTTCCTGACGGTCGCGATCTACCTGCTGATCGGCGGTTCGGTGGGCATCAGCGCCGGTTTCTACGGCGGCTGGTGGGACGACTTGCTGATGCGGTTCGTCGACATCCTGCTCGCCATCCCCACCATCTACCTGCTGATCATGATCACCAGCATGCTGCCGCTGCCGATCGGCCCCATCATCATCCGGCATGACGCGTTCTCGCTCTCAACGATCATTGCCATCACTGTCTGGGGCACGGTGGCGCGCCTGGTGCGCGGTGAAGTGCTGACGGTGAAGAACCGCGATTTCATCCTCGCCACGCGCTCGATCGGCGCGTCAAACCTGCGCCTGATGCTGCGTCATCTGCTGCCCAACGTGCTGCCCGTGATGATCGTGGCGGCCAGCCTGGGCGTGGGCCAGATCATCCTCCTGGAGGCCGCCCTGGACTTCATCGGCCTGGGCGTCCAGCCGCCCACCGCGAGCTGGGGCAACATGCTGCTGAACGCCCAGAGCTACTTCTATCACTCGACTTCGCTGGTGATCCTGCCCGGGATCTGCATCGTGCTGGCCGTGCTCTCGGCCAACATCTTCGGCAACGCCGTCCGCGACGCATTCGACCCGCGACTGAAATGAGGACAAGGCCACCGAGACCCCGACCGATCTTCGGCGCCCAGGCGGCCATTCGCGTCGTCAAGGGGCCCGGCGCAGCGTCGTCACGCAGCTTTGGCTGCGCTCCTCCTTGCACCACCCTTTCCTTGCGACTGGCGTACCTGGACACCGAATCCCTGGCCGGGACCTCGGCGCCCTTGTCCTAGTGGCGGACCACCTGCTGGAGGTCCAGGATCTCCACACCGTCTTTCCCACCAAGGACGGGGTGGTCAAAGCGGTCGACGGCGTCTCCTTCCACCTCGATCCCGGGGAAACGCTGGGCATCGTCGGCGAGTCGGGGTCCGGTAAGTCGGTGACGGTGCTCAGCGTGATGCGGCTGCTCCAGCGCCCTGGCCGCATCGCGAGCGGCAGGATCCTCTACAAGGGGCGCGACCTGGCCAAGGCCTCCGACCCGGAGATGCAGGAGATCCGGGGCGAGGAGATCGCGATGATCTTCCAGGACCCCATGACCTCCATGAACCCGGTCTTCAAGACCGGCTGGCAGGTCGGCGAGCCTCTGCGGCTTCACAAGAACTTCGATGCCAAGAAGGCGTTGAAGGAGGCGGTCGGCTTCCTCCACAAGGTGGGCATCCCGGAGGCCGACAAGCGCGCCGACCAGTACCCGCACGAGTTCTCGGGGGGCATGCGCCAGCGCGCCATGATCGCGATGGGGCTGTCCACCGGTCCCAACGTGCTGATCGCAGATGAGCCGACCACCGCGCTGGACGTCACCATCCAGGCCCAGATCCTGGACCTGCTGCGAAAGGTCAACCACGACTTCGGGACGGCGACGATCCTGATCACGCACAACCTCGGCGTGGTGGCCGGCATGTGCGAGCGCGTGATGGTCATGTACGCGGGCAAGGTCGCCGAGCAGGGGCCCACCGAGGACGTTTTCGCCAACCCCAAGCATCCCTACACCTGGTCCCTCCTGCGTTCGATCCCGCGCCTCGACGCCCAGGAGCACGAGCCGCTGCGCGCTATCGAGGGCCTGCCGCCCGACCTCATAAATCCGCCCACCGGCTGCCCCTTCCATCCCCGCTGCCCCTTCCGGATCGACCGCTGCATACGCGAGATGCCGCCCTTGGAGCCGGTGGGTCCTACCCAGCTGGCAACCTGCTGGGTCACCCAAGCGGGGCGCGATTTGAACGAGGCGGCCAGTTGAGCACCGAGGCCCCGGCCCGCCCCAAGCTCACCAAGGCTTGGACCGCGGCCGAGCCCATCCTGGAGGTGCGCGGCCTCAAGACCTACTTCCCGGTCACGGCCGGCATGCTCCAGCGCACGGTGGCGCACGTCCGCGCCGTGGATGGCGTCGATCTCACGGTCCGCCAGGGCGAGACGCTGGGGCTGGTTGGCGAATCCGGCTGCGGCAAGTCGACTCTGGGCCGGAGCATTCTCCGTCTGGTCGAGCCCACAGAGGGTCAGGTCATCTTCAAGGGCGAGGACCTGACACGGCTGGGGGCCGCCGAGATGCGGCGCGTGCGCCGTGACATGGCGATGATCTTCCAGGACCCGTACGCCTCTCTAGACCCCCGGCAGACGGTGGGCGAGATCATCGGCGAGCCGCTCGACATCCACCACCTGTACACCAACAAGAGGCAGCGCCAGGAGCGGATCCACGAGCTGCTGCGGGTCGTCGGCCTCAACCCCAACTTCAACAACCGCTACCCGCACGAGTTCTCGGGCGGCCAGCGCCAGCGCATCGGCATCGCCCGCGCCCTGGCGGTCGACCCCTCCTTCATCGTCTGCGACGAACCGATTTCGGCGCTGGACGTCTCAATCCAGGCCCAGATCATCAACCTGCTGGAGCGGCTCCAGGACCAGTTCAACCTGACCTACCTGTTCATCGCCCACGACCTCTCGGTGGTGAAGCACATCTCGGACCGGATCGCGGTCATGTACCTTGGCAAGGTCGTCGAGCTGGCGGCGGCGGGGGAGCTGTACCGGAGTCCCAAGCACCCCTACACCGGGTCGCTGCTCTCGGCGATCCCGATTCCCGACCCCAAGGTCGAACGCGGGCGGCAGCGGATCATCCTGAAGGGCGACGTGCCCTCGCCGGTCAACCCGCCATCGGGCTGCCGCTTCCGCACCCGCTGCTTCAAGGCCCAGGACAAGTGCGCTCAGGAGGTTCCGCCGCTGGACACCGTGGACGGTCACGAAGCGGCCTGCTTCTTTCCCCTCCAGGGCGACGAGCGTTGAGCCTGGACCAGGCACTCGCCTCAGCGCGAGACGCGCGGGAGCGAGACCAGGCCGAGTTCTTCGAGGAGCTGCGCATCCCCAGCGTCAGCACCCTGCCCGACCGCGCGGACGACGTGCGTACGGCCATTACGACGTGCAGCCGCCCGACCCGCTCGAGGAGTGGGAGTCGCCGCCCTTCGAACCCACCGTCCGCGGCGGCCTGGTCTATGCCCGCGGCGCCGCCGACAACAAAGGCAACCACTTCGCGGCGCTGAAGGCCGCCGAGCACTGGTTCCGGGCCGGCCGTCCGCCGGTCAACCTTCGCTACCTGATCGAGGGCGAGGAGGAGATCAGCGGAGTTTCGCTGCCGCGCTACATCCGGGCGAACGCCGAGCGCCTGGCCACCGACTACGTGCTGGTCTGGGATGGCGGCTTCGCCAGCGACGGCGTGCCTTCGCTGACCAGCGCGCTGCGCGGCATCGTCTACACGGAGATCCACGCCACCGGCGCCGGCACCGACCTTCATTCGGGCGGCTTCGGCGGCGCGGCGCCCAACCCTCTCAACACGCTGGCGCGGATCTTGGGCGAGCTCAAGGACCGCGACGGCCACATCACGGTGCCCGGCTTCTACGACGGCGTCATCCCACCCACCGAGGAAGAGAAAGCCGGCTGGCCCCGCGGCCCCGAGTACGAGGCGACCGTCAAGAAGATCATGCAGTCGGACGTCTTCGAGGGCGAGGCCGAGTACGAGCTGGCGGAGCGGCTGGGCGCGCGCCCGACCCTGGACGTGAACGGCTTTCTGGGCGGCTTCACCGAAGAGGGGTCCAAGACCGTGATCGCCCGCCAGGCCATGGCCAAGGTCTCGATGCGGCTGGTGCCCGGCCAGGACCCGGCGCGCATCTTCGACACCTTCGCCGAGTACGTCTCCGAGCTGAGCACGCCCGGCGTCAAGGTCGAGGTGCGCGACCTGGGCTCGGCCCCACCCGTGGTCTGCGGCATCGACCACCCGGCCGCTCGGGCCGCGGCGGACGCTTTTGAAAAAGCCTTCAACAAGCGCGCGCAACCGCGCCGGATGGGTGGCTCGATCCCCGTCGCCATCGACTTTCAAGAGGCGCTGGGCGCGCCGATGGTGATCAGCGGCCTGGGTCAGCCCGGGTCGGGCGCCCACTCGCCGCACGAGTGCTTCAGCCTCGACCACTTCCACCGCGGCATCGAGATGCTGGTTCACTTCATGGATGGACTCAGAACGGGCTGAGCGGCTCCTCGTCGACGAGCTGCGAATTCCCAGCATCTCGGCGCTGCCCGAACACGCCGCCGACGTGCGCCGCAACGCCGAGTGGCTCACCGGGCTGCTCGAGAGTCACGGGTTCCGGGTCGAGCTGGTCAGCAATGGAGGCGGGCCGCACCCGGTAGTCCTGGCCGAACGCC
>VBEO01000032.1 GCA_005881825.1 Chloroflexota bacterium | reverse complement strand
CTGCACGACCGTGTGGAGACCCTGCAGGCTCCATAAAATGTAAGCGATCACAGGGGTACCCCGGGGGCACAAACCTCGCTCAAGTGGTGAAGCAAGCCGACCGTGCCCGCATCGCAGTGGGGCGTCAGTCGTCGCGGCTCATTTGATCACCTCATCCGCCTGGAAGAGAAGACTCGGAGGGATAGTGAGGCCGAGCGCCTGGGCGGTCTTCAGATTGATCACCAGCTCGAACTTCACGGGCTGCTCCACCGGCAGGTCGGCGGGTTTGGTGCCCTTCAGGATGCGATCCACGTAGTAGACCGCACGGTAGAACACCACGTCCGGGTTTGACCCATAGGACATGAGCCCGCCCGCCTCCACGTACCGCCGGTCTTCATAGATCGCTGGCAGCCGATGCGTGGCTGCCAGCTCCACCAGCCGGTGGCGTGCCCGCGAGAACGTTGCCGATCACAGCACAATGAGCGCCTCGGAGCCCTCGCGCACCATGGCGGCGAACGCGGCCTCGAATTCGTCGGCCTGGCGCGCTGCCATGCGTTGTAGTCGCAGCCCCACCCCCTGGGCCACGCGCTCCACCTCTTGCATCGTTGCGGTGATCATCGGACGCGTGGGATCCCACAGCACGGCCACGCGCGAGACCTGCGGCAGGGCCTCCTTGAGCAGGGCCACCCATTTCCCTGCCAACTCATCGCCGAAGACCAGCGACACGCCTGTGACGTTCCCCCCTGGCCGCGCCAGGCTAGTGACGAATCCGGCGCCCACCGGATCAGGCCCCCCAGTGACCATAACAATGGGGATGGTGCTGGTCACCTGCTTGGCAGCCTGTACCGCTTCCGGAGGACCCGCCACGATGACGTCCACCGGGAGCTGGACCAACTCGGCGGCGAGGGCGGGGAGGCGCTCGGGCTTCTCCTCCGCATAGCGATACGTGAAGGTGATGTTCTGGCCCTCGACGTAGCCGAGGTCGTGCAGGCCTTGCAGGAGCATCGCCCGCCAGCGTTCCGCTGCAGCGGGAGAGCCAGGATACAACACACCGATACGTGCGACTTTCCCCGGCTGCTGCGCCTCGGCGGCGAGCGGCGCCAAGAAGAGACGCAGGGCAACCATGACGGTAAGCGCCAGAGCTTTCATTGGAGCACCTCGTCGGCCTGGAACAGCAGCGGCGGCGGAATGGTGAGGCCGAGGGCTTTCGCCGTCTTCAGGTTGATGACCAGTTCAAACTTCATGGGCTGCTGCACGGGCAGGTCGGCGGGTTTGGCACCCTTCAAAATCCTGTCTATGTAGGAGGCGCGGCGCCGGTACTGATCTACCGTGTCATACGCGTAGGACATGAGCGCCCCGGCCTCCACCGCTTCTCGGCCATCGCGTACCAAGGGGAATCCGCTCTTGAGTGCAAAGTCCACGATGCGTGTTTCGTTCGTCCCCGTGAGTGGGCCTCCAGGCACGTAGAGTCCATCCGGCCGCTCCGCACTCAACGCAGCGAAGACTCGCTCGAAATCGTCCGTCCCTCGTACCTCCCAAGCCTGGACCGCCAACCCCAGCGCCTGCCCCGCCGACGGCACGGCGTGCGCGTGGAGGACATTGCCGGGATTGGCCGCATCATACAGGACGGCGACACGGCCCAGGGTGGGCAACGGCCTCTTTGAACAGCTCAAGCCGTTTCCCGGCCATCTCGATGGTCATAATGGTAAACCCCGTGATGTTCCCGCCGGGCCGGGCGAGGCTCTCGACGAGGCCTGCCTCGACAGGGTCAGTCGCCAGGCTGACCATCACAATGGGGATGGTCGTGGTCGCCTGCTTGGCCGCCAGGACCCCCACGTATCCGACGCCAGACACTACGAGGATGTCGACGTTGAGGCGGACGAGTTCGGCCACCAGCGCTGGGAGGAGGGCAACGTTCCCTTCTGTGTAGCGGTACTCCAGAATGACGTTCTGCCCCTCCACGTATCCCAGCTCCCGCAAGCCCTGGTGCATGGCGTCGTGGCCGTGCCGCTCCCGGAGCGAGTGCGCACTCCCGGCGAGAATCCCGATACGATACACTTTCGTGGGCTGCTGCGCCTCCACGGCATACGGCGCCACGAGAAGACTCAGGCTAAGAGCGATGATGAGCGCCAGCGCGGTCATTGAATCACCTCGTCCGCCTGGAAGAGGATGGCTGGGGGAATGGTGAGGCCGAGGACCTTGGCAGTTTTGAGGTTGATGACCAGCTCAAATTTTATGGGCCGCTCCACTGGAAGGTCGGCCGGCTGCGCGCCGCCACAAGCTGGCGCTGTCCGGGCCATAGGCCATCAGGCCACCATCGGCAACTGCCTCTCTCGATTCCCAGATCGTCGGGAGGCGGCTCCTCGCTGCAAGCTCGTTGGTATGGGCTCTGTAAAGACTAAAGTTGGCGACTGAACCCGGTAGCACGACGAGGGCTTCCGCGTGCTCCGTGCTCATCGCCGCGAATGCGCCTTCGAGTTCGCTTGGATCGCGCACGCTCAACGCTTGCAGCTGCACCCTCAGCGCCAGGGCCGCAACCTGCATCTCTCGCAATGCTGGTCCGGTAATCGGGCTCTCGGGACCCGACAGCACCGCGACGCGCGAGACCGCCGGTACCGCCTCTTTGAGCAGCTCCAGCCACTTCCCGCTCAGCTCGGCGGCGTTCGTGGCGAGTCCCGTGATGTTCCCGTCGGGCCGCGCGATGTTGGGAATCAGCCCCGCCCCCACCGCATCCCCACCTGCGAGGACGATAGGGATGTGCCCCGTTGCCTGGCTGGTGGCTCTCGCCACCGTCGCGTTCCCCGCGACGATGACATGCACCTGAAGCTGGACCAGCTCAGCCGCGAGGTCGGGGAGCCGCTCCAGCTCCCCCTCGGCCCAGCGCTCCTCCAGGACGATGGTCTGGCCCTCCACATACCCGAGCGCGTGCAGCCCTTGCAGGAATGCATCGCGATTACGCGCGCCAGTCGTCAACGTGGTCCACGAGAGCACCCCTATCCGGGGGACTTGTGGTGACGCCTGCGCCTCGGCCGCGAGCGGTACCAGGCAAAGGCCGAGGGCGAGGGTGATGAAGAGGCCGAGGGTGCTCAGCACCAGTGTGGCAATGAGCGCGCGGCTCTTCATTGGATCACCTCGGTCGCCTGGAAAAGGATGGACGGGGGAATCGTCAGGCCAAGAGCCTGGGCGGCCTTGAGATTGATCACGAGCTCGAACTTCACCGGCTGTTCCACCGGCAGGTTGGCGGGGTGGGCGCCTTTCAGGATCTTGTCCACGTAGGTGGCAGCCTGTCGAAAGTTGTCCGGCACACTCGGCCCATACGCCATGAGGCCGCCCGCCTCGGCACACTCCCGCTCCGGAAACATCGCAGGCAGCTGATGCTGTGCGGCAAGTTCGACCACCCTGTGACGGTGATTCCACAGGGTGGCGTCCGTCAGCGTGATGAGTGCCTCGGTTCCCTCCCGTCTCATGGCCGCAAAGACGCGGTCCAAGTCGTCAGGATGCCGTATTTCCAGGGGGGAGAGCTGGATGCCCACGACGCGCGCCGTGCCCTCGATCTCTGGCAACTGGTCGGGGCGGTTGAGATTGCCGGCATGCCAAAGGACGGCCACGCGCGAGACGTGCGGCAGGGTCTCCTTAAGGAGCGCGAGCCGTTTGCCACTCAGCTCTGTGCTCATGACGCTCAACCCCGTGACGTTCCCGCCTGGCTGTGCCAGGCTGGCAACCAGCCCACGGCGCACGGGATCACCCACGGACGCCATGACGATGGGAATGGTCTCGGTAGCAGCCTTCACCGCCCGAGTGGCTACGCCGCCGTCGGCCACAATCATATCCACCTTGAGACGCACCAGCTCGGCAGCAAGCGCTGACAGCCACTCGTTCTTCCCCGCCGCAAAACGGTACTCTAGGAGGATGGTCTTCCCCTCCACATAGCCGAGGGCACGGAGCCCGTGTCGAAACGCCTCCCACAACGGGGTGGATGCCTCAGAGGCCGGAGTGAGAATACCAATCCGCGGGACTTTGCCCTGCTGCTGCGCCTCGGCGGCAAGCGGTGCCACGAGGAGGGCAAGGGCGACGATGGCGATGAGCCCGATAGCGCGGAGCCGCATGGTGGAGTCCTCCACAATACCCGTGTACGCTCAGAGTCGGTGAGCAGAGGTGCTCACCCCCGCGTTGATCCAGGAGAGATCGGGTTGTTGACCATGGAAGAAACTGCTGACGGCGTCCACCAGCACAGCGTAGGTGGCTCTGGCGTGGAGACGGCAGGTTTCTTTGAGCGACAGGATCCGCTCGACCCAGCGGTTGCCCTTGGTGCTCGCCGTCCCCAAGGACCGTTTCCGCCACAGGACGCCACACCGCAAGGCTCTCTCGGCCCGGTTGTTGGTCGGCTCGACGCCGTGGTGGGCGAGAAAGACCCACAGCGAGTCCATCTCCCGCAGCAGGCGGCGGGCAAACCGTCCGGCGTCATCGGGGCAATCATGATACTGGTCGATCAGCTTGCAGAGCCGGGCGTACCATGCGCGCCACTCCCCGCCCGTGGGCGGGGCTGTGGCCATATGGCAGAGACGCTGCAACTCCACCAGCGCCCAGGCACCGCACGCCGCCAACGCGGGGGGGTGTCGCGCCGCCAAGGCTCGTGCCGTCCAGATCAGATGCGCCAGGCAGGTTTGCCGTGCCTCCACCCAGCTTTGATACACGCCGTAGCCATCGCTGACCAACAACCCTGCCCAATCCTCAATGAGCGCGGCAAACGCTTCTTTGGAGCGGTGCGGGTGGATCATGTAGAACGCCACGGTGTCGCTCGCCATCACCCAGAGCCACTCCAGCGTGTTGAGGCAGTACCAGGGGGTTTCATCAATATAGTTCACCGGAGCCTGCCGTGCCTGCGTGGCAATGGCGCTGTAGTACGGCTCGATGGCCTGGGTCACCCGATCCAGGACTTTCTGGATCGCGCCCAAGCTGAGAGGGACGCGCAGCACCGACGCACAAAAGGTTTGCACCATGCGGCGGCCGTTGCCATAGGTCCCGGCCAGCTCCCCAACGAGGGCACTGAAGCGCGGACCATACCCAGTCGCATGTTCGGTAGGCACTTGAGCTTGCGTCCAGCGACCACAGTCCAGACACCACCCCTGATGCAAGACCCAGTGCGTCACCTCCATCGCGATGGGCGGCAGCTCAAGCACCTGGTGCGTATAATAGGGGCTCGTCAACGCAAACACGGTGTTGCCGCATGCACAGCGCTCAGGCCGCAACTCGTGCACGGTCGTGGGGGGCAAAAGCGCCTGGCGATGGCCCGGATGGCCCGGTTTCCCACCCGCTTTGCGGGGCATGGCGGCGGTCGTATGCTGGCGAGGCTTCTTATAGGGTGCATCCGCTGATGGCGGCCTGGATGAGGTCGTGGAATTCTGCGTGAGCCGAGCCTGCAGGGTCTCCACACGGTCGTGCAGCTGCTCCACCTCGTCGCGCAGGGTGCGCACATAGGCTTGCACGGCAGGCGGGGTCTGTTCCCAGTCCTGTGGCGCAAAGGGAAACGACCAGACGGTGTGGGTGGGCT
>VBEO01000058.1 GCA_005881825.1 Chloroflexota bacterium | reverse complement strand
CCGACTGCGCCCTACGCCTAGTGGATTGCATGGACCAGCGAATACATGGGCGCGATCACGGAGATCGCTATGAAGCCGACCATGCCGCCCACGACGATCACGAGCGCAGGCTCCATCATCGCGATCATCCGCAGGAGGCGATAATCGACCTCCTCCGCATAGTGGTCTGCGGCCTCTTCCAGATTGGCGTCGAGGTGACCGGACTCCTCTCCGACTTTCACCATCTGCACAACCAGTCGAGGAAAGAGTCCGGTACGTGACAGCGGTTCCGCGAAACCATCGCCGCTCAGCATCTGGTCGCGCACTTGCATCAGTCCTCGCGTGAAGACAGAGTTGCCGAGCGAGGTGTTCGCGGTGTCCAGCATCTGGGTTACGGGGACGCCTGCCCGTGCCAGCGTTGACAGCGTCCGCAGGTATCGTTCGATGACTGAGAAGCGGATGATGCCTCCGAGCACCGGTGTCTTCAGGAGGACTCCGTCGAAGAAATCGCGGCCGGTCTTGGTCTGCGAAAAGCCGATCACGGCCGCGATCACCGCGGCCATGGTGAAAAGCATCACGCCACCGTGGTCGCGGCAAAACGTTCCTAAGGTGAGCAGGATTCGAGTGGGCAGCGGCATGGTGGCCCGAAAGTCCGCGAACAAGCGCGCGAACGCAGGCAGGACGAAGCCGATCAGGACCCCGATCACTGCTATTGCCAGTGCGATCACGATGGCCGGATAGATGAGCGCGTTTCGAACCTTGCGAAGCGCGCTCTCCTCCCGGCCCATATACAACGCCAGCTGCTTGAGGACCTCGTCCAGGTTGCCGCTGACCTCCGCCGAACGGACCATGTCGACGTAGAGCCTCGAGAAAATCAGCGGAAACTTCGACATCGCGCCGGACAGGCTCGAGCCCGTCCCGAGGTCTCTGATCATCTCCGTCAGCGCATGGCGCATCGGCTGGGACCCGGCCTGGTCCCGGAGGACCGCAAGGCCGTCCAGGATCGGCATGCCGACCCGAACGAAGGTCGCCAGCTGTCGCGTGAAAAGGATCACCTCCGCGCGCGTCACACGGAAGATCGACGGCATGAGCTCGTAGCGGGTCGGAGCGCGCCTCGGTGTCCGAATCGCGACGATGTGCAGGCCCCGCTGCCACAGCTGCCGCTTGACCTCCTCGACAGACGCGGCCGTGAGGACGTTGCTGCTCCGCCTGCCCATGGAGTCGTAGGCGACGTAGGTGTAATTGGCCACGGTCAGTTAGACCACACGCACCGAATGACCTCGGCCAGAGTGGTCACGTTCTCGGCGACCTTGTCGATCGCGTCCTGCCGCATGCTCCTCATGCCTTCGCGAACTGCGGCTTCGCGGATCGGCTGGGCCGATGCGCGAGAGCTGATCAGCCGTTTGATCTCATCCGTCACCGTCAGGACTTCGAAGACGCCCACACGGCCTCGGTAGCCGGTGCCCGCACAGTGCGCGCAGCCGCGTCCGCGCGCGAACCGCCGGGGCGCGCCGCGGCTGTGCGCTGCCCAAAGCGCCATCTCGTCGGGGCTCGGCTGATAGTCGATCCGGCACTGAGTGCAGATGCGCCGCACCAGGCGCTGGGCAAGCACTCCGATCAAAGCGGATGAGAGCAGAAAGCCCTCGATGCCCATCTCGATGAATCGCTGGATCACGCCTGCGGAATCGGTGGCGTGCAGCGACGACAGCACCAGGTGCCCGGTGAGCGCCGACTGGATCGCGATCTCAGCCGTCTCCTGGTCGCGAATCTCTCCGACCAGGATGACGTCCGGGTCCTGGCGGAGGATTGCCTTCAGGCCGTTGGCGAACGTGAGGTTCGCCATTTTTCGGATCTGAATTTGATTGATGTTCTCGAACGTGTATTCGACCGGATCTTCGATCGTCATGATGTTCTTGGTCGCTGCGTCGATCTCCTTGATGGCGGCGTACAGCGACGTGGTCTTCCCACTGCCGGTGGGACCACTGGCGACGATCATTCCGTAGGGCGACTGCAGCAAACCCCGCAGCCGCTGATAGCCGGACTCGCTCAGTCCGAGTTGATCGAGGTCAAGCACCACCCGGGATTGGTCGAGCACTCTCAGAACGACCTTCTCGCCCCAGATGGTTTCGGTGGTCGCGACCCGCACGTCCACCTTGGCGCCGTTCTGCTCAACCCGCATCTGGCCGTCCTGGGCGCGGTGGCGGTCGACGATGTCCATGCTGGCCATGACCTTTATGCGCGAGGTCAGGTTCGCGGCCATCGATTTGGGCAGCGTGAGGGCGTCCGTCAGCAGCCCATCGATCCGGTACCTGATGCGGACCCGTTCCTGCTGCGGCTCGATGTGGATGTCCGAAGCACGATCCCGCAGAGCTTGCGAGATCATCAGGTTCACGATCTCGACGACCGGAGAGCGCTCGTCCAGGTTGACGAGCTGGTTGGTTTCGGCAGATACGCTCGGCCTGAGTTCAGTGAACTCGCGCACGTGGCGATCGACATCGGCGATCGCCGAATAACGCTGCTGGATGGCGCTCAGGATCGCCGCACGGGGAGCGGCCGCGGCGGTGACGCGGCGCCGGGCGAGGAGTCCGACCTCGGAAAGGAGCGTGGCGTCGTCGGGGTCTTCGCAAGCGATCAGCAGGGTGCCGGCCTCGGAGCGCACAGGGATCACGATTCGCTCTCGGGCGTAGCTCTCAGGGATCAGCAGCAGTGCCTCCCGGTCGCTCTGAATCGCATCCAGGTCGATTACCGGCGCAACCAGGTCCTCTTCTCCGTCGCTGCCGTCAACGGTCAAACTCAAGTCTGCGGCCACGGTCGGAATGATGTCCCTTAGCGCGCGCGTGCGTAATGGGAAATGCAATACGTGGCGGGCAGGTTGTCCCGACATGGTCGGGACAACCCGCCCAAGTTCAAGCGGAGGCGGCCTCCACCTTCGCTGGATCGCCGTGCATGTCGTCGGAGAGGCCCATCCGGGCCACCCACAGGATCGCTTCCGCCCGACTCTGGAGGCGCAGCTTGTGATAGATGCTCGCGACGTGATTGCGCACCGTCTTTTTGGTGATACCGCGACTGGCGGCGATCGACTCGATCGGTATCGCCGTCCCGAGCGCGAGGAGTATCTCGCGTTCCGTTGCCGACAGCCGGCGGTACGCAGACGATGCCGGGGATCCCTCGAATGGTTGTGAGCGACGTTCCAATGTCCGGTTGGCCAGCGTGGCGGACATCACATAGTGGCCCCGCATGATGGCATCGACCCCGGCCGCGAACTCCTCATGCGAGATGTCTGCCGTGAACACGCCATCGGCGGTCTGCAGAGCGTCGAGCGCACGTTCGGCATCTTCCGCATCCGCGATCAGTCCAACAGGAGGTCCACCCTCCTCGCGAATCCGGCGGGCGATCTCGATGCCCGACAGCGGCTCGCACCGCAACCCGCATAGAAGCACGTCGTAGCAGCCATCGCGGACTGATTCCAGGGCCTCGTCGGAGCGGGTGAAGGAGCTCACCGTCGCTTCGAGAGGAGGTGCGGTGAGCAGCTCCGCGAGCGCCGCCAGGTAGAGGCGCCGGCTGTGGACGACCGCGATCCGCGCGTGACCGGGAGGAACCGGTGGATGCAGCTCGCCGCGGGGAACCAGGAGCACGATCGGGAATGTAGGCCAGCAGGTGTGGCGAGCGTAATGGGATAGTCGTCCCGACCATCAAGGACAAGAGATGCCGGCCGGAAACTTCCGACCGGCATCCGCCGCGGCTGAGGCCTAGACCTCGACCAGTCCCTTGCGCACCGCGTACAAGACGGCCTGCGCCCGATCGTAGATTTCCAGCTTGGCGTACATGTTGCTGACGTGGTTGCGCACCGTCTTTTCGCTGATCTTCAGACGGTAAGCGATCTGCTTGTTGGCCATGCCGCTGGCCAGCAGCCGCAGGATCTCGATCTCGCGAGCCGTGAGCCCGTCGTAAAACTCCTTGGGGGTGGTGGTCCCTGTAAGCATGTCGAGCACGCGATTGGCCACCGCACTGGCCATGACGCGTTCACCGGACACGACCGCGAGAACGCTCGTGATGATCGCCTCTGGCTGTGAGTCCTTGAGCACATAACCTGAGGCTCCGGCCTTCAACGCTTGGATGACGTAGCTGTCGGCGTCGAAGGTGGTCAGGATCAAGACCTTCGTGTCGGGATGCTCGGCCACGATCCGGCGCGTTGCCTCGACGCCATCGAGCAACGGCATCTTCACGTCCATGAGCACAACGTCGGGATGGGTGCTGGCCACCATTTGGATGGCAGCCTGGCCGTTTGCAGCCTGACCGACGATCTCTACGCGTGGATCCTCGTCGAGCATCCTGGTCAACCCGGTCCGGAACAGCGTCTGATCGTCGACGACTGCCAAACGGACCACGGCGGTTACGGAATTCATATGAGCCTCTCCTTGGGAAACGCCGCTTTCAGAACAGTGCCCCGCGGCGTTGTTGGTAGCACCTGCAACTCCCCCCCGAGCAGAAGCACACGCTCCCGCATGCCGATGATGCCGAGCCCGGCGCTTTCGCCCCAAAGGAGCTCCATGCCCCGGCCGTTGTCCTTCACAGTCAGCACCGCGATCTGGCCCACGGCCACGCTGAGGCTGACGTTCACGCGACTGGCTCCGCCATGCCGGCGTGCATTGGACAGCGCCTCCTCCACGATGCTGGAGAGATGGATGGCTGCCTGGGCGGCCAGCTGCCTGGGCCAGTTGGCGGAAACCCGCAAAGTGGCGCTGATCGCGTAGCGACTCTCGTATTCGCGCAAGCGCCGGCGGAGCCTCGGCACGAATTCCATCGCTTCCGCCGGCTCGCCGCGGAGATCGAAGAGCAGCCTTCGGATGTTGCCCAGCACATCGCGTGTGCTCTCTTGATAGCTGTCCAGCTGCCTGATCACGGACTCACGGCCGTACTGGATGGCCTTGAAGTTCTCCATCTGCACGACCATCGTGGTCAGCGTCTGAGCGACCTCGTCGTGAAGTTCGCGCGCCAGTTCAGCACGCAGCAAACGGTGCCCGTCCGGTTCGACGGGCTCAGCCGGCGCGACCGGAAATGCAGTAGCCAACCCCAATGGCCTCTCTCCCACCCAATCTCTCCCTATGTCGTGACGATCCGGCCCGCCTCCAGTCCGAAAACCCCAGGCTGCGGGGTTCTTAGGTCCCGGAGGGGCCGCTAAATGCCCCAGGCGAAAAGCTAGGTCCTCGGGATTTCAAAGTCAAGAGAAATTTTTCACACGATATACACGCCGGCTGTCCCGACGACGTCTCGTTGCAGGTGGAAGAGTGAAGGCCTGCCTGTTTAGAAACGGGGTTGCGGGCTATCAGGGTAATTGGGCCGGTAGCCACTCTCCCGAATTCAAATGGGTTCCTCCCAGCCGCCTGAGGCGCCCTTGGTCGAATGCCGGGTGAAGGACGGCCTTGCGCCAACCTGGCGGTTTGAGAGATTTCGAGATCCGGGGCAGAAGTCCTATGCGCCCGGGACGTCTTCTCGTGCGAGCCTGCACCGACATGGACAAGCAAGACGGGCGGTCGAGGCTGAGCAAGCGTTCTGCTGGCTCTTCGTCCCAGTTCTTCCGGCTGGTGCTGCCGGGGCTCGCCAGTGTGAATCTGCTCCTCGGTGCGGGACTTCTGATTCATGCCGCGCACCCGGTGATCTGGGAAACGTCGGCAGAGGTGGCCACGGGCGTCTTCTGCTGCGCCATCGCCGGTTGGCTTGGCTCCGCCGGGTGGTCCAAAGCCTATTGGGGCCGCACCATGGAGCGGCAAGTCAGCTACTGGCGGCATCTGGCCGACATCCTCTTCCGCTGGCTTGAGGATGCGCCGATTCCCATCGAGCACCTGGTGCGCCTCGAGGGCTCGCTAAGCGAGGCCGAGCGCGACAGCTGATTTCGGCATGGGCCAGGTCGCCGTCAGACGCATCAGAGGGCGACCGACCAACTAATTGGCGGCCGCCCTCCTCGGGAGAGGCGAGAGAGTCGCCCCAAGGCTAAGTTGCGATATCGATAGGCAACTGTCCATGAGTAATCCGTCCTGGCAATCGCCGCAGGCTAGGAAGCGATCCTGGTTCCAGTCGCCACCCACCGGGCAAAGGCTGCGGGCGCTCCTCACAAAGCCAGGCATTGGCGGGCGTGACCAGCCACGGCGAACCGTTCAGCGGAGCATCCAGGTACACGCGTACGTGGTCGGTGGCTCGAGCGTCCAAAGCGCACCACGTCGACTCGATCCTTCCAGTAAGGCCGACGCCGACTACGCGAGTCCCGGGATTCAGCATTCTGTCTATCTGATAGCCGAGCTTAGAGCGACGTCGAAACCACGCAATGGGACGATCGCCCCTTCGCTTGGTGCGGTTCACCCAAGGTCTGAAGGACTCGCCCGGCTCTCATCGGGGTAGGGTGGCCGGGCATGGTGGGAGCCGGCCGCTGACGTTGGAAGACGCGGCGCAGCTGGCCCGTGCGCTGCCCGAGGTCACCGAGGGCGTGCGCCACGGCAACCGCACCTGGTTCACCGCCGGCAAGGCGTTCGCCTGGGAGCGGCCCCTGAGCAAGGCTGATCTCAGGCGCCTCGGCGGCCAGCCACCTCCGAAGGGCCCGCTGCTGGCAGTGCGGGTGGCCAACCTGGAGGAAAAGGAAGTGCTGCTCCTGGACCCGCCCCCCGGCTTCTTCGACATCGAGCACTTCCGCGGCTACCCGGCGGTGCTGCTCGAACTGGAGGTGGTGAGCCGGCGCAACCTGAAGGCGGCGATCGCCGAGGCCTGGCGCGTGTGCGCGCCGGCTCGTTTCAGTCTGCCGGCGCCCGGGCGGCCTCCAGCTCGTTGAGCATGGTCAGGAACTCGCGCCGCTCGATGATCATGTTCACCGTCAGCAGCACCGCGAGGGTGGCCGTCAGCGACGACATGAAGAGGTCGAGGTCGTGCCCGGGTCCAGCTCCTGCCAGGTGCGCATTTCGACGGGGAAGTCAAGCACGCACCTGGCCGAATTGATCCACCTTTAGCGGCGCTAGGCCGCTGCTTCCTCCTCCTCGTAGACGGCCGGCGCCAGGGCCACCGTCGCCCGCGGCCTCAGGGTCGCGACCGTGATCGCGAGGGTCACCAGCACGATGGCCGCCGAAACCAGCCAGGCGGCGTGGTAGCCGCCCGCCAGCGCGGACAGGTCCGGGGTTCCGCTGCCGCTCAGCGCGGCGCTCCGGGCCGCAGCCACGGTGGCCATCACGGCCAAGCCGAGCGCGCCGCCTACCTGGCCGGTGGTGTTGAGGAGTCCTGAAGCCAGCCCGGAGTCCGCCGGCGGCGCCTCCGACATCGCGATCAGGGTCAGGGCAGGGAAGCAGAGCCCGCCGCCCAGGCCCAGCAGGGCCATGGGCACAAGCAGGTCGCGCGCGTAGGCGGCGCGCTCCGGCCCGAAGGCCACGGCCAGCAGGCCCGCCATGACCACCAGCTGGCCGGCCACCAGGACCCGGAAGGCTCCATAGCGCATGACCAGCGCCGCCGCAAAGCGAATTGAGAAGCAGCCCATCACGACCGCCACCGGCAGGAACGCCAGGCCCAACGCCAGCGGCCCGTAGCCGAGCACCCGCTCCAGGTCGAGCGAGGCCAGGAAGAAGAAGCTCAGGAAGGCGGCCGACATCAGCGCCTGCACCGTGTTGGCGCCTGACAGCCGCAGCGAGGCGAACAGCCGCAGCGGCAGCATCGGCTTGCGAGCGCGGGCCTGGCGGACCAGGAAGGCGCCCAGCAGCGCGACCGCGAGCAGCCCGTGGAGGCTGGACCCGGACACGATCGCGTAGACGCCGAGCATCAAAGAGGCGGTAACCAGCGCGCCGCCCAGGACGTCGGCGCCCTCGGCCAATCCCAGGCCGGGCCGCGCCGGCAGGAGCCGGTAGCCGAGCACGGCGGTGGCGATCCCGATGGGCACGTTGACGAAGAAGATCCAGTGCCAGCTCACGACCTGGGTGATCACGCCCCCGGCCAGCAGCCCCACCGCGGCCCCCGCGGAGGCCACGAAGCTGAAGACGCCGAAGGCCTTGGCCTGCTCCTCGGGCTCCGGGAAGAGGGCGACGATCATGGCCAGGATCACGGCCGAGCTGGCCGCGCCGCCGACGCCCTGGATGAAGCGGGCGCCGATCAGAACGGGTTGCGAGGTCGAAAGCCCGCAGGCCAGGGAGGCGGCGGTGAAGATCCCCAGACCCAGCAGGAAGACGCGCTTGCTGCCCACCAGGTCGGCCAGCCGGCCGGCCAGCAGCAGGAGGCCGGCAAAGGCGACCAGATAGCCGTTGATCACCCAGGCCAGGCCGCTGGGGGTGAAGCGCAGGTCGCGGCCGATCGTAGGCAGGGCGACGTTGACGATCGTCATGTCCACCACGATCAGCAGGAACCCGGTGCAGAGGACGAGCAGCGAAATCCAGCGTGAGTTGGTCTTCATGCCTGCTTAGACGACCAACCAGCTCAAGACTCATCGGCTTCCATCCGATGAATTTGCCGGGGCCCCGGCGTCTAAGCATTGATGGGCCGGCACACCTTCGTCCTCGACTGCTCGGCGCTGCCGCATGCGGACGCCGAACAGCTGGACGGCCTCGCCCAGCTGTGCCTGCGCCTGCGCCGAGCTCAGTGCGAGCTGCGGCTGGCGAACCCGAGCGCCGGCCTGCGGGAGCTCATCGACTTCGCCGGCCTGGCCGGCGTCCTAGCCGTCGAGTCTCGCGGGGAGGCCGAAGAGGGGGAAGAGGCGCTCGGTGTCGAGGAAGAAGGTGAGCTCGGCGATCCGCCCGCCTGACAGCTCCAGCACCTGGAGCGCCCAGGGCTCGTAGCCACCGTTGGGGCTGGGCTTGTACTGGCCGTAGGCGGGGCAGCCGTTGGCCCCGACCGTCGGCAGCATCCGCGAGCCCTGGCAGCCGATGCCCGGCCCGAACCACCACGTGAAGATGTCGTCGCGGCCGTGCAGCCACATGTCGAACGGTGGCATCGACTGGCTGGCGTCCTCCCGGATCAGGGAGGTGAGGGCCGCCAGGTCGTAGCGCTCGAAGGCGGCCACGTAGCGCTCGAGCAGGCGGCGGTCTCCTTCGCTCAGCGGCTGGCGGGTCTCGGCGACGCTCTGCTGGCTCTGGGCCAGGGTGGCCCGGGCGCGCTGGAGTCCGCTGTTGACCGAGGCGACGGTGGTCCCCAGCAGCTCGGCGACCTCGGTCGCCTCCCAGCGCAGGACCTCGCGCAGGATCAGCACCGCCCGCTGCCGGGCGGGCAGGCGCTGGAGCGCCGCCACCAGGGCGAGCCGGACGGATTCCCGGGCGATCACGGTCTCCGCCGGATCGTCGCCGGCCACCATCGTGTCCGGGATGGGCTCGATCCAGCGTGCCTCTGCCGGGATGTAGAGGTTGGACTCCACCGGCTCCCTGGCCGGCCCCAGATCCATGGGCCGGGCCCTGCGCTGCGAGCTCTTGAGCATGTCGAGGCAGACGTTGGTCGCGATCCTGTACAGCCACGAACGCACCGCGGCCCGGCCGGCGAAGCGGTCGGCGCCGCGCCAGGCCCGGACCAGGGTCTCCTGCACCGCGTCCTCGGCGTCGAACGGCGAGCCGAGCATCCGGTAGCAGTAGGCGGTCAGCTGCTGCCGGTGCTGCTCGAGCTCGCCGAACTCGGGCCGGTTGGCGACGGCCGTTTCCTGCACCAGTCGGATTCTAGGTTGGGCGCTGACTAGCCCCGCCCGGCCTCCAGGACAGCGCAGAGCTTCTCGGCGAATTCCGGGGCCCGGCCGTCGAAGCCACCGTGGTCACCGGGGAAGACCTCGGCCTCGGTGCCCAGCGCCTGGGCCAGGCCCAGCCCGCCGCGATGCGCGAGCTGACCTGCCGAGTCGGCGCCCACCGCGGGCACGATCCGGCACGGGCAATCCTTTAGGGCCGCCACATCGGGCCGGTAGCGCGCCAGGTTGCGGATGTAGCGGCCGAAGAAGAACTCGAAGTTCTTCTGCATCATGGCCATCGCCTCCCTGGCCTCCGGGCTGGGCTCGCCCTCGGATGCCGGCGGCGGCCCGCCCTCGATGCCCACCAGCGTCATGAATTTCTGCATGGCGGGAAAGAGACCGGCGCTGGCGCAGGTGTCGCAGACGTCCTCCATCGCCGCCAGCACCCGCTCGCTGTCGGGCAGCAGCCAGGGTGAGGGCGGTTCGTGGGCGACGACGGTCGCCAGCTGCCCGGGGTGGCGCTTGGCCAGCTCGAGCGCGATCACGGCGCCCCCGCTGCTGGCGAACACGTCAGCCTTGCCGCCGCCCACCGCGGCCAGCAGGCGGTGCGCATCGTCCGCGTAGATCTCCACCATCCGGGAGTCGTCCAGCGGCTCGTGCTCGGTGCTGTGGGAGAGTCCGCGGGGGTCATAGGTGACCACCGTGTAGTCGGCGGCCAGCCGCTCCTCCATGCGGCGGAAGGTGGTGGCGTCGGCCGGTCCGCCCGGCATCATCAGCAGGACCGGACCCGAGCCCCGAACCTCGTAGTAGAGGCTGGCGCCGGGCACTTCCAGGGTTTCCGATCGCATAGTCGCAGCAGCTTCCATACCTGTACAGACCGGGGGCGGCCCGGAAACTAATCGGTCCCGGCTTGAGACTAGCCGCGAACCTGGCGCTGGCGCTGCTGCTGGTACATCTCGCGGATCTCGCGCACGCTGGTGGCGTCCTCAGGCCGCTTGTCCAGCGAGCGCACCGAGACGATCCGCGGAAAACGGAGCGCGAAGCCCGGCTGGTCGCCGGACCGGCCGGCGGTGTGTCGAGGGCTGGGCGTGATCTCGTCGGCCAGGACCTCGACCACGACCTCGGGCCGCAGCCAGGTGTCGGGGACCAGCACGGAGTTGACGCGGGCAGGCTTCTCGGCCACCTCCAGCGGGTTGGCGCGCTGGTGGATCTCGCGCCAGCCCTCGTCGGAGAGGCCGGTGCCCAGCTTGCTGATGCTCACGAACTCGTCCCGGTCGCTGTCGTAGACGCCGGCCAGCAGGGCGCCGGCGCCGAACTCGGCGCGCTTGCCTTTGCCCCGGTAGTAGCCGAGGAGGACGACGTCGATGGTGTCGCTCAGCTCGCCGCTGGTGTGGCGCTTCAACTTCACCCAGTTGAAGTTGCGCGCGCCTGCCTGGTAAGGCGAATCGAGCCGCTTTACGACCACGCCTTCGAGTCCCTGGCTGATGTAGTCGAGCAGCTCGCGCGTCAGCACCTCGACCGAGTCGGTCTTGGTGAGCGGCGCCGGCACCAGGGTGTCGCCGCCGGCAAGCAGCCTGTCGACGACCTGGAAGCGCTGCTCGTAGGGCAGCGGAGTCAGGTCCGTGCCGTCGCGGAACATGATGTCGAACACGAAGGCCCGCAGCGGCGCAGCTGCCGCGGCCTCGGCGATGCCTTCCTTGCGGCGCCGGGAGGTGGTCTCCTGGAAGGGCACGTACTCCTCGGAAGCCGGGTCGTATGCAATGGCTTCGCCGTCCAGGATCACGTTCTCGACCGGCAGCCGGCGGGCCGCTTCCACCAGCTCCGGGAACATGTCGGTCATGGTTTCGAGGTTGCGCGAGAAGATGCTCACCTCGCCGTCGTGGCGATGGATCTGGACCCGCAGGCCGTCGTACTTCGGCTGCACGCCCACCAGGCCCAATTTCTTGATGACCGCCTCCGGGTTGGGAAGCCGCTCGGCCAGCTGCGCGCGCAGCGGCTTGCCCACGGTCACCTTCAGCTCATCCAGCGCCTCCACGCCGGCGGCTCGCAAGGTGCGGGCGATCAGGCCCAGGTCGGAGGTCCGGTTGTAAGCGCCTTCCAGGACCGGCCGGAGGCTGCGGTCGCCCTGCTGAGCGATCGAGAGCGCGTCCAGCACCGTCGGGTCGCCGATGCCCAGGCGCATCTTGCCCATCGTGATCCGGACCAGGTGCTTGGCCGCCGCCGGGCCCAGGTCGGACATCAGGCGTGAGAAGCGCTCCAGCTTCGAGGTCTGGCTGCCGGTCCCGCTCTGGGCGGCGATCTCGGACAGCTGGCGGTGCACCTCGACCACGGCCGGAGCGTCACCCGTCACCTCGTGGGCAACGGCTTGGGCGGCCAGACCCAGATCGCCCAGGCTGCGAGCCGAGGCGGCGACCTCCTCTTTCGGCCGCTCGTACGCCATGGCTACGGCCGTGACCAGGAGCCGCTCGCCCAGCCCGATCTCCACGGGCACGAAGAAGGGCGCGAGGCGGCCCTGGATCAGGTACGTGACGGGCTCCAGCTCCTCGAGCGCCGCGGCGCCGTAAAGCTCGGACAGGATGCGCACCAGCTCGTTGCGGCTGCGGGTGCCCTCTAGCTGGTCTAGGTAGGCCGCCAGCTGATCAAAGGTCATCGCCATCGCCGTGCCACGATATAGCGGCCATGGCGAGGTGCGTGGGGGCCTGCTTCATCGTGCCTCCGTTCGTGCTGGAGCGGGTGATCCGCGACGGCACTCCCGAGCAGCGGGAGTGGGCGCTGGCCACGCTGCTCGACGACCACTCGATCCGGGCCCAGCGCATCCACAACGCGCTGGTCTTGCGCGACCGCGGCCGGGCCAGGCAGCCCCTGTCTCCGGCGCCTGGCGGGCATCCCAAGCGGACCATCTACGACGCCCACCAGCAGCAGGACGCCGAAGCCAGCGACGTGGTCCGCCGGGAGGGCCAGCCCGCCGTCGGCGACAAGGCCGTGAACCAGGCCTACGACGGGCTGGGCTCCACCTACCAGTTCTACTGGGACGTCTTCCACCGCAACTCCATCGACGACCAGGGCCTGCCTCTCGACGGTGTCGTGCACTACGGCGACCACTACGACAACGCTTTCTGGAACGGCGCCCGCATGGTGTTCGGAGACGGCGACGGCTACACGCTCCTGCAGACCACCGCGGCCATCGACGTCATCGGCCACGAGCTCACGCACGGCGTCACCGAGCACACGGCCAACCTCACCTATCTCGGCCAGTCAGGAGCGCTCAACGAGAGCGTCTCCGACGTCTTCGGCTCCATGGTCAAGCAGTTCGCGCTGGGCCAGACCTCGGAGCAGGCGGACTGGCTGATCGGCGAAGGCATCGTGGGCCCCGCCCTCCACGGCAAGGCTCTGCGCTCGATGGCGGCGCCCGGCACTGCCTTCGAGGGCGACCCGCAGCCAGCCGAGATGCGGCACTACGTCCACACCGTCTCCGACAACGGCGGCGTCCACATCAATTCCGGCATCCCCAACCACGCCTTCTACCTGGTCGCGCGTGAGCTGGGAGGGCGCTCCTGGGACCACGCTGGGCCGGTCTGGTACGACACCCTGCGCGACCCGGGCCTGCGTTCCAATGCCACCTTCCACGACTTCGCGCAGGTCACCGTGCGCGCGGCCCAGCACCGGTTCGGCAGTGGACCGGTCAGCAATGCCGTGCGGGATGCCTGGAACCAGGTTGGCGTCACCGTCCCCTGAGCGGGTGCTGGTGCGCCTGCAGCGCAGCGGCGGGCTGGCGGGTTTCACCGTTCGCTCCGAGGTCGACAGCGCGCAGCTGGCGCCCGCCGACCGCGCCCACCTCGAGCGCCTGCTGGGCGCCGCCGACCTGAGCAGCACGCCACCGCCCACACGCGGCGCGGACCGCTTCCAGTACGACCTCGAGGTGGAGCGGGGCGGCCGCGTGCAGCGCACGACGGCCTTTGACGGCGCCTTGCCGCCCGGCCTTCAGCCCCTCATCGACTGGCTGGCAGCGCGCCGCGCAGGCGGGCCACCGCGCTGAGCGGGAGATCGCGGGAAGAGCGTCCGGCCGCGACCGTGTAGGTCCAGTCCCGCCACACGCGGTCGCCAGGTCCGCGCTGGCCTGCGGTGTGCAAGAGGAGATTTGGCGGCGGCATATGATCGCCGCCTGAACGCGCGCCCCTCACCTCAAGTGCCGGCACATCCGCAGGCAAAGCCGGTCTCCTGCGATCGAGTGCCGGCACTGGCGAGCTCCGGCCGCTGATGCAGCTGACGGTCGCCGCCGAACCGTTCGACTCCGAGGACGCGCGGCGGCTGGTGGCCGCGCTCGACGCGCACCTGGCCCAGTTCTATCCGCCCGAGCAGCGCTTCGGGCCGAACCTCCGCGCCGAGCACCTGGATCCCGGTCGCGGTGTGTTCCTGGTCGCCCGCCGGGACGGTCGGGCGGTCGGCTGCGGTGCCATTCGCGTGCTCGACGACAGCACCGCGGAGGCCAAGCGGATGTACGTCGAGCCGGATCTCCGCGGCCAGGGTGTGGGGAGGGCGGTGCTGGCCGCGCTGGAGGCCGCGGCCCGGGAGCACGGCGCGCGGCGGCTGGTGCTGGAAACGGGCGTGCACCAGCAGGCCGCGCTGGAGCTCTACCGGCGGGCCGGTTTCAGCCAGGTCGCCTGCTGGGGCGAGTACGCGACCTCGCCGTCAAGCATCTGCATGGAAAAACGGCTGTGAGCCACCCGGCGGCCGCACTGATTGCCCAGCGCCGCTTGCTGGCGGTGATCCGCGCCTCCTCGGCGGCGGCCGCCGTGGAGACGGCCCGATCCGCGCTGGCGGGCGGCGTCACCGTCCTCGAGGTGGCCTACACGACGCCCGACGCCGCGGCCGCGATCCGGCAGCTGGCCGCCGAGACGGCGGTGCTCGTGGAGCCGCCGCTGCTGGGCGCCGGCACGGTGCTCGACGAGCGCCAGGCCGCCGAGGCGGTGGCCGCCGGCGCCCGCTTCCTGGTCTCGCCGGCCGTGGTGCCCGCGGTGATCGCCTGCGCCCGCCGTCTGGGAGCGGCCGCCCTGCCCGGCGCGGCCACGGTGACCGAGGTGCTGGCCGCCCTGGAGGCGGGCGCAGACCTGGTCAAGCTCTTCCCGGCCGAGGTCCTGGGCCTCAAGTTCCTGAAAGCGGTGCGTACGGTGCTGCCGGAGGCCGGCCTCATACCGACCGGCGGCATCACCGCCGCCAACGCCGGCGAATGGTTGGAAGCCGGTGCCGTGGCCGTGGGTGTCGGCGGCTGGCTCACCGACGGCGATCCGGCCCAGGTCCGCGGACGGGCGGCCGAGCTGGTCCGCGCGGTTGCGGCGGCCGCCCGTGCCTGAGCGCCGCTTCGATGTCTCCACCCTGGGCGAGGCGATGCTGCGGCTCTCGGTGCGCCCGGGGGACCGGCTGCTGGACGCTCCCGCCTACCAGGTCCACGTGGCCGGCAGCGAGGCCAACGTGGCGTACGCGCTGGCGCAGGTCGGGGCGCGCTCGGCCTGGACGTCCGTGCTCCCGCGCAACCGGCTGGCCGAGCGCATCGCCGGCACCCTGCGGGCCGGCGGCGTCGACCTCTCCGGCGTGGTCTGGACCAACTCGGGCAGGGTCGGCACCTACTTCGTCGAGCTGGCCACCGAGCCCCGCGGACCTTCAATCGTCTACGATCGCGCGGGTTCCGCGATCTGCGCGGCCACCCCCGACCTTTTCGATTGGGATCTGGTCTGCGCCGCGCGCATCGTCCACGTCAGCGGCATCACCTTCGGGCTCTCGCCGGGCACGCTGGAGGTTTCCCGGCGCGCGATCGCGGAGGCCCGGCGCCGCGGCTGCCGGGTCAGCCTCGACGTCAACTACCGGACCTTGCTCTGGCCGCCCGCGGCTGCGGCCGCGGCACTGCGCGAGCAGCGAGGCGCGTGCGACCTGGTGATCTGCACGGCGGAGGACGCCCGCGACGTGTTCGGCCTGCAAGGCGAGCCGGAGGACCTGGCCCGCGGGCTCCAGTCAGAGCTCGAGTGTCCGGCGGTCGCGCTCACCCTGGGCGCCGAGGGCGCGGCCCTGGCCGAGGGCGGCTCGGTCATGCGGAGATCGGCATTTCGCGTGCAGGCGGTCGATCGCATCGGCACGGGCGACGCCTTTGCGGCCGGCCTGCTGTGGGGCTGGCTGGAGGACTCGCTGCCGATGGGCCTGGACCGTGGGGTGGCCATGGCCGCCCTCAAAATGACGCTGCACGGCGACCTCTTCACGCTGGGCGCCGACGACGTGCACCGGCTGCTGGAGGGTGAGCAGCGCCGGGTGCGCCGCTAGGCCGGTCGGGCCAGACCCAATCCTCGATCTCGGGCGCGTCCTCGCCATGGTCCCGCGTGTACTGGCGGCAGCGCAGGCGCTCGTCCTCCATGCGCTGGCGCAGATGTCCCGCGCGCGCGCCGAGTCCGGGCACCCGATCGATGACGTCCATGACGAGGTGAAAGCGGTCGAGGTCGTTGAGCATCACCATGTCGAAGGGTGTCGTGGTGGTGCCCTCCTCCTTGTACCCGCGCACATGCATGTTCGCGTGGTTGTGCCGCCGGTAGGTCAGGCGGTGGATCAGCCAGGGATAACCGTGATACGCGAAGATCACCGGCCGGTCACGCGTGAAGAGCGCGTCGAACTCGGCATCTGAAAGGCCGTGCGGATGCTCGCTCGGCGGCTGCAGCTTCATCAGGTCGACGACGTTGACGGTGCGCACTTTGAGCTCCGGCAAGTGCTCGCGCAGCAGGGACACCGCGGCCAGCGTTTCCAGCGTCGGGACATCCCCCGCGCACGCCATCACCACGTCGGGCAGGCCGTCGCCGTCGCTGCTGGCCCAGTCCCAGATGCCGGCGCCGCGCGTGCAGTGGATGACGGCGGATTCCATTTCCAGGTAGTCGAGCTCGGGCTGCTTGCCGGCCACGATCACGTTCACGTAGTGGCGGCTGCGCAGGCAGTGGTCGGCGACCGAGAGCAGGCAGTTGGCGTCAGGCGGCAGATAGACGCGGATCACCTCCGCCTTCTTGTTCATCACGTGGTCGATGAAGCCGGGATCCTGGTGCGAGAACCCGTTGTGGTCCTGCCTCCAGACGTGCGAGGAGAGCAGGTAGTTGAGCGACGCCAGGGGCCGCCGCCAGGGGATGCCGCGCGACGTCTTCAACCACTTGGCGTGCTGGTTGAACATGGAGTCGACGATGTGGATGAAGGCCTCGTAGCAGTTGAAGAGGCCATGCCGACCGGTCAATAGATAGCCTTCCAGCCACCCCTGGCAGAGGTGCTCGCTCAGCACCTCCATCACGCGTCCGTCCGGAGCCAGGTGGTCGTCGCCCGGCACCGTCTTCGCATCCCAGGCGCGGTCGGTGGCCTCGAAGACGGCGCTCAGGCGGTTGGACGCCGTTTCGTCCGGCCCCATCAGCCGGAAGTTGTCGGGATTGGCACGGATCACGTCGCGGAGGAAGCCACCCAGCACCCTGGTCGCCTCGCTCTTGGCACGGCCGGGGGCCCGGATCTCCACGGCGTAGTCGCGGAAGTCCGGCAGGTGCAGGTCACGCAGCAGCTCGCCGCCGTTGCTGTGCGGGTTGGCGCTCATCCGGCGCCGGCCTTTGGGGGGCAGCTCGGCCAGCTCCGGCCGCAGCCGGCCCTTTTCGTCGAACAGCTCGTCGGGCTGGTAGCTGCGGAGCCAGCGCTCGAGGATCTTCAGATGCGCCGGCTTGGAGGCCAGGTCGGCAACCGGCACCTGGTGGGATCGGAAGGTGCCCTCGACCTGGAGGCCGTCGACCTTGCGCGGCCCGGTCCAGCCCTTGGGGCTGCGCAGCACGAGCAGCGGCCAGCGCGGCCGCGAGCGGAGGCGGCCGCGGCGGGCGGTGGACTGGATACGCGCGATCTCGTCGAGGGCCCGGTCCAGGGCGGCGGCCATGGATCGGTGCATGCGCGCGGGGTCGCTGCCGCTGACGAAAGCCGGGGCGTACCCGTAGCCCTCCAGCAGTGCGCGCAGCTCCGACTCGGGGATCCGGGCTGGCACCGTCGGGTTGGCGATCTTGTAACCGTTCAGGTGCAGGATCGGCAGCACGGCGCCGTCCTGGGCCGGATCCAGGAACTTGTTGGAGTGCCAGCTCGCCGCCAGCGGGCCGGTCTCGGCCTCGCCGTCGCCGACCACGCAGAAGACGGTCAGCCCGGGATTGTCGAAGACGGCGCCATAGGCGTGGGTGAGGGCGTAGCCCAACTCACCGCCCTCGTGGATCGACCCTGGCGTCTCGGGGGCGACGTGGCTGGGGATCCCGCCCGGGAAGGAGAACTGGCGGAACAGCTTGCGCAGTCCATCCTCGTCCTGGCCGATCTCGGAGTAGACCTCGCTGTAGGTGCCCTCCAGGTAGGCGTTGGCCACGGCCGCCGGCCCGCCGTGGCCGGGCCCCAGCACGTAGATGGCGTCGAGGTCGCGGGCCTTGATCACGCGGTTGGCGTGCACGTAGACGAAGTTGAGGCCGGGAGTCGTGCCCCAGTGCCCCAACAGCCGCGGCTTGACGTGCTCCAGGCGCAGCGGCTCGCGCAGCAGGGGGTTGTCGAGGAGATAGATCTGGCCGACCGAGAGATAGTTGGCGGCGCGCCAGTACGCGTTCATCAGCTCCAGCTCGCGGCCGGTCACCGCTTCCGCACCAACGCCGCGGTGTCGCGGCAGATGAGGGCCTGCTCGTCGTCCGGGATCACGTGCACGGCGACCGCGGAACCCGCGGCGCTGATCACGCCCTCGCCGGATGTGCGCGCCTGGTTCCGCGCCGCGTCCAGCTCGATCCCCAGCCACTCCATTCCGTCCAGGATCCGGCGGCGGATGTCCGGTGCGGCTTCGCCGACGCCGCCGCCGAAGACGACGGCGTCGAGACCGCCGAGCGCCGCCATGTAAGCGCCCACGTACTTCCGCGCACGGTACGTGAAGACCTCGATGGCTTCTCGAGCCTGGGCGCCTGTCGCACGCAGCAGCTGGCGCATGTCAGCGCTGCCGCTCAGCCCGAGGAGACCGGACCGCTCGTTCAGGTCCTCGACGACCGACTCGGGCGAGCGGGCGGAGTGCTGGCTCACGAACTGCACCAGGGTGGGATCGACGTCACCGCTGCGGGTGGACATCACCAAACCTTCGGTGGGGGTGAGCCCCATCGAGGTGTCGATCGAGTGACCGCCGGCGATGGCCGCGGCCGAGCAGCCGGAGCCGAGCTGGAGGGTGATCAGCCGCAGCTCGGCAAGCGGCCGCCCGCTCAGCTCGGCGTAGCGCTCCGCCAGCCAGCGGTGGGCGAGCCCGTGGAATCCGTAACGGCGCACGCCCCAGTCCCGGGGCACGGCATACAGGGCGCCGGTCGGCGGCATGCGGGCGTGGAAGGCGGTGTCGAAGACCGCCACCTCGGGCTCACCGGGCAAAGCGGCCAGAGCTTCGCGAATGCCGGCCACGGCGGGCGGGTTGTGGAGCGGCGCCAGCTCAGAGAGGGCGTCCAGGTCGGCCAGCACCCGCTCATCGACCGCCACCGGGTCGACGAAACGATCGCCCCCGTGCACGACACGGTGCCCGACCGCCTCCAGGCCATCCAGCAAGCCTCGCTGCCGGAGATCGGCCATTAGGTCCTGGACCGGGTGCCGGCCAGAGCCGGCTTCGACCTTGCCCTCGGAAAGCCGCTCGCGGATCCGGAGGTCCCGGTCAACCTCGGCCAGCAGGTGCTTGAGACTGGAGCTGCCTGAGTTGACGGCCAAGACGCGCAAGTTCCGATCCTCCCACAATCCGCGAGCGTCTTAGACTCTGCCCGAGATGGCCGCGATCCGCGAAGCCTCCTTCGCCCCGGCCACAGCCAAAGGCGTGCGCACGCGCGCGCGCATCCTGGACACTGCTCGCATCGTGTTCGCGCGCGATGGATTCGTGGAAGCCAAGATGAGCGACATCGCCGCGGGATCGCAGCTGTCGGTGGGCGGCCTCTATCGCTATTTCACGGACAAGGAAAACGTCTTTTCTGCGCTGATAGCCGACCTGATCGCGCAGCTTTACGACGCCAGCGGACACACCACGCACCATTTCGCGACCGACCCCTACGAGGCACTGTTCGAAGCCAATCTAGGCTATCTGCGCGTGTATCACGCCAACCGTGACGTGATGCGTGCGTTTGTCGAAGCAGTCGCCGTCGACCCGCGCTTTCGTGAGATGTTCTGGCGCGCCCGCCGACGTCATGTGATGCGCTTTGCCAAGGCCGCCCGGGGAGTGCACGGACGCCGCACGATCGACGGCGTCGAAATCGAAACCGTGGTCGAAGCGATGGCCTGCATGGTCGAACAATCGGCATATCTGTGGTGGGCTCAGGAGGCATTGGCGGAACGCGAAGTCAGCGTCGAAGAAGCGGCTCAGGTGGTGACGCGGGCCTGGCACCTGTCCATCTTCGGCGGGGAGATCAGGGCCGGCTGACCTCGTGGCCGGCGCTGTCCAGCACATACCAACCACCCCCGTACTCGACCGCAGCCTGGCAGCGGATCTCGCCCGGCGCCCGATCGCCGGCGTAGTAGTAAAGGGGGTGGCCGTTGTACGTCACCTGCCGCGCGCCATCGCTACGCAGGACGCTGCCGGCCAGGTCGGAGGTGAGGCCCGCGCCGGCCAGTGGGTCCGCGCTGGTCAGCAGGGGTGGCCAAGCCGCGGCACAGGCGCCATAGCATCGGGGGCTGCCCCCGGCCTCGGCGTCAAACAGGTACAGGGTGCGGCCGCCGGCGTCGACCACGATCTGCCCGTATCGCGAACTGGCCGAAACGATTACCGGCGCGCCAGACGGGACCGAGGCAGCAGCAGTTGGCAGGCCAGCGGGAGTCGCGGCCGAGCTGGGAGAGAGTGCGGGCGAGGCCGTCTGGGCCGGCGCCGAAGTTGAGCTGCAAGCGGATCCGAGCAGGAGGAGGGCCAGCAGGAAGCCTTTAGCTAACTGCTTCATAGCCTCCCAGGTAGGCCTTCTGCACCCGCTCGTCGGCGGCGAGCTGTGAGGCCTTGCCGCTCAGTGCGATGCTGCCGGTCTCGATGACGTAGGCGCGGTCGGAGATGGCCAGCGCCTGGCGGGCGTTCTGCTCCACCAGCAGCACGGCCGTGCCCTGGTTGGAAATCTGGCGCACGATCTTGAGCAGCAGCCGCGAGAGCAGCGGCGAGAGCCCCAGTGAAGGCTCGTCGAGCATCAGCAGCTTGGGCTCGGACATCAGCGCCCGGCCGATCGCCAGCATCTGCTGCTCACCGCCGGAGAGGGTGCCCGCCAGCTGCTTGCGCCGCGCCGCCAGCTGCGGAAACGTCTGGTACACACTGTCTCGCCGCTTGCGCTGGAGATCGCGGTGGCGGCGGATCAGGTACCCGCCAAGGCTCAGGTTCTCGTCCACTGTGAGCACGTTGAAAATCCGCCGGCCCTCGGGCACCTGGCTGAGTCCCAGCGCCACGACCTCGTGCGCGCTGCGGCCCACGATGTTGGCGCCGTTGAAAGTGACTGTTCCCGAACGAGGACGGAGCAGGCCGGAGATCGTCTTCAGCGTCGTCGTCTTGCCGGCGCCGTTGCTGCCCAGGACGGCCACGATCTCACCGGAATCGACGCCCAGGGTGATCCCTTTCAGAGCCTCGATATTGCCGTAGTAGACGTGCAGGTCGGCGACTTCGAGCAGCATCAGGCACCGGCCGCCCCGATAGCGTCTTCCTCGTCATCGTCACGTCCCAGATAGCCCTCGATCACGCGCGGATTTTCGCGAATCTGGGCCGGCTTTCCGAGCGCGATCACCCGCCCCAGGTCGAGCACCATGATGCGATCCGAAACCCGCATCACGAGTGACATGTCGTGGTCGATCAGGACGACGGTCACGCCCAGGTCGCGGATGCGGGTGATCACGGTGACCAGCTCCTGCTTTTCGGTCGGATTCATGCCCGCGGCCGGTTCGTCGAGCAGCACCAGACGGGGATGTGAGGCCAGTGCGCGCGCGATCTCGACCCGACGCTGATCCGCGTAGGACAGCTCGGTCGCCAGCTTGCCCGACGCGCTCTCCATGCCCACGAACTGCAGCCAGCGCCGCGCCTCCTGCAGCGTGCGCTGCTCCTCGGCGCGCTCTCCCGGCGTGTGCAGCAGCGCCTGCCAGGTCATCGTCCGGTGCTTGCCGTAGATGCCCACCATGACGTTCTCGAAAACCGCCATCTGCCTGAACAGCCGGATCCCCTGGAAGGTGCGGCCGAGCCCGCGGGCCGCGACCTGGTGGGCGGGCAGGCCGCGGATCGAGCGGCCGTTGAAGACGACCTTGCCGCTCCGTGGCCGCTGCACGCCGGTCAGGCAGTTGAAGACGGTGGTCTTGCCGGCGCCGTTGGGGCCGATGATGCTGAAGATCTCGCCCCGCAGCACCTCGAAAGAGACGTTGTCGACCGCCTTCACGCCCCCGAACTGCTGCGACAGCCCTTCCACGACCAGGATCGGCTCGCCGACCGCGGCCACCTTGTGGCCCGCGCCCTCGTGCTTCTTGTCCTCCCGTGCCTCCTGCTCCTGGTGCTCGCGCAGGATGCGCGCCGCCAGCTTGTCGGGCTCGTCCTCCTCCAGCCCGTAGAAGGGCTTGGGCTTGCGCCGCACCGCCGGCCAGATGCCCTGGGGCCGGAACAGCATCATCAGGATCAGGGCGATGGCGTAGATCAGGATCCGCTGGTCGGCCACCGGCCGCAGCAGCTCGGGACCGACCACCGTCACGACGGCGCCGATCAACACCCCGGGCAGGCTGCCCAGCCCGCCCAGCACGATCAGGATCAGCACCTGCACGGAGGTGGCGAAGGTGAAGCTGGTGGGATCGATGGCGTAGATGCGGGTGGCGAAGAAGGCGCCCGCCAGGCCGCCCCACATGCCGCCCATGACGTAGGCCAGCAGCTTCAGGCGCAGCGTGGGCACGCCCACCGCCTCGGCCGCGAACTCGTCCTCGCGCAGCGCCACCCAGCCGCGCCCGATCCGAGAGTGGGCGAGGTGGTAGGCGAAGATCAGCGCGATCGCGAGCAGGAAGATCGAGATCACCCAGAAAGCGTCCTGCTGGGTGAAGAACCCTTGCGCCACCGTCGCCGGCAGGTCGTCCACGGTGAATCCGGGGACGGAGGGGAAGGGGATGTTGATGATGCCGTTGGGGCCGCCGCAGTAGTCGCAGTTGGTGATGGCGACGCGCGTCATCTCGCCGAATCCCAGCGTCACGATCGCCAGGTAGTCGCTGCGCAGGCGCAGAGTCGGGTAGCCGAGGATAGCGCCGGCGAGGCCGGTGACGGTGACCGCGACCGGGAGCGTCAGGAAGAAGTTCCAGTGGAAGTTCACCATCAGGATCGCCGCGGTGTAAGCGCCGATGGCGAAGAAGGCTGCGTAACCGAGGTCCAGGAGGCCGGCGTAGCCCGCCACGATGTTGAGGCCGAGGCCCAAGATCGCGAAGCCGGCCGCACCCACGGCGACGCGCGTCCAGTAGTCGTCGCCGTAGGCCGGCAGCACCAGGGCCGCCACCAGGCCCAGCAGCATGGTCCGCAGCCAGAACGGAAGTCGCGTCCAGACCTGGCCCAACCGCGTGTCGCGGAGCCAGCCGAAGGCGACGCGCTCGCGAACGGGCGGGGCGGCCTGCACTAGAGCTGCGGCACCTCTACATCCGTTCCGCGACGCGTTCGCCGAAGAGCCCCATGGGCCGGATGACCAGGACCAGGATCAGGACTCCGAAGACGACCACGTCCTGCCACTTGCTGGAGATGTAGCCGGCGGTATAGGACTCCAGCAGGCCGATGATCATGCCCCCCGCCATGGCGCCCGGGATGTTGCCGATGCCGCCCAGCACGGCCGCGGTGAACGCCCGCAGCCCGAGCAGGAAGCCGTTGTTGAACTGGATCTGGATGTAGTAGATCCCGAGCATCACGCCGGACGCGGCGGCCAGCAGTCCGCCGACCACGAAGGCGATCTGGATGACGCGGTCGACGTTGATGCCCATCAGGCGCGCCGCGTCATGGTCGACCGCCAGCGCCCGCATGGCGGTGCCCACGGGGGTGCCCTGGGTGAAGAGGTAGAGCGCGAGCATGAGCAGGATGCTGGCCGCGAACAGCACCACCTGCAGGTAGGAGACGTGGGCGGGGCCGATCCCGAACCCGTTCAGCGGGACGATGTCGGGGTAGGCCTGGATCTGGGGCCCGAAGATCAGGCGGACCACGTTCTGCAGCACCAGCGAGGCGCCCAGGGCCGTGATCAGGATCGCCAGCAGTGAGCGCTTGAGCAACGGCTTGTAGGCCAGCTGCAGGATCACCACGTTGGTCACCGCCGTTCCGAGCATCGGGATCAGGAAGGCCAGGAAGAGGGCCACTGGGAGCGGCAGCAGCCGGATGCCGAACTGCGTCAGCAGCGACCAGCCCAGGAACATGCCGACGACCGTGAGGTCACCCTGGGCGAAGTTGATCAGCCGGATGATCCCGTACACGATCGTGTAGCCGAGCGCCACCAGGGCATAGAACGAGCCCACTGTCAGCCCGTTGATCGTGTATTGGAGAAACGGCCCCATCTGCCCCAGGTCTCCCTGGGCGCATCCTAATAGTCGGTCGCCAGCCTGAACAGGATCTCCATGCCTCCGCGCAGCGACTCCACCGGCACGCGCTCGTCCCGCGCGTGGAACATGGCTGGGTAATCGAAGCCGTCGGGGAGCGGCAGCGGCGTGAAGCCGTAGCAGTGGATGCCGAGGGTCGAGAGCGCCGCGGCGTCGGTGCCGGCCGGCATCACGTAGGGCAGCAGCCCGCGGCATTCCGGGTCGTGGCCCCGGATCGCGGCCAGCGCTGCCTCCAGCAGCGGACCGACCACCGGCGCCTCCGCCTCCAGCGTGCTGGCCGGCATCTCATATGTCATGTCCGGCTCCAGCACCGACTCCAGCGCCGTCCGGGCGCGCTCCCGGCCTCCCGGCAGGTAGCGGCAGTCCACGCCGAGCTCGGCCACCTCGGGGATGACGTTGTAGTTGGGAGCGCGGCCGGCCAGCGTCTGGGTCGGCACGAAGTCGGTGCGCCGCCCGCGCAGTGCAGCCTGGCCGAAGACGCCGAGTGGGGCCAGCAGGGGCTCGGGGTCGTCCTCGGGCCCGCCGGTCAGCCGGGCCACCTCCGTGCAGAGGGCTCGAAACGCTGCCGGCGGCTCCTCCTCCACGCGCAGCGCGTTGATGCGTTCGATCAGCGGCCCCAGCCGGCGCACCGGGTTGGCGGTTCCCGAGAGGGCGGCGTGGCCGGCCACGCCCGGCACCCGAATCGAGAACCACAGGCTTCCCCGCTCGGCGGTCTGGATGGTGTAGGCCCTGCCGCCGCCGGGCAGCGCGACCGAGAAACCGCCGACTTCCCCGATCGCCTCGGCGACGCCGCTGAGCAGCTCGGGCCGCTTCTCGGCCAGCCAGCGCGCGCCCAGCACCGAGCCCGTCTCCTCGTCGGCCAAGTAGCAGAAGACGAGATCGCGTCGTGGCCGCCCGTGCTCGGCCAGCTCCAGCTGCAGGCCGAGCATCATGGCCACGAAGCCCTTCATGTCGACGGCGCCGCGGCCGTAGAGCATCCCCTCCGCGATCTCGCCGGCGAAGGGGGGATGCGACCAGCCGGCCGGATCGGCCGGCACCACGTCGAGGTGGCCGTGCAGCGCCAGCCGCGGCAGCGCTGGTTCCCGGCCGGGCATCACCGAGACCAGGTTCACGCGCCCGGGCGCGGGCTCCAACAGCTCGTAAGCGATGCCTGCCGCGCGCAGCCGGTCAGCCACGTACTCGGCCGCCGCCGCTTCATCGGAGCCGGGGTTGCTGGTGTCGATGCGCAGCAGGTCCCGGCAGAGCTCGAGGACGTCCATCGAGAGGCGAGGGTACGCTGCTACGCGATGGGCCCAGCCTTCCCGCAGTCCGAGTACGCAGACCGCCTCGCGCGCACCCGGCGTCGCATGGCGGAGGCCGGCCTCGACCTCCTGCTGGTCAGCGCCCCGGACAACATGAACTACCTCTGCGGCTACGACGCCTGGTCGTTCTACGTGCCCCAGGTCCTGGTGGTGCCGGCGGCGGACGAGGAGCCCGTCTGGATCGGCCGGGGCATGGATTCGGTGAGCACCCGCATCACGACCTATCTCTCGGACGCCAGCATCCTCAGCTACGCCGACGACTACGTGGAGAACCCGGCCAAGCACCCGATGGCCCACGTGGCCCAGGTTCTCAAGGAGCGCGGCTGGGACGGCGGGCGCATCGGCTACGAGGGCGACGCCTACTTCTTCGCGGCGCGCTGGCTGGAGGTGCTGCGCGGGAACCTGCCCGAGGCCGAGTTCGTCGACGCCTACCTGCTGGTGAACTGGGTGCGCACGGTCAAATCAGACGCCGAGATCGAGGTCATGCGGCAGGCGGCGCGGATCGTGGAGCACACCATGTGGGTGGCCATCGACGCCGTCCAGGTGGGACGCCGCCAGTGCGATGCCGCGGCTCGGATCTCCTACGCCCAGATCGAGGGCACGCCCGCGTTCGGCGGCGACAGTCCGGCCAACCCGCCCTCGATCCTGAGCGGCGAGAACTCGGCCACGCCGCACGCCGCCTGGACCGACGAGCCGTTCCTGCCCGACACCGCCACCTGCCTGGAGCTCAGCGGCTGCCGGCGCCGCTATCACGCGGCCATGTCGCGGACGGTGTATCTGGGCAAGCCGCCGCCCCAGATGCTGGACGTAGCCAAAGCCACCGGCGAGGGTCTGGAGGCAGCCTTGGAGACGGTCAAGCCGGGGGTCGTCTGCGAGGACGTCGACGCGGCCTGGAAGCAGACCATCGCCCGCTACGGGCTGGAGAAGCCGTCCCGCATCGGGTACTCGATCGGCGTCAACTACCCGCCCAACTGGGCCGACCACACGGCCAGCCTGAGGCCCGGCGACAAGACCGTGCTCGAGCCCAACATGACCTTCCACTTGATGCTGGGGATGTGGATGCACGGCTGGGGCTTCGAGATGAGCGAAACCTTCCGCGTAACAGAAACCGGCGCCGAGTCGCTGACCCGGTTCCCGCGCCAGCTGTTCGTCAAGGACTAAACCAACGGATCTCGAGCTGACTGGCCGCCGCGCGCTGGTCACGGCCTCCAGCCGGGGCATCGGCTTCGGCTGCGCGCTGGTGCTCGCCGCCGAGGGCGCGCAGGTCTTCCTGGCCGCCCGCGACGAGGGCGTGCTGGCGGTCTCCGCCGCCCGTATCGGGGCCGCCGGCTTCCAGGCCGCCGACCTCGCCGACCCCGAGCAGGCCGAGCAGCTGGTGGCGGCCGCCATCCGGCGCCTGGGCGGCCTCGACATCCTGGTCACCAACTCCGGCGATCCGCCGTCGGGGGACTTCCAGAGCGCCGAGCGGGAGACCTGGGACCGTGCCTACCACCTCACGCTGCTGAGTGCGGCGACCCTGATCCGGGCGGCGCTGCCTGCGCTCGCCGAGTCGGGCCAGGGCCGGGTGGTCAACATCACCTCGATGTCGGCGCGCTGGTCGCTGGACGGCCGGCTCTTCTCCAACACCTACCGCCCGGCGGTGACCGGCATGGCCAAGACGGTGGCGGCCGAGGTCGCGCGCCAGGGCGTCACCGTCAACAACATCGCGCCCGGCTGGGTGCTCACGGACGCCGTGCGCAACGGCATGAACGCCGAGCAGCTGGCGCGCGCGGCCGAGTCGGTGCCGGTGGGCCGGCTGGCCGAGCCGGCCGAGGTGGGCGCGCTCTGCGCCTTCCTCTGCTCCAGCCAGGCCGCCTACATCACCGGCCAGACCATCACCATCGACGGTGGCCTGGTGCGCTCGCTCCTGTGACCACCCCAAGAAATCTCCGATTTCTCGGGGACCCCGGGATCGATCCCGAAGAGTTCCCGATCACCCGCGGCCGCATCTACTTCGACCACGCCACCTTCGGCCCGCCCCCTCGCAGCCACGTGCAGACCAGCAACCAGCTGCTGGCGCGGATGTCGGCCGAAGGGCTGCCCGACCTTTTCAGCCTCAGCCAGGAGGGCGCCGACCGCGTCCGCAGCTCGGCCGCGCGGCTCTTCAAGTGCCCGGCGGAGCAGATGACCTTTATCCACAGCACGAGCCACGGGCAGAACCTGGTCGCCGAGGGCCTGCGCTGGCGGGAAGGCGACGAGGTGGTGGTCTACGAGCTCGACCATCCCTCGGGCGTGCTGCCGTGGCTCAACCTGCAGGACCAGGGCGTGCGGGTGCGCAAGGTGGAGGACCGCGGCCGCCAGGGCTTCGAGGCCGCCGATGTGGAGGCGCTGCTGGGGCCGCGCACGCGGGTGGTCGCGCTCAGCCTGGTCAACTTCGCCCACGGCGGCCGGGCGCCCATCGAGGCCGTGGCCGAGCTCTGCCGCGCGCGCGAGATCTGGCTGGTGGTCGACGCCGTCCAGGCGGCGGGTGCGCTGCGCATCGACGCGGCCACCCTGGGCGCCGACGTGGTGGCCGCCCACGGCTACAAGTGGCTGCTCTCCGGGTTCGGGGTCGGCCTGTGCCACCTGTCGGAGCGCGCCCTGCGCGAGCTGAAGGTCGGCCAGGTGGGCTGGAAGAGCATCCGCGACCCCTTCAACGTCGACCGCGTGCTCCAATTCCGGCTCGACTGGGCGCCTGGCGGCAAGCGCTTCGAGCCCAGCTTTCCGCCGCTGCCCCAGCTGTTCGGGATGGGCGCCGTGCTCGACCTCTTCCTGGACGTGGGACCCGAGAAGATCGAGACCAGGGTGCTGGCGCTGGCGGGCCGCCTCTCCGCGGGCATGCAGGAGAACGGCTACCAGGTGGTCGGCGCCCAGGCCGCCTCAGCTCGCTCGCCGATCGTCTCGGTGGTCGCGGATGACCGGTTTCGCGAGGCCTGCACCCGCCTGAACCTGGTCTGCGCGGTGCGCGAGGGTCGGGCGCGGCTCTCGCCGCATTTCTACAACACCGAGGAGGAGGTCGACCGGCTGCTCAGCGCGCTTGGAACGCCCGCACCGCAGCGCGGTGCTCGGGCGTCGTGAAGCACGCCCGCTCCCGCTCCAGCGAGTAGTCGAGGACCAGCTCCACCGCCGACCTCAGGAGCCGGTTGACGGAGGCTTTGGTGCCCCGGATGGCCGGCGCCGGGCCGCCCGCCAGGCGCTCCGCCAGCGCGTAGGCCTGGGGCAGCACCTGATCAGCCGGCACGGCGCGGTTGACCAGTCCCATCCCCGCCGCCTCCCGGCCGGTCACGCTGTCGCCGGTCAGCAGGAACTCCTTGGCCCGCGCCATGCCCACCAACCAGGGCCAGATCACCGCCCCGCCGTCGCCGGCCACCAGCCCGACCCGAACGTGAGGGTCGCCGATCCGCGCATCTTCGGCCGCCAGCACGATGTCTGAGAAGAGCGCCAGGGTGGCGCCCAGCCCCATGGCCGCGCCGTTGACGGCCGCGATCACCGGGACCTCGATGTCCAGGAAGTCGTGAATGATGCTGCGGGCCTCGGTGAAGAGGAGGTCGGCTTCGGCTGCCGTGATGTCCTGGAACCAGTCGATGTCGCCGCCCGCGCAGAAGGCCCGGCCGGCGCCGGTCACGACGACGGCGCGTGCCTCAGCATCCCGGGCGATCTCCGCGAACACCCGCGCCAGCTCGGTGTGCATACGCGCGTCGATCGCGTTGAGCCGGTCCGGCCGGTTGAAGAGCAGGGTCAGGACCGGCCCCGAGCGGCGGAGCTCGAGCGTGCTGTAGCCGTTGCTCACGCCCGGACCGCCGCTTCGAAGCGCATGGGGTCGAGCGCCGCCAGGTGCGGCGAGGCGGGCTCGCCCTCGATCGCGGCGGCCAGCCAGGCGGCGGTGGCGGGCGCCGCCAGCATCCCGAAGGTGCCGTGGCCGCCGTGGACCCAGAGCCCCGCCTCGGGGAGTGGTCCGGCGATGGGCATGCCATCGGGCGTCATCGGCCGCTCGCCGAACCAGGCGGCCTCGGTGTGCGCCTTGGCGAATGCGGGGACGAATTCCAGCGCCAGGCGGGCGATCCGCTGCGGCATGTCCACCCCCTCGACCGCGTCCTTGAGCGAGCGGGCCACGGAGGTGCCGACGATGCCCACGCCTTTGCCCTTGGGCAGGTAGGCGAAGGCCACCACGGTGGGGACGTCGTAGCCGCCGGCGGCCACCTCGGTCAGCGCCGGCGGCCGGGTGGCTGTGCCCTGGCCCTCGATGCTGATCCAGGAGCGGGACATCTCCTCCAGCACGGGGAGGTCGAAGTCCAGGCCGCCGATGCGCATCATCCAGCCCCGGCCGACGGTGATCGGCATCGATGGCAGCAGATCGGTGAGGCGGGAGCCGGTGGCCACGATCACGACGTCTGCCGCAATCCGCCCGCTGTCGGTGAGCACGCCCTCGACGCGGCCTGAGCGGCGGACGATCTTGCCCACCTTCTCGCCCGCGCTGACCTGGGCGCCCGCCAGCCGGGCCGCCTCCGCGAAGGCGCGGGTGGCGCTGGCGGGGTCGATCATCCAGACGTCGTGGACCAGGAAGCCGCCTGCCAGGTCCGGGTTGAGCTGCGGGTATTCACGACGCAGCTCCTGAGCTTCGACGGCGTCGACGCGAAAGCCCCTCGAGTCGCCCGCGATCTGGCGAGCGATCGTTTTGCCGGCCTCGAACTGCTGCGGGTCGGTGGCCAGGAGGAGCTGGTCGAGGGTCACTTTCTCGATGTTCACCGGACCGTCCTCGAGCTCGGCGTAGACGGACCAGGAGGCGCGCATCATGCGCGCCACGTCGGGACCGCCCTCCGCCGCGTGCAGGAGCCCGGCGTTGCGGCCGGAGGCGCCGGCGGCGATCGACTGCTGCTCCAGGAGCCTCACCCTGGCCCCCTTCCGGGCCAGCTCGCGCGCGATCGTGCAGCCAGCAATGCCGCCGCCCACGATCGCCACCTCGGATATGGCCATCGGAAGTGAGCTTAACGTCGCTTCCTGTCCTTGACGGTGCTTGTGCAAGTGCTACTCTGCCCGCAATCGGGCCTAGTTCGGAGGAAGGAGAGCCAATGTTGAAACGGCACATGGTGGGCGTCAGCCTGATGGGCTTGGGAGCCCTCGTCCTGATGGCCTGCGGCACGAGCGGCGGCACCAGCGGTGGCGGCGGGGGGCCGATAAAGATCGGCATCACCGGCCCCTTCACGGGTGCTTATGCCGACCCCGGAATCGCCATCCGCAATGCGGGTCAAATGGCTGTCGACGAGGTCAACAAGGCGGGCGGCGTCAATGGCCGCCAGCTGCAGGTCTTCGCAGAGGACGACGCCTGTGATGCCCAGCAGGGCACCCAGGCGGCGCAGAAGCTGCTCACCGACGGCATCGTGATCAACATCGGCGGCTACTGCTCGGGCGCCTCCATTCCCGAGAGCGACGTTTTCCACCGCAGCGGCGACATCCCGTTCATCACCGCCGCCTCCAGCAACCCGAAGTTCACCGAGCAGGGCTACGACAACGTCTACCGGATGGTGGCCCGCGACGACGCCGAGGCACCCGCGGACATCAGCTTCATCCACGACTTCCTCAAAGGCAACAAGGTCGCGATCCTGCACGACAACACCACCTACGCGAAGGGTCTGGCTGACGCCGGCAAGGCGGCGGCCACCTCCTCAGGTATGACGGTCACCTACTTCGACGCCATCACGCCCGGCCAGAAGGACTACACCTCCGCCCTGACCAAGATCGGCACCACGAACCCGGACGTCCTCTGGTACACCGGCTACTACCCCGAGTTCGGGCTATTGGCCAAGGAGTACGTCGGCCTGGGCCTGAGCTACAAGCTGGACGGCGTCTCGGCGGACGTCGATCCCAGCGTGCTCAAGGTGGCGGGCGCCGCGCTCAACAACCAGGGCATCACGATCAACACGCTGCCCACCACCGAGTTCATCCACAACTCGAAGAACGACTCCTTCACCAAGAACTACAAGTCGAAGTTCAACGCCGAGCCCGGTGACTACTCCTCGTACGAGTACGACGGCGTGCTGGCCTTCGCGCAGGCGCTGAAGAGCAACGGCGGCAAGACCGACGCCAAGTCGATCAACTCGGCTCTGCACTCGGTGTCCATGGACGGCACCACCGGCAGCGTCAAGTTCGACACCAAGGGCGACCGGCCGGCGCCGCTCTTCCTGGCCGTCCACACCACGGGCGACCCGCCGACCTTCCAGCCCATCGCGATTCGCCAGGGCGGCTCCTGGAAGGCGCAGTCATAAAGCGTTAGGCGCCGAAAGGTGGGCAGATTGAAGGCCGGCTTCATCCTGCCCACCTGGTGCTCACCTCCCGACCAGCTGCGCTGGCGGGACCTGCTCGACCTCGCCAAGACCGCCGAGCAGGCGGGCTTCGACTCGCTTTGGGCGACCGACCACATGCTCCTGGAGAGCACCAACGCCGAGCTCCGGCGCCGGGCCGGCGGCGAGGTGCCGCCGGGGGCAGAGGTCCTGCCCGAGGGCTACATGGAGGTGTTCTCGGTGCTCTCAGCCCTGGCCGCGGCTATGCCCGGGATGGGGCTCGGCACCCTGGTCGCCTGCACCGGTTATCGCAACCCGGCGCTGCTGGTCAAGATCGCCGACGCCATCGACGAGATCAGCGACGGCCGCTTCACGCTGGGCGTGGGCGCCGGAGACTCCGAGGGCGAGCACGAGGCCTTTGGGTTCCCGGTCGAGAACCGCGTCAGCCGCTTCGAGGAAGCGCTGAAGATCATCCGGACCCTGCTCCGGGAGGGCCGGATCGACCACCAGGGCGAGTACTACACGATCCGTGAGGTGGAGCTGCTGCCGCGAGGTCCGCGTCCCCACGGCTCGCCGATCCTGATCGGAACCCTGCGGCCCGGGCCGCGCATGCAGCGGCTGGTCGCCCAGTACGCCGACGTCTGGAACGGCTGGCTGGCCTACGGCGTCAGCTGGCCGGAGGCTTATCCGGCGGAGCGCGATGTCGTCGACGAGGCCTGCCGCAAGCACGGCCGGGAGTCGGACACCCTCGAGCACACGGTCGGCCTGCGGGTGCTGATGCCGGGCTCGCTCTACACACCGCCCCAGCACGAGCGTCCGCTGCGGGGCTCGACCGAGGAGATGGCTGAAGCGCTCCGCGGCTTTGCCGCCGCAGGCGTCACCCAGGTGCACTGCGCTTTCAGCCCCGGCACCGCCGAGAGCGTGCGCGAGTTCGGGAAGGTGCTGAAGGCGGCCGGCGTCACGTAGGGGAGGGGCTTGCCCCTCCCTGGGCGGGACGAGTCCCGCCCCTACGAGATCTCGCCGTACCGCGCGTCGCGCCAGTCCAGCGCGGCCCGCAGCCCTTTCTCGGCCGCGATGCGGTCGAACTCGCGCTGCTCGGGCGTATCGGCCGAGTTGAGCAGCGCCGACAGGCCGACGTTGGCGGCCACCGCCTGGCGCATGCCCATGGCCTCATAGGCGGCCTGCAGCGCCAGTTTGGTGAAGCGGAGCACCGGCAGCGGAGTGGGGGCGATCTTGCCCACCAATGTGTCCACTTCGGCCTCCAGGCGGTCGTCGGGCACGACGCGATTGACCAGGCCCGCCTGCAGCGCCTCTTCGGCGCCCAGCGTGTCGCCGGTGAAGAGCAGCTCGTTGGTCCTCTTCTGGCCAAGGACGAAGGGCATCAGCAGCGTCACCGGCCCCGACCCGTACCGGATCTCGGGCTCGCCAAAGCACGCGTCCTGGGTGCAGACGATGAGGTCGCAGGCCATCGCCAGCTCGCAGCCGCCGGCCAGGCACCAGCCGCGCACGGCGGCGATCACGGGCTTGGGCAGCGACCAGACCTCCATGGTCATGGCTACGTCGGTGGACAGCACGCGGTGCCAGTCCTGGGCCGACTCGAGCTTCTGCTCGACCTCCTCGGCGATGTCGAAGCCCGCGCTGAAGGCGCGCCCGGCGCCGGTCAGCACCACCACCCTGACCTCGTCGTCGTCGGCGGCGCGCGCCACCGCCTCGCGCACGCCGCGGACCAGGGCCTCGTTCAGCGCGTTGAGCTTGTCGGGCCGATTGAGCGTGATCCAGGCGGCCGGGCCGCGCCGCGTGTAGAGGACCACCTCGCTCACGGCCGGCGGCCGAGGTGGCGGAAGAGCTCCTCATAGCGTGCCGCTCGGAGATCTTCGCCTGCCCGCGGCGGCCAGTCGAAAGCCGGCGGCTCGGCAGCGGTGTTCAGGCTCGGGAAAAGAAAGCGCGAGAACTCATACATGGTCTTCAGGCCACCCAGCTCGGCTGACTCCAACGGACCCGTGATGGCCAGCCGGCGTCCGAAGCTGGCCTTGACGGCGGTGTCGATGGCGTCCGGCGTGGCCACGCCTTCCGCCCAGAGCGCCACGGCCTCGCGCAGGAGCGCGAACTGCAGGCGGTTGCCGATGAAGCCGTCGATCTCCTTCTCCACCACGATCGGCGCCTTGCCGGCGGCGCGCAGGCGCTCGCATGTCCAGTCGACCACCTTGGGATCTGTTTCCGGCCCAGCGCAGACCTCGACCAGCGGCAGCAGCTGGGCGGGATTCCAGAAGTGGGCGGCGATCACCCGCTCGCGGTGGTGAACGCGGTCGACGAGGCTGGAGGCCGGACGTCCACTGGACGACGCGAGCACGGTGGGGGGCGGGCAGATGGAGTCCAGCCGCTCGAAGATCGCCAGCTTGAGCTCGGTGTCCTCCGGGACCGCTTCGACCACCAGCTCGGCGCCCGCCGCGCCTTGCAGGCGGGTCGAGAGGCGCACCCGCCCGAGGGCGGCTTCGACCTCGGACTGATCCAGCAGCCCGTGCCGCTCGAAGAGATCCAGGCTCTCGCGGATGCGCTCCAGGGCGGCGTCGAGGCTCGGCCGGCTGCGGCCGATCAGCACCACCTCTTCGCCGGCGGTGGCGAAAACCTGGGCGATGCCGTGGCCCATGATCCCGTTGCCGACCACCGCCACCATTTCGCGCGATCATCGTAGGCGTGGGCGTGGAGCTAGACCACGTGCTGATGGCCGTCGCCGACCTGGACCAGGGCGCCGCGCGGCTGGAGCGGGAGCATGGCCTGAGGGTGGTGGGCGGCGGCCGGCACCCTGGCCTGGGGACGGCCAACCGGATCCTGCCCCTGGGCCGCCAGTACCTGGAGCTGATCGCGATCGCGGACCCGGCCGAGGCCGCCACGTCCCGCCTCGGCCGGCGCGTGCAGTGGGCCCTCGCCGAGGGTCGCGCCTTCGTCGATTGGGCGCTGCGCACCGACGACCTGGGAGCGCTGCAGGAGCGCCTGCGAACCGCGGGCTGGGAGCTGCCGCCGGCCTGGTCCGGCTCCCGGCCCCGTCCTGACGGCACCGAGCTGCGCTGGCGCACCCAGGACCTGGATCCGAGTCTCGACGCCACGGTGATCCCCTTCGTGATCGAGTGGGACATCCCGGCCGGCGCGCATCCCGGCGAGCAGGGCGCCGAGCACTCGCTGAGCAAGGTGGTGGTGGGCGCCCGCGATCCCGAGGGGGCACTGGCCAAGCTCCGCTTGCTGCTGGGTGAGTCTGACCTCTACGAGGTGGTGGAGGCGGATGCCGACGGCGTGCGCGAGGTCATCCTGGACGGGGCCCTGAGGATCGGCTAGGCCTCAAAGGCGGTGGCGTGATCCGCAACCCATTGGCGAAACGATCGCGGCTGCGCTCCGAGGATGTCGAATACGGTGGAGGTGAGGAACGCCGGCACGCCCATGGTCGCGGCCCACGCGGCGAGCAGCATGTCCACGGCCGGGCGGGGCCAGCCCTCCGCCTCGCTACGAAACTGGTCCGGCGACAGCTCCTCAAATTTGACGCGGCGCCCCAAGACGTCGCCGATGATGCTCACCTGCTCTGCCTGGCTTAATGACTCGGGCCCGGTCAGCACAAAGTCGCCTCCCGCAAAACCCTCCTGGTAAAGCGTCCGTGCCGCGACCGCTGCCACGTCGCGCTCGTCGACGGGTGCCGTCTCCGCTGCGCCGTACGGCCACCTCACGGGACTGTCGCCCCGAATCGCGGGCGCCCACCAGAACAACGCGTTGGATGCGAACACCCCCGGCCGGACGACGGTCGACGCGAGCCCGGCGGCCGCCATGAGCCGCTCAATGCCCGCGTACAGCTCCGCCATGGGATTCGGTTGTTGGAAGAAAGGGTGCGGAGTCTGGTGCGGTGCTGAGAGAAAGACGACCCGTCGCGCGTAGGTGGCGAGCCGCTCGACAACGGCCGGAGCGGTGGCCGGCGGTGCGGTCCAGACCAGGAAGACGGCACCGACGCCTCGCAGCGCGGCGTCAAGCGATTCCGGCACGGTGAGATCGCCGACGACGACGTCGACCTTCGGCGGCAGCCTCGCTGCGCCATCGGACCGGCGCGTGAGTGCCCGAACCGGCACGCCCGCAGCTATGAGTTCGTCGACCACGAGACGCCCGACCCGGCCCGTCGCACCGGTGACGAGCACCGGAAGCACGCTAGAAGCGGGCGACGGTGAGCGCGTCCATGCGCTCCCAGTCGACCTCCACACCTAATCCAGGCTTGGCGGGGACGCAGACGGTGCCGTCCGGCTGCAAGGCGATGACGTCGCGCATGCCGGCGTCGAAGGCGCCGATCGGCATCGGGTACTCGAAGTAGCGGCAGTTGGAGATCGAGCCCATCACCTGCAGGTTGGCGGCCTGCGCGAGGGTGTATCCGTGGCTGTGGATCTCGCAGCGCAGCCCGAAGGCTTCGGCGAGCGCGGCGGCCTTCCTGACCGAGGTGATGCCGCCCGAGATGCCGGCGTCGATGCGCACGATATCCCAGGCGCCCTGGCCCACGTAGTTGGCGGCCTCCTGGAAGCCGTAGGTGTGGACCTCGCCCGAGGTCACCGGGATGTCCAGCGCCGCCGCCAGGGTCCGGTAGGCCTGGACGTGCTGGTCGCGCAGCGGCATCTCGAACCACTCGTAGTCGAGCCGCTCCAGGGCCCGTCCCACCCGCACCGCGTCGCTCAGGTTGTAGGAGCCCACCGCGTCCACCATCAGCGGGTATTTCGGGCCGACCTGATCGCGTACGGCCTGGAAGAGCTCGATGTCGCGATCCGGGTCGCCCCAGCAGTGGAGCTTGATGGCCCTGAAGCCGTGCTCCAGCATGGCGTCGACTTCCCGGCGCCAGGCCTCCAGGCTGGCGTAGGTGCCGGTGCTGGCGTAGGCGAGGACGGAGTCGCGCTGCGCCCCCAGCAGCTTGTAGAGAGGCAGCCCCGCGGCTTTGCCGGCCAGGTCCCAGAGCGCGCAGTCGACGGCGGCGATGGCGTGGGGCGGGAAGACGATGATGCTGACCTCCATCAGCCGCTGCCAGATCCGCTCTCGATACAGCGGGTCCTCGCCCACCAGCAGCGGCCGCAGCTCGGCCACAGCGGAGGCCACGGACTGCGCGCCTAAATAGGTGGTGCTGCCGGCGACGCCCTCGACGCCCTCGTCAGTCTGCAGGCGCACGACCACGTTGCAGATGTTTGTGATCAGCCGGCAGCGCCCGGGGCGCGCCGGGGGTTGAGATCGGAGATGTCCAGCGTGGGGTCGGGCCTCCCGGCCATGAGCTGGGCCAGCAGCTTGCCGACGACCGGTCCGTGCATGGTCCCGTGGCCGCCGAAACCGGCCGCCATCCACAGCCCTGGTTCGACCTCGCCGACGTAAGGCTGCCCGTCGCCGCCCAGGTCGACGTTGCCCGTGGTGTAGCGGACGACCTTGAGCTCACTCAGCTGCGGTGCCCGGCGCCGGGCCAGCTCGGCGAACTCCTCAAGCATCCGCTCGTGGCTCCAGCCGGGCGGGTTCTCCTCGTAGAGGATCGCCAGCACCAGCGACTGGCCCTCGCGCTCCACGCAGAAGCCGGTGTCGAGGTCGATGGTCAGCGGCACCGTCTGGCCCGGCAGCGCGGGCTCGCTGATGGCGCCCAGCAACTGGTAGGGCCGGATCGTGAGGTCGAGCCCGAAGGGCCGCATCAGCTGTGAGCTCCAGTAGCCGGCGCAGACCACCACCCGCTGGGCCTCGACCTCCTGCGGGCCGCTCACCAACCATTGGCCGTCGCGAGGGGCGATCTCGCGCACCGGCCAGTGCTCGCGTACCTGGGCGCCTCGGGCTTTAGCCGCGTTGATCAGCGCGCGCACGCCGTCCGGCGGCGTCACCCGGCCGTCGCCGGGGGTCCAGCAGCCGCCGAGCAACCCCTCGGGGTTCATCCAGGGCGCCGCCTGGTCCAGCTGCTCCGGGTCCAGGATGTGTACGTCGGTCAGACCCATCGACGCCTGCAGCTGGGCCGCCTCGTGCAGCTTGGCCATGATCTCGGGCTGCCCGGTGACCAGCAGGTATCCGGTCTGGAAGAAGGGCACTGCGGTGTCGAACACGGCGCCCGCGGTCTTCCAGAACTCGAGCCCGCGGCGCGAGAACTCGATCTCGTGCGGGGTGCTGAACTGTTGGCGGACGCCGCCGAAGGAGCCGCCGGTGGAACCGCTGGCGAGCTCGTTCTGCTCTACCAGCAGGATGTCGATCTCGCCTTCCTGAGTCAGGTAGTAGGCGACCGCGGCACCCACGATGCCGCCGCCGACGACGAGTGTCCCCACCCGCTCCACCACCGGAGGCTAGCATCTCGACGATGTTCTCCTACGAAGGCAAGAAGGCACTCGTCACCGGCGCCGGCCGTGGCATCGGCCGCGCCATCGCGCTCGCGTTCGCGCGCCAGGGCGCCGACGTGGCGCTGGCCGCCCGCAGCCGCGACCAGCTGGAGGAGGTGGCGGAGGAGATCCGGGCCCTCGGACGGCAGGCGTACGTCCTGCCCACCAACCTGGGCGATGTGCTGGCGGCGGACGCCATGGTCGGCCAGGGCGTCGAGGCCATGGGCGCGCTGCACGTGCTGGTCAACAACGCCGGCGGGGGCGTCGACGTCCCCGGAGACTTCGGTCCCCTGGCCGAAACCTCGCCAGAGGCCTTCGACGCCATGTACGCGCTGAATGTGCGTTCGCCGCTCTTCGCCGCCATCGCGGCCGCCAAGCAGATGGGCGCCCAGGGCACCGGCGGCGCGATCCTCAACATCGTCTCCATCGACGCCGTCTTTCCGGCGCCCACCGAGGCGCTGTACGGCTCGGCCAAGGCCGCGCTAGTGAATCTCACGAAGGTGCTCGGCTATGAGGTTGGCCCCGACCGTGTGCGCGTCAACGCGATCGCTCCGGGGGTGGTCGAGACCGCGCTCACCGCCCCCTGGCTGGCGACCGAGGAGATGCGGCAGGACCGGGCCTCCTTCTACCCTCTGGGCCGCGTGGGCCAGCCCGACGACGTGGCCGCGGCCGCGGTCTACCTCTGCTCAGACGAGGCCGGTTGGGTATCCGGCAACGTCCTGTACGTGACCGGTGGCCAGCTGGCTACGAGCGACGTGTTTCGCTGGACACGCGCCCATAACCCGGTGCCGGAGAGCGCGCGGATCTGACGAGCGCCTCCAGGGCGGCCGGTTTGGCACGGTGCCAGGGAGAGGTCGAGCAGCCAGGCGTCAGCAGGTGCCCGCGGGCGCCCGTATCGGTCAGCGCCTGGGCGGCCTCGGCGGCGACTTGGTCAGGGGTGAGGTCAATCGCCGCCTGCCGGTGCAGGCCGCCCGCCACCGCCACCCGGTAGCGGTCTCGGACCTCGGCCAAACCGGGGTTGCCCGCGTCATGAGTCGACCAGTTGACGCAGTGCATGGGCAGCTTCGCGATCAGCTCAGGGTCGACGTGCGGCCCGCAGAGGTGCAGCATGTTGAACCAGCCGCGCTCGGCCGCGACCAGCGCCTGCCTATCGCTGGGCAGGTACAGCCGGTCGTATTCGGCGCTCGCGATCACCTGCTTGCCCGCCAGCGGATTGATGGCGTAGAAGATGCCCGCCGCCCCTGCCTCCAACGACTCCGAGATGAACCAGGCCAGGGCGTCTGCGATGCGGGCCAGATCCTCGGGGCGCAGGAGCTGCGCCAGCCGCTCCAGGTCCCGCTCGGCCAGAAACCAGGCCACCATCCCCGGCGAGAACACGGTCTGGAGCACGGGCACATCGCTTCCCAGCTCGCCCACCACCCGGCGCAGCACCTCGACCTGGTCGCGCAGCGGAGAGGGGTTGAAGGCGCCGGGCGCACCCGGCGCAGACTCCAGGACGGGCTCCGCATCGGCGGACCCTGAGTAGCGCCACCGAGCTCCAAAGGCCTCGGCGAAGCAGGTGGCGCGAATCTGCAGCTTGACGAAGTCGAAATCGAAGCGTCGAGTCTTGGCGACGGTCGCCGCCACCAGCGAGTCGATCGCCCACTCCTGGTCGTAGTCGTGGCCCCAGGCCGAGACCGGCGGGTGGTCGGCGACCTCCAGCCTGAGTGCGGTCTCCACGCGCTCACGTCCGGTCGGCATGGCCCCTAGCATGCCTGTCGGTGAAGAGGGAGTGGTTGGTGTTTGCGATGCTCTGGCTGGTCGCCAACAACCTGCGGCTGGCCATCTTCGCCCTGCAGCCGGTGCTGCCCGACATCCGCCACGAGCTTGGGCTCAGCTTCACCGCCACCGGCGCCCTCACCTCGGCGGCGATCGCGATGCTGGGGCTGGGCTCGATTCCGGGCACGGTGGTCGGCCGCTGGCTGGGCGCGCGCCGCGTGGTCACGCTCACCGCCGCGGGCATCGGCGCCGCCTCTCTGCTGCGCCTGCTGCCGCCGCAGGGCTTCTGGGTTTTCGCCGGCACGATCCTGCTCTCGCTGTCGGCGTCGCTGGTGCAGCCTGCGATCGCGGTGCTTATACGGCGCTGGTTCTCGGGCTCGCTCGACCGCGCCGCCTCGGTCTACAGCAACGGCATCCTCATGGGCGGCACCATCGGCGCCGCTGCCACGCCCTTCGTGGCGCAGGTCGTGGGCTGGCGCGGCAGCTTCGTGGCGTGGGGTGCGCTGGCCTTGTCGATCGCGCTGCTCTGGGCGTTGCTGACTCCTCGCGCCGACTCGCCGGTGCCCGAGGTGCGCATCCGCGACGCCCTCCGCAATCCCCGCGCCTGGCAGGTGACCGCACTCTTCACGTTCCAGAACCTGGCCTACTTCGGGGCGGCGGCCTGGCTGCCGTTCCTGCTGGCGGGCAGGGATCCTGCCTACGTATCCCTCGTTTTCACCTGCCTGAACTTCCTGTCCATCGTGCCCCTGTTCGTCCTGCCCGCCCTGACCTGGCCGTACGCGACCTCGGCGGCCTGGTACCTGGCCATGGGACTGCTCACCATCGCCGGCGCCACAGGTCTGGCCCTCGGCCTGCGCGACCTGGCCTGGGCGCTCGCCTTTCTGCTCGGCTTGGGGTGCGCCGGCGCCTTCGTGGGCTCGATGGCTCTGCCGCCCCTCGTGGCTCGCAGCGAGACGGACGCGGCCGCGATCTCGGCGATCGTGTTCACGTTCGGCTACCTGCTCTCCTTCGCGAGCCCGGTGGCGGCGGGGACGCTCGTCGACGCCACGCACCAGGTCACCACCGCCTTCTGGCCCTCCATCGGCGGCGGCATACTGATGGCCGTGCTCGGGGTGCTGGTGCCGCGCCTGGTCGTCCGCTCCCGAGCCGCCACCGCCGCGGCGTGAGACTGGTCCGGCCCGGCGACGCCGGCTACGACGAGGGCCGGCGCGTCTTCAACGGCATGATCGATCGCCGGCCCGCGCTGATCGCGATTTGCGAGACGGCGGATGACGTGCGTCGCGCCCTGGAGCGGGCCGCCTCCGACGGCCTGCCGGTCTCGGTGCGCGGCGGCGGCCACAACGTGGCCGGCAACGGCGTCTGCGAGGGCGGGCTGGTGATCCACCTGGGCGGCATGCGCGGCGTGCGCGTCGATGCCGCCTCGCGGCTCGCCTGGGCCGGCGGCGGCGCCACCTGGGGCGACTTCGACGCCGCCACCCAGGCGCACGGGCTGGCGACGCCAGGCGGCATCGTCTCCAGCACCGGCCTGGCCGGCCTGACGCTGGGCGGCGGCATCGGCGTGCTGCGGGGCAAGCACGGCCTCACCTGCGACAACCTGGTCGGCGCCGAGATGGTCACCGCGGGCGGCGACCTGGTGACCGCCGATGCCGAGCTGCTGTGGGCGCTGCGCGGCGGCGGCGGCAACTTCGGGGTCGTCACCAGCTTCGAGTTTGTCGTTTATCCGCAGGGTGAGGTGGTGGCGGGCCCGGTGGAGTTCGCCTACGACGATCCGCGCGGGTTCCTGAGGTTCTATCGCGAGTACTGCGCCGGGCTGCCTGATGAGATGAGCTGCGACCTCCTGCTGCGCAGCGGGGCCGACGGGGAGCCGCGCATCACGCTGCTCACCTGCTGGACCGGCGACCTGGACCGCGCGCCTGCCGTTTACGCGGCGCTGCGCGCGCGTAATCCCATCAATGACGCGGCCGTGCGCAGGTCGTATGTCGAGGCTCAGCGCACATACGACGCGATCTCGCCCTGGGGGCAGCGCAACTACTGGAAGTCCAACGGCATGGCCGAGCTCAGCGACGGGGCCATCGAGGTCCTGGTCGCGTCCTGCGACGGGCGCCGGTCACCGCTGGCGCAGATCCAGCTCGAGCACCTGCACGGCCAGGTCCATCGCACAGATCCCGCCTCGGCGGCGGTCGGCTTCCACGGCGCCACCTACAACCTGCTCTTCAACGCCAAGTGGCTCGACCCGGCGGCCGATGCGGAGAACCTGGCCTGGGCCCGCGACAGCTTCGCCGCTATTCAGCCCCACCTCGCCGGCGGCGCCTATGTGAACTACCTGCTGGCCGAGCCCGAGGAGCGCATCCGCGCCGCCTACGGCCCTGAGATCTACGACCGGCTGGCGCGGGTGAAGGCCCGCTACGACCCGCACAACATCCTCCGCCTGAACCAGAACATCCGGCCGGCCGAGTCCGCCCACGCCTAGGCTCTCGCGCTCGGGCGCGGCCATGGTGCTGGCGTCCGCGGTTGCCTTCGGCACCATCCCGATCCTCGGCAAGTACGCCTACGCCAACGGCGTCACCCCGCTGCAGCTCCTGGCCTTTCGGTTTGTGATCGCGAGCGCCGGCCTCTCGGTGATCGCGCTGGCGGTCGGCCAGCGCCCCTGGCAGCTGGGCACTGTGCGCTCGCTACCGGTGGCGGGCTTGGGGTTGGTCTACGCGGCCACGGCGCTGGCCTTTTTCAGCGCGTTGACGGTGATGCCCGCCTCCTTGATGGAGCTGATCGCGTACATCTACCCGGCGCTGGTCGCGATCGGCGCCTGGATTTTCGTGGGCGGCGAGATGAACCGCCGCATCGTGCTCGCGCTGGTGGCGACCTTCGTGGGGCTGGCGCTGCTGGTGGGCGCGGTGCAGCTGCGGGCCGGCTGGGCGCTGATCCTGGCTTTTGGGTCTCCGCTCCTCTACTCGGTGTACATCCTGGCGGGCGAGCGGGTGACCAAGGGGGTGCCCACGGTGGTCTCCAGCGTGCTGGTGCATGTTGGTGGCGCCATCACGATGGTCGCCGTGCTGCTGGTAGCGGGCCCGCGCACGCTGCCTCAGTCGGTGGCCGCCTGGGCGGTGGTGACGGCGGTCGCGCTGCTGCCCTCGATGGTCGGCATCTCGCTTTTCCTGGCCGGCCTGGCCCGTGTCGGCGCGACCCGCGCCGCCATCATGAGCACGGTCGAGCCGGCCGTCACGGTGGGCCTGGCCGCGGCCCTGTTAGGCGACCGCTTGAACGTCTTTCAGGGAGTGGGCGCGGTGCTGGTGCTGGCGGCGGTGATCCTCATGCAGTGGCGCCGGGAGGCGATCCCACCCTTCGAGCCCTGATCGATGTCCCGGGATATTTCCCATCGAAAGACCGTCGATTGAGCGATATCCCGGGATGTGGGTAGGAGTTAGCTCGCCACGTGGTCCTGGGGCTTCCGCCAGGTCTTGGTGTCGATGGAGACGCCCTGGGTCGTGGGGTGCGGCTTCCGGCGGCGGAGGCGGGGCACCAGGTCGGCCGCGATCTTCTCCAGCACCTTGAACTGCTTGTCCGAAGGCTGGTCGACAAGGAACTGGTTGACCCCCGCCTCGATGTAGGGCCCCAGCACCTCCTCGAAGGCCTGCGGCGAAGCCCACGGGTCGAGGTCGGCCTTGGGCACCCAGTAGTACAGCGAGCGGTCGAGCGTCTCCGGATCGCGCCCCAGCTCCGCGCAGTATTCGTCCAGCAGCTGGTTCCGCTCGCGCATCTCCTGCGGGGTCCCGAAGGCGTTCCAGGTGTCGGCGTAGCGCGCCACGATCTTCAGCATCTGCGGCCCGAAGGCGCCCAGCAGAAATGGCGGCCGGGGCTTCTGCACCGGCGCCGGCCGGTTGCGCAGGCCCTCGGTCCGGTAGTACCGCCCCTCATAGGAGCTCACGTCATTCCGCATCGCCTTGTCGATCAGCTCCACCGCCTCCCGGAAGCGCCCCACCAGCTCCCGCGTCTCCGGGAAGGGCAGCCCGAACATCCGGTGCTCAGGCTCGTACCAGCCCGCCCCGAAGCCGAACTCAAGCCGTCCGCGGGAGATGTGGTCGACAGTGACCACCTCCTTGGCCAGTACCGAGGGGTAGCGGAACGTGTTGGAGGTGACCAGCACTCCGATCCGGATCTTCTTCGTGCGCGCGGCCAGGCCCGCCAGCAGGGTCCAGGCCTCGAAGTACGGCCCTTCCGGCCGGCTGGGCTGGATCAGGTGGTCGCAGAGCCAGGCGCTGTGGAAGCCCATCTCCTCGAACTGCTGCCAGCGCTGGACCGTCTTCTCCCAGGTCATGTTCTGGTCGGTGCAGATGCCGAACTGGAACTTGCGCGCCACGCCTTTCTCCCTTAGTGCACGAGGTTGAAGGGACCCGAGTACACGTCGCCCCGAATCAGGTCATTCTCGGCGAACCGGCTGAGCCGGAACTCGGGGATGGGCACCGTCCGCGACTCCCCGTGCAAGACCATCTCGGCCACGCACTGCCCGATCGCCGGGCCCTTCTTGAAGCCCGAGCCGCTCATGCCCACCGCCAGGTACAGCCCCTCCGGCTGGACGCGATCGATGATCGCGCAGAGGTCGGGCGTGATGTCGATGGGCCCGCTTCGGTGCGCCACCACCGGCGCCTCGGCGAAGCTCGGGAAGCGCAACGCGAGCTGGGAACGCGCCAGCTGCTCGAACTCGGCGTCCGGTCGCGCCTCGCTGTCGTAGCGGTCGGGCGCCGTCAGAGGGACCCGCGCTCCTGACAGCCCGAGCAGGCTATGGTCCGCGCCCTCGGGCCGGGTGTAGGCGCCGTGGGCGCGGTCGAGCACCACCGCATGCCCGCCCCAGCCCGGGCGCAGGTCGGGCGGCCGGCGCACGAAGGCGAGGCGCACGCCGACGCTTTCGATCGGGATCTCCACGCCCACCGCACGCGCCAGGGGCACCGACCAGGCGCCGTTGGCGAGCACCACGGCAGGCGCCGCGACCCGTCGGGCCGGGGTCTCCACCCCGGTGACCCGGTCGCCCTCGACCAGGATCCGGGTCACCTCTACGCCCTCGGCTATCTCCACGCCCAGCCGCCGCGCCGCCCCAGCCACGGCGTGTGTGGTCGCGCCCGGGTCGGCATACCCGCTGCGCGGCTCATAGGCCGCCAGGTCGTCCTCTTTGGCGTGGATGGCCGGCTCCAGCTCGACCATCTCCTCGGGGCCGATCAGCTCGGTCTCCACGCCGACCGCCTGCAGCATGGCCACGTTGCGCCGCAGCTTGTCGTGGTCCTCGCGGGCGACCGGGTTCAGCAGGCCGGTGCGCCAGAACGGGACCTCGCCGCCGACCAGCTCGGCCCAGTTCTCGAACCATTTCAGACCGGCCAGCGCCAGCCGCGCCTCGGGCGCGTTCGAGTAGTGGGTGCGCACCAGCCCGGCCGAGAGGCGCGAGGCCTGGGCGGCCACGCCTTCCCGCTCCAGCACGACGATCTTCCCGGCGCCCAGGCGGGCCAGGTTGAAGCCGGTGCTGACCCCGACGATCCCGGCCCCGACGACGACTACGTCCGCGACTGGATGTACTCCTGCGTGAGCGCCAGGTACCGGTCGACCACCTCCGGCTCCTTGGCGCGGCCCATGTGGCCCACCCGGAACGCGCTGTCGGCCCAGGGGCCCAGACCGCCGCCGATGCGGAGGTCGTGCTCATCGAGCAACCAGCGCATGTAATCGTGAACGTCCATGCCGCGCAGACCGAGCGCTGCGGTGGTCACCGGCGAGGCGACCTCGTCGGGCACCATCATCTCGAAGCCCATCTCGCGCAGCCCCTCGCGCACGGTGTCTCGGGCCGCGCGCTGGCGCCGGATGTGCTCGTCCAGCCCGACCTCGAGCACCCGGCGCACCGAGACGTCGAGCGCCCGGATCACGTTCGTGGGCATGGTGGTCGGGTGCGGGTGCCAGGTCTTCCACATCTCGGCGTGCTGCCGCCAGGTCGCGAAATCCAGGTACCAGCCCGCCGTCTTCGGCCGCCCGTCCTCGTTGGCGGCGATCGCCCGCGGTCCGATCGCAATCGGGGCGACTCCGATCGGGCCGGCCAGGCACTTGTTGCCGGTGGTCACGCACAGATCGATCTCCCAGCCGTCGACGTCGAGGTCGGTGCCGCCTGCCGAGGAGACGGCATCCACGATGGTCAGCGCGCCCCGCTCACGCGCCAGCTCCGCGATCTCGCGCACCGGGTTCATGACGCCCATCGAGGTCTCGTGGTGGACTATCGCCACCGCTCGGGCGTCCGGATGCTGGTCGAGCGCTTCCCGCACCGACTCGACCGAAACCGCCTCCCGCGGCGGCGGCGTGATCCGCACCGCCTCGATGCCGTGCGCATTGGCCACCATGTGCAGCCGGTCGCCGAAGAGGCCGTTGCTGGGTGCGATCAGCTTGTCGCCGGGCGCGAGCACGCTGGCGATCGCCATCTCGATGGCCGCCTGGCCGGGACCGAACACGAGGTGAACCTCGTTGCGCGTCCGGAAGACCGTCTGCATGTTGGCGACGGTGCGGTGATAAAGCTCGGTCCAGGCGTCGCCGTAGTGAGCCATGACCGGCCGCCCCAGCACCTCCAGGATCTCGTCGTCGATCGAGACCGGTCCCGGGATCAGGAGAAGCTCGTCCGCGCTATCCATCGAGCAGCTCCCGGCTGACGCGGTAGGCGGACTTGATGGCGCCCTCCATCCCGCCCGGTCCGATCCGGTCATCGGTGTACTCGCCGGCGAAGAAGAGGCGGTCGCCGACCGGCCGCCTGATCTCCGGCAGCACGGTCTCCCGCTGGTCGCCCAGGGGCGCGCGCACCACCGATCGTGTGAGCGGGTCCTGGGTCCAGTTCTTGACGTACCCGTAAGCCCGGCGCACCTGCCTGCCGACGGCCGCGCTGATGGTCTCGTCGAAAGCGTCCAGGATCTGCTCCTCCGTCATCAGCGCGGGCTCCACGTCGCCGGCGGCCAGGCCGCTGATCACCACGTGCTCGCCTGGCTGCTGCATGGTCTGCTCCATGATGTAGCCGGGCATGCGGTCGGTGAAGCAGCCGAGGCCGATCGCCTCCCGCACCAGGTCGCGCTCCTTGAACTGCGACACGATCCGGGTGCCGTTGCCGTAGCGCAGCTGGAGTAGGGCCTGGATCTTTTCCGCCGGCAGCACCGGGTCGAAGCCCAGCTCCTGCACCAGTGGCCCCGGCACCGTGACCAGCGCCCGGTCGCCGTGGAAGGTCTCGCGTTCGGTTTCCACGGTGACGCCGCCGGACCCGTGGCCGATCACCCGCACCAGCTGGTTCAGGCGGACGTCGAGGCCGCGCGCCAGGGCCTGGGGCAGGCGGTCGTTGCCGCCCTTGATCTTGCGGTAGCCCTTGCCCCAGGAGAGCTCGACGTTCAGCTCCTGCGAGTCGGCCAGCCGCAGCGGCGCGGCCGGGGTGCCCTGGGCGATAGCCTCCAGCAGCTTGCCCGCGTCTTCGGAAAGCCGGGCGCGGCGCGACCACTGGGCCACCGTCTCGTAGAAGCCGGGTGGGGTGCGTTTGACCCCGTCCCGCAGCTCCTGCGCAAGCTCGGCGCTCGCCTCCTTCGACAGCCGGTGGCCGTGGAAGATGATGTCCGGGGTATCGGTGCCCAGGCTGAACTCGGTCGTCAGCTCCAATCCCTGGGCGGCCACCAGGTTCAGGATGTTGTCCTGGCCGTGGTAGATCATCTCGGCCCCCACGTCGGCGTACTGGCCGTCGTGCAGCCCATCCCGGATCGTGAACACGCGCCCGCCCACCCGGTCGCGCGCCTCGAACACAGTGCGAACCTGGTGGCCGACAGGTGCCCGACGGCCAGATCCGTGCCGCCCTCGAGCGCGAAGTCGGCGGCGGCCTCGCCGAGCACCGAGGCGAACTTGAAGCCGTGGGCGGAGAAGCCGACCAGGACGGTGATGGCCGGCGCCGCGCGCAGCGGCTCGACCACGAAGTGGTGATCGGGCGTGAACTCCTGCAGGCAGACCGCCGCTCGCTCGGGCTCGGGGTCCAGGTCGGGCATGCCCGCCTTGACGAACCTGGAAACCGCCGCGTAGTCGGAGGCCCCGGGTGTGCGATCGACGGTGTCCGGGTCGACCTCCAACTCGACGGCTTCGAAGACTCCGATCTTGATGGTGCTGCCGTCGAGGCTCGGGAAGCCGTAGGCGAGGTCCGTGCCCGGCTCCAGGCCGTGCCGGATGAAGACCGGCGCCCGCTCCGGGCTGTGCAGCTCCGGCTGCGAGGTTCGAAACCAGGCCTGGGTCTGTCGCTTGATGCGGAGCGGCACGCCCAGGTCGGGAAGCTCGAGCTTGGAGTTCCAGACCCCGGCCGCCACCACGGCTCGCCGGGCCGTCCAGCGACGGTCACCCGCGGTCACCGCGACCCCACCGTCCACCGGCTCGACTGCGGTGACCTGGACGTCGAAATAGGCTTCGGCGCCCAGGTCCTGAGCCCGGTCCAGTGCGGTGGCGATACAGGCCTCCGGCAGCAGGTAGCCGGCATCCGTCTCCAGCACTCCCATCTCGTCGGGCCGCAGCGCGTGCTGTGGGAAGCGGCGCCGCACCTCCTCCGCGTCCAGCACCTCGTGCTCGACTCCGTGCTGGCGGGCGCTGAGCAGGGCGCCATCGAACTCGGGCGAGCCGGGCGGCCCCATGTGCAGGCCGCCGGTCATCACCAGCAGCCTCTGCCCGGTCTCCTTCTCGAGGTCGCGCCAGAGCTCGAAGGAGCGCCGGGCCAGGGGCACGTATTCGGGGGCTTCGTAGTAGGCGGTTCGGATGATCCGGGAGCCGCCATGGTGCGAGCCCAGCGTGTGGGGCGGCGTGAAGCGGTCGAAGCCGATCGCCTTGACGCCGCGGCCGGCCAGGCGCCAGAGCGCCATCGAGCCCATGGAGCCCAGCCCGACCACCAGGACCTCGGCGTCCACTACTTGCTGAGGACCTGTTGGGCGGCGCGTTCGCCGCTGCGCACGGCGCCCTCCATGTTGGCCTGCCAGGTGTAGTCACCCGCGAAGGTGATGCCGCCGACCGGCTCGGCGAGCAGCGCGAAGTGCTTCATCAGGCCGCGCACGTACTGCGGATGCCCGAGCTCCCAGCGGTGCAGCTCGACACGCTCGATGCGGTCGGCGTACTCCGGGTGCTCCTTCAGGAACATGCGCAGCGCGCCGCTCTTGATGCTCTCGTCGGGATCGTTCCACACCACCCGCGCGGCGGCGTCGGCCATGAAGGAGTGGTACGTGCCGCCCTCGTTGTCGAAGTCGCCAGGGGTCCGGGCGAGGAAGCCGTCGGCGTTGTAGCGCACCAGCGGCCGGCTGGCCGTCAGCGGGTAGGGCGGCGCGGTCCGGCCGGCAGGAGTGATCACGATCGGCGTCGAGATCCAGCGCCCGTAGCGCACGGCGCGCAGCGCCTCCAGCTTCCAGCCCGGCAGGTCGGGGAAGACCTGGGCCGCGATCGGACCCGGCAGCGCACAGACCACGCGCCGGGCGTGCAGCGTGCGCTCGCCATCTGGCCCCACAGCACGCACCAGGTAGCCCTCGGCGTTCTCCGTCACCGAGGTCACACGGGTGCGCAGCGAGACTCTTCCACCGATGGAGGCCGCCAGCGCGCCGGCCAGCTCGCTGGTGCCGCCCGCCACCACCAGCTCGCCGCGGTCGTGGTGCGGGATCTCGTCGGTGTTCCAGGGACTGGTGCGCTGGTCGCCCCAGACCCACAGCCCGCCCACCACCGAAAGGTCGATGGTGGAGGCGCAGTTCATGAGCAGCGTGATGCGGTCGAAGTAGTCGGCGGCGGCCTCGGACATGGGGCCCAGCCAGTCGGCAAAGGAAACGTCGTCGAGCTCGGGCAGAGTCACCGGCCGGGGCTGCGACTGCGCCTCCTCGATACGCCGGATTCCGGCTTCGACCTCCGCCCGGGTGGGGGCGTCTTCAGGGAGCAAGAGCTTGTAGTAGTCCTCGAACATCTCCGAGTGGATGAGCTCCACGCCGAGGCTGTCGGCCAGCTCGACCACGGCCGGCCGGTCTTCGGTGATGTACTGGGCGCCGAAGTTCAGCCAGGGGCCGCCGGGCAGGCGCTGAGAGCGGGTGCGGCCGCCGATCCAGCTCGCGGCGTCGAGGACCTCGAGGTTCAGGTGCTTGAGCTTGAGGGCAGCGGTGAGGCCGGCCAGGCCCCCGCCCAGGATCACCACATCCCGTAGCCTCATTTCGCGATTCTGCGCTTCAGGAGGTGGAGCAAGTGGGAACGGGAACAGCGGTCATCCGGCAGAGCGACGTCCCCTGGTCCGAGGTCACCCAGGGCATGGAGATCACGCGCGGCATCACCCAGGCCGGCTTCACCACGCTCGGCGGCGGCTGGGTGCGCATGGACGGCAGCGGCGAGCTGGCGGGCTGGACGCTCAAGTACGACGAGGTCCTCTACTGCGTGGAGGGTGAGATCGAGGTGGAGGAACACGGCGGGCAGACGGCCGTGGCCCAGGCCGGCGAGGGGATTCTCATCGGCGAGGGCGCGACCGTGACCTACCGGGCGCGCCGGCCGTCGCTGATCTTCTTCGTGCTCAACCCACGCGACTGGGCGGAGCGGAGCTGAGCTCCTCGAGGTTGCGCTCGGCCACGGCCGTCGCGGCTTCGCGAGGCGTGACCCGGTCGCGCTCGGAGCGGGCCAGCAGGTCCTTGACGGTTCGCTGCATCGACTCGCGGATCATCTGGAAAGCGGCTTCGGGGTCCGACTCCACACGCCCCAGGAGCACCCACCAGAACCAGGCATTGGTGCCTCCATTGGCGACGAAGTCGGGCACCACGACCACGCCTCGCTTGTGCAGCTCGCGCTGGGCGCCTTCGGTGGTCGGGATGTTGGCGGCCTCCACGATGTAGCGCGCTCGGATCCGTTCCACGTTCGACTCGTTGATGGCGTCGGCCACGGCGGCCGGCACCAGGATCTCGGCGTCGACGGCCAGCCAGTCGTCGCGGGGGAGCTCTTCGGCCCTCAGGCCGGCGCGATCGATATCTCCGAGCGGCGTGCGGCCTGCCAGCATGGCCTCCACGTCGAGGCCCTGCTCGGCGTGGACGGTGCCCTGGACGTCGGCGACCGCGACCACGCGCGCGCCGGCTTCGGCGAGGTAGCGCGCGGTGGACCCGCCCATGGCGCCGAACCCCTGGATCGAGACGCGCTTGCCCGCGACCGGCTCGCCCTTGTGCTCGAGGGCGGCGATCGCGGCCTGGGCGACGCCATAGCCGCCGACCAGGTCGCCCATCCCGATCCCGCCGACCTTGGTGCCGAGCCCTTTGCTCAGCCGGCCCAGGGCGGCTTGGCCGTCGCCGGAGTGGTTCAGCATGGCCTGCACGGAGGCCTGCATGCCGACCTCTTGGAAGACGCTGTCCAGCAGCTCCTGGGTGGTGCCCATGTCCTCCGCGGTCGCCCAGTAGCTCTCCAGCACCGGGCGCATGGCGCTCACGAAGCGGGTGAGCAGAGCTCGGGCTTCGGGGTCGTGGGGGTCGATGTCGAGTCCTCCCTTGGCGCCGCCGCCCGGCAGGCGCAGAGCCCCGTTCTTGACCGACATGGTCTGCGCCAGCCGCTCCACCTCCTCGAGCGTGACGCCGGCTCGCATTCGGGTGCCGCCGCCCGCCACACCGTCGATCAGGCGGTCGATGACCACGTAGCCGTGGCGGCCGGTGACGGGGTCGGTCCAGGTCAAGGAGAGAAAGGGCGAGGAGGGGGTGGGCATGGCACATTATTGGCGTGGACCGCAAGGCCGAGGAGCTGCTGCGCAGGCCGCTGGTCGGGAACCTCGGCTTCTACGGCCTCGACGGCTATCCGCGGGTGGTGCCGGTGTGGCACGCGCTGGTCGACGGCGAGATCCATGTGCCCAGCCAGCCCGATCTCTACAAATGCCGCGCCCTGCGCGCGGACCCGCGGGCGACACTCACGGTCTCCACGCCCGAGCCGCCGTACCAGGTCGCCAGCGTCACCGGCCGTGCCGAGGTCGAGCGTTTTCAGGAAAAGGAACGCATCGCGCTGGTCAGCGAGCTGGCGAGGCGCTTCCTGCGTGCCGAAGCGGCTGAGCGCTACCTGGAGCGCTGGATGAAGGGCGGCCACCCGGGCCCGGGCGACCTGATCAAGATCTCTGCCGAGCGGGTGCGGTACACCGACGTCTAAGGGCGGGGCAAGCCCCGCCCCTACATGATCCGGCCGCCGTCCAGTACGACCACGATCCCGGTGGCGTCCGGCCAGCTGGCGATGTCGAGGCCGGCGCGCGCGATGTCCTCGGGCTGAGCCACCCGCTTCAGGAGCACCTCGCGCTGTGTGACGTGCTCCTGGACCGCGGGGTCCATGGAGTGCCACATCTCGGTGGCGACCGGGCCTGGAGCGATGGCGTTGCAGCGCACGTGGGGCGCCAGCTCGCGGGCGATGGTCTTGGTCAGGCCGATCAGCCCAGCCTTGGTGGCGCCGTAGGGCGCGCCATGCAGTGACCCCGCCACCCCACCGTCGCTGCTCACGTTGAGGATGGCGCCGCGGTTGGCGACCAGCTCGTCGCGCAGCTCCTTGATGAGAAACGTAGGCGCGGTGAGGTTGATCGCCAGCACCCGCTCCCAGTCCTCCCGGCCCATCGCCGGCAGGGTGAACTCCTCGCCCAGGCCGGCGTTGTTCACCAGCAGCGAGACCGGCCCGGCCTTCTTGGCGGCGGCGGCCAGGGCCTCGATGTCTTCGAAGCGCGTCAGGTCCGCCTGGACGGCGACCGCGCCTGTCTGGGCCGAGATCTTCTCGGCCTCCGCCTTCCGTTCGCGGTAGCTGAAGACGACCTGGTAGCCGCGCCGAGCCGCCTCCACCACGAAGGCCGCGCCGATGCCGCGCGACCCGCCGGTGACGAGCGCTACGCCGCGGCCGTCCGCTTGGCGGCCTCCACCACGCGGTCGACCGAGGGCAGGTACCAGTGCTCCATGGACGCGGGAGGGAATGGGATGTCCCAGGAGGCCACGCGCGCGATCGGCGCATCGAGGTCGTAAAAGGCCTCCTCCGCCAGGGTCGCAGCCACCTCGGCGCCGAAACCGGCCGACAGGGGCGCTTCATGGACTATCACGCAGCGGCCGGTGGCGGCCACGGCGTTGACCAGCGTTTCGACGTCCAGGGGGACCAGGGTGCGCAGGTCGACGATTGAGGCCTCGATGTCTTCCTCAGCGAGTTTGGCAGCGGCCCGCTGGCAGAGCTCGACCGCCGCCGACCAGGCCACCAGCGTCACGTCCTTGCCCTCGCGCGCCACCACGGCCTTGCCGAAGGGCACCGTGTAGTCACCGTCCGGCACCTCCATGCGGTAGAGGCGGTAGAGGCGGTCGGGCTCGCAGAAGAGCACCGGGTCCGGGTCGCGGATCGCCTCTAGGAGCATGCCCTTGGCGTCGTACGGGTTGGACGGCATAACGACCTTGATGCCGGGCGATTGCACGAACTGGGCTTCTACGGCGTCGGAGTGGAACTCGGGGCTGCGGATGCCACCCCCGAAGGGGGCGCGGATCGTGACCTGGGCGTGGTAGCGGCCACGCGAGCGATGGCGGTACTTGCCCAGCTGGGGACCGATCTGGTGGAAGGCCTGGGCGGTGAACCCCAGGAACTGGATCTCGGCCACCGGGACCATCCCCGAGACGGCCAGGCCCAGCGAGGCGCCGATGATGCTGGCCTCGGCCAGCGGGGTGTCGACGACGCGCGACGCGCCGTACTTCTCGATCAGGCCGCTGGTGGTGCGGAAGACGCCGCCCAGCCGGCCCACGTCGAGGCCCAGGAGCATGACGCGGGGATCGCGCTCCATCTCCTCGGTGAGCGCGTTGTTGATGGCCTCGACCACGTTGCGCTCAGGCATTGCCATTGCTCCCCCGGAACTGCTCGCGCTGCTTGAGCACGCGCGCCGGCGGACGCTCGTAGACGTTGTCGAACATGCCGTCCGGGCGGACCCCCGGCTCTGCGGCGGCGGCTTCGATGACGCGGTCGACCTCGGCGCTCACCTCGGCGCGCAGGTTGTCCTCGCGCTGCTCATCGAGCAGGCCCAGCGAGCGCAGGTAGCGCACCACGCGGTCGATGGGGTCGCGCCTCTCGAAGTCGGCGCGCTGCTCCTTGTCCTCATAGCGGCTGGGGTTGTCGGTGGTGTTGTGGAAGCCCATCCGGTAGGTCACCGACTCGATCAGGGTGGGCCCATCGCCCGCGCGCGCCCGGCGCACGGCCTCGACCGCAGCCTGGTAGACCGCGAAGATGTCGTTGCCGTCCACCTCCACGCCCGGGAAGCCGTAGCCGGCCGCCCGCAGCGAGAAGCTCGGCGTCGCCGACTGCAGGCTGCGCGGCGTCGAGATCGCCCACTGGTTGTTCTGCATGAAGAAGACGATGGGGACCTTCTGCACGCCGGCCAGGTTGAGGGCCTCGTGGAAGTCGCCCTCGGAGGAGCCGCCGTCGCCGATGTAGGCCATCACGACCGCGTCCTTGCCCTGCAGCTTGAGACCCCAGGCCAGGCCCACGGCCTGGGGCAGCTGGGCGGCCAGCGCGACCTGGGTGGGCAGCACGTTGACGCCCTCGGGGATGCGCGTGGCCTCAGTGGTCTTGCCCATGTAGGTGGCGGTGATCTTCTCGAGCGGGTACCCGTGCCGGACGATCGCCATCAGCTCCCGGTACTGGGGCACGATCCAGTCGCGCTCGGGGTCGAGCGCCATCGAGGAGCCCACGATGGAGGCCTCCTGGCCCAGCCCCGGCGAATACACGCCGAAGCGGCCCTGCCGCTGGAGACCGATCACCTTTTCGTCGTAGAGCCGGGACAGGAGCATCCAGCGCAGCGCGTCGAGCAGGAACTCCTCGTCCATGCTCGGGCGCGCGCCCTTGAGGAGCTTGCCGTCCGGCTGCAGCGTCATCAGCCGTGTCTCAGCCATAATCGCCATTCTCGGGCAGATGAAAGCTGTCGTGATCGGCGGCGGGATCGTCGGCGTCACCAGCGCCTACTACCTGGCCAAGGATGGCCACGAGGTGACGCTCATTGAACGGGAGCCCGCGCTGGCGACGCTCGCCAGCGCAGGCAATGCCGGCCTGATCGCTCCCGGCCACTCCTTCGCCTGGGCCTCGCCCTCCGCGCCCAAGGAGCTGTGGCGATCGCTGACGGTGGAGGACACCGCGCTGCGGGTGAACCCGATCAAGGCGCCAGGCATGTTCTTTTGGGGCCTGCGCTTCCTGCGCGAGTGCAACGCCGATCGGGCGACCAGGAACACTTTGGTCAAGCTGCGGCTGGCCCGGTACAGCCAGGGCCAGCTGGACGCGCTCACCTCCGCCGAGAACATCGACTACCACGATGCCCACCAGGGGTGCCTGTACGTCTACCGAGATCGGGCCAAGTTCGAGGCGGGCGTCAAGAAGATGAAGCTGATCACCGACCAGGGCCTGCAGCAGCAGGTGCTGGACCCCGACGGGGTGGTGGAGGCCGACCCCGTCTTCCGCCCTGTCAAGGACAAGATCGTGGGCGCCATCTACGGCGTCACCGACGCCAGCGGCGACAGCGTGAAGCTGGCCAATGACCTGGCCGACCGCTGCCGGGCGATGGGCGTCAAGTTCCACGTCGGCATGGCGATCGACCGGTTAGTGGCGTCTGACGGTCGTGTGCGCGCCGCCCAGACCCGAAAGGGCATCTCGGTCGAGGGCGACCTCTTCGTGCTGGCGGCGGGCGTGCAGAGCACCGCGCTGGCGCGCAGCGTGGGGGTCCGCATCCCGGTGGCGCCGGCGAAGGGGTACTCGGCCACATTCCCGATCAAGAACGGGGGAGAGGCCGCTCCCACCCTGGGCGGGGTGGACGAGCAACTGCTGGTCGCCTGGTGCCGGATGGGCGATCGCCTGCGCCTGACCGGCAGCGCCGAGTTCACGGGCTATGAGACGACGTACGACGATCGCGACTTCCGCGGGATCATGAAGCTGGCGCACGAGCTCTTCCCGGAAGCCGCCGATTATTCGGCGGGCTCTTATCGAGCCTGCAACCGGCCGATGACGCCCGACGGGCCGCCCATCCTGGGCACGGCCAAGCACTCAAACCTCTTCTTCAACACCGGCCACGGCCACATGGGCTTCACCATGGCCTGCGGCACCAGCAAGCTGACCGCCGACCTGGTCGCCGGTCGCCCCACCGACATCCCGGTGGAGGGGATGCTGCTGAACTCGCGCCCGTAGGGCCGGCGCACGGGTGAATGGTCGGCTTTTCAACCTATCCGGCGCCCTCGATGCGTTGAATGTCCGGACGATCAACATCCTGCGGTTACGCGAATGTCCACGACGGGCAGGCCGCTCGGAGGATTGGCAGATCGCGGTCCCACGTTGCTCGTTCCAGCGCTTCCGGTCCCCAAACTTCCACCTCGCCAGAGCGCAGCCGGTAGCCCCATCGAAATCCGCAAAGCATCCGGACTTCGCGTTTGATGAGCGATCCCGGCGGGCCGCACAACCAGGAGTGCGCCTCCCAAACCAGATCCCGCGAACGATCCACACGCCACGGTGTGTCGAACAGTTCGGGCGAAAACCCAATCCAGCAGAACGGCACATCCAGGCCGTCCAGCGGGGCCCAGGGATCAAATTCGCCCACGCCGTCCGTCCATACGGTCTGCACCCAGCCGAGCAGCCGCGCGTATCCGTGCGCCGAATGCTCGACCTTGGCTTGGCAAACCGGAAACCCGACCACCCCCAGCAGATGCTCACCAAAATCCACCTCTCGATAACCCCAGCGCACCGGGTCCTGGTTGACCTCCAGGCTGGCGCGCACAGTGCCGCGTCCCCCGCGGTGCTCGAACTCGAGCTCGAGGGTCAGGGCTTGAACACCATCAAAACCAGGATCACCAGCACGATCAAGACCAGCGCCGCGCCGACCACGTTTGCGCGCCTGTCCAGCGCCTGATAGGCCGCCGATTCCGGCCCCTCTGCAGCCAGCGTCCGGATCTGCTTGCTGAGGGTCGGCGTGTACACGCGATACCCCAACCCCATCAAGATCACCCACAAGATCAACGCGGCGACGATCCAGCGCTGAAAACCCCAAGGGCCGGCCACGAACGCCATCGCCAACCCCGACAAAAGCAGCAGCAAATAGCACGGATTCGCGATGTAGTCGTCCATGAACTTCACGCCCTTGACCGCGAACGCGAGGTGGGCCGGATCGCGTTGCCCGCGCACGAGCCACACCGCGTAAGAAGCGTTGAATCCGACCGCAATGATCGCGAACAGAATGTGCAGCGTTTTGACGTACGGATAGAGAGCGTCCATCCGACTTACGACACCTCCGCGATCATCTCGATCTCTACGCTCAGGTTGATCGGCAGCGACGCCATGCCCACGGCCGAGCGTGCATGCTGGCCGCGCTCACCGAAAGCGGCGATCAAGAGCTCCGACGCCGCATTGATCACCTGTGACATCTCGGTGTAATCCGGCGTGCAGTTGACCATCCCCAGCAGCTTCACGATCCGCGTGACGCGGTCCAAATCCCCGACCTCGTTGCGCAGTGCGCCCAGCAGGTTCAAAACCGTGATCTCGGCCGACCGGCGCGCGGTGTCCGTATCAAGGTCGCGCCCAACTTTCCCGAGCAGTGTGTACTCCCCGTTCATCCGCGCCCCGTGTCCGGAGAGAAAGACCAGGTTGCCGGTGCGCACGGCGGGCACCAGCGTCGACAGGGGTGGACCTGGATCCAGAACCTCGTGCCCGAGCGCCCGCAGGCGCTCCTCAACCTGTGACACCGACAACCTCCTTGAACACTCGCAGGCCCCGCGCTTTGTAGTTGGCCAGCGCGTGCGGCCCGTCCAGCGAGCAGGTGTGCACCCACACCCGCGCCGGCCCCAGCGCCCAGGCGCGGCGCACCGCCTCTGTGAGCAGCCACCCACCGAGCCCCTGCCCGATGAACCCGGGCATCAGCCCGAAGTAGGCGATCTCAACCGACCCCGGCTCGCTGGCGCCATCCAGCTGGAAGTACCCGGCCGGTGTGCCCTCCATGTAAGCGACCCAGGTCTCAACCCCTGGCCGGTCGAGCCACGCCAGCCACTCCGAGTCGGTCCAGGGCAGCCGGTCGATCCACTGCCAATCGCGCCCCACGGTCGCATACAGGAAGCGGGCAAACGCGGGCGACGGCCGCAGAGCCTGCATCAGCACCAAGTCGGGTAGCTCCGGTTTCGGCGCCGGCCGCAGGTCCCCTGGAGAGTGCATCTCCAGGCTCCAGGTCGTGACCTCCGCCGTCGCGCCCACGAAGGGCGATGCTACTGAGCCATGAGGCTCTACCGCGACCCCGACCAGCCCGGACGTCTGGCCTTCGACACCGAGCTCTACCAGCGCATCGGCAAAGAAACCGACAGGCGCAAGCTCGTCCACCAGCACGTCGTCCCCATCCGATCGGGTTACGCGTGGCCGGCAAAGGCCGGGCAGGTGGTCCGCATCGTGGCCGTGGAAGGTCCCCAGGTGTGCGACCTCAACCTTTGGAACCTGCACAACCCACGCGAGCGCTTCTGGGCCAGCCGCTCCCGCCAGCTCCAGGGCGCCCACGTCACCACCCTCGACCGGCTGTGGTCGACGCTGCCCTATCTGCGGCCCATGATCACGATCACCAACGACACGCTGCCCACTCAGCCCACCCAACATGGCGGCCGCTGCCACGACCTCCTGGGCACCCGCTGCGACCCTTACCTGTACAAGCTGCTGGACGACCGCGACTTCGACGTCACCTGCCACAACAACCTCTCTCGCGCAATCGCCCCCTACCACCTGACCGAGCTCGACGTGCACGACGTCATCAACGTCTTCCAGGTCACCGGCCTCGACCCCGTGCACGAGATGTACTTCATGGAGCCCAGCCCAGCGCGCAAGGGCGACTTCTTCGAGTTCCTGGCCGAGATCGACCTGCTGTGCGCGATCTCGGTGTGCCCCAGCGGCGACCTCTCGGTGTGGGGTTGGGGCGAAGACGGAGGTCCAGACCCCCTGGAGACCTGCCGGCCTCTAGGAGTCGAGGTCTACGAGCTCGATCCGGAGCTGCTGAAAACCTGGAGCTCACCGGAGCCGGTGCAGCTCAGGTCGGTGTACCGACAGCCCTGAGCCGGCCGCGGTCGACCTTGCCCGACGTGGTCAGCGGCAGCTCGTCCAGGAACTCGAACAGGCGCGGCTGCTGGTAGGCGGCCAACCGGGACTTGACGAGTTGGCGAAGCGAATCTTCCAAGCCCGGCGAGGGCGAAAAGCCCGGCCGCAGCATCAAAAAGGCCTTCACGGCCTGGCCGCGGACGGGGTCCGGCACCCCGATCACGGCCGCCCCGGCCACGGCCGGGTGCCGGAGCAGGCACTCCTCGACCTCGCTGGGACCGATCCGGTAGCCCGCCGACTTGATGACGTCGTCGGCGCGGCTCTCGAACCAGAAGTAGCCATCCTGGTCGCGCCGCGCCAGGTCGCCGGTGCGCAGCCAGGCGCCGCGGAACTTGGCGGCCGTCGCGTCCGGCCGGCGCCAGTATTCGAGCAGGAAGGTCGGGTCGGGGCCCCGGACCACGACCTCGCCCACCTCGCCGTCTGCGACTGAGCCTCCCTCTTCGTCCTGCAGCGCGACCTCGTGCCCGGGGTAGGGCAGGCCCATCGAGCCCGGCCGGGGCGGCCAGCGGGACGCGCAGTGGCCGATCACGAAGTCGGCCTCCGTCTGTCCGTACGACTCGTTGGTCGGCAGCCCGAAGGCCGAGCGGGTGGCTTCGACCAGTTCCAGCTCCTGCGCCTCGCCGCCGGACATCAGGCTGCGGAGGCGGAGCGCCCGGGGAACGCGAAACCCGCGGAGCATGCGCAGCGCCGTGGTGGGCATGAACACGTTGCGCACGCCTTCACGCGCCATCAGGTCGAGGGCCCATTCCGGATCGAAGGTCCGGCGCGGCGCCGAGACCATCGGCACGCCGTGGGCCCAGGTCAGCAGCAGGGTGTTGACCAACCCGCCGATCCAGGCCCAGTCGGCCGGCGTCCACATCAGGTCGCCGGGCTGCGGCAGCAGCTCGTGCGCGAGGCGGAAGCCGGGAGCCTGCCCGATCAGAACGCGGTGGGCGTGGAGCACCCCCTTGGGCGGCCCCGTGGTGCCGGAGGTGTAGATCAGCAGGACCGGGTCTTCGGCGCTGGAGTCCACGGACCGAAAGCGTTCGCTGGCCGCCCCCAGCAGCGAATCCAGCTCCTCGACCAGCACAACCCGCTCCAGGGACGCCGATTCCAGGCGCGTGGCGGTCTCGCGGTCGGTGATCGCCACCCGGGCGCCGCTGTCCGACAGCCGGAACCTCAGTGCGTCGACGCCGAAGCGGGTGGCCAGCGGCATCGCGATCAAGCCGGCCTTGTAGGCGCCGACGTGAGCGATGGCCGTCTCCGGCCCCTGGGGCAGCACCACCGCCACCCGATCGCCCGGCCGCAAGCCGAGGTCGGCATAGACGTTGGCCATCCGGTTGGACTGCCGCGCCAGCTCGCCGAATGTCAGCGTCCGGCGGCCGCCGTCTGACAGATGGATCAGGGCCAGGCGCCGAGCCGGCTGCGCGTCAGAGCACAGGACGCCGATATTCAGGCGTGCCGGAACTTCCCACCGAAAGCGGCCGCGCAGCGCGGCCAGGACCCTGCCTACAGCAGCTCTCCGCCGTCGATGCGGATCACGTCCCCGGTTACGTAGCGGCTTTCGTCACTGACCAGGTAGCGGACCAGCCGGGCCACGTCCTCCGGCTCGCCGATCATGTTGAGCGCGTTCGGCTTTTCACCATGCTCCTGCAACCAGGACACCATCGGCACCGAGAGTTCTGTGCGCACGATGCCGGGTGCCAGCGCATTGACGCGGATGCCGTCGCGCGCCCACTCCTTTGCGCAGACGGTGGTCAGCATGATCAAAGCGGCCTTGCTGATGCTGTAGATGCCGAGGCCGATGTCGTGGTGCAGGCCCGAGGTCGACGCCATGTTCACGACGGCGCCGCCGCCCCGCGCCTTCATGTGCGGATGGCAGAGCTTCGACAGGTACCAGGCGGCCCGCAGGTTGAGGCTGATCGAGCCGCGTGGCATCGGTGGTGACGGCGACCGCGGCGTCGCCCAGCCTGGAAGCCACCTCGCGCAGATCATCCTCGCTGCGCGCTCCCAGCATCACGTGCGCTCCGGCGCCCGCCAGCTCGGCCGCCACCGCCGCCCCGATCCCGCGGCTGGCGCCCGTGATCACCGCCACCTTTCCCTCCAGAGTTCGATCCATGCTCATGCCTCCAGAGCCGCGCGCACCGCCTGCGCCGCGTGATACCCGCTGCCGACCGCGCCGGGCGTGCCCGGCTGTGCGGTGTAGTCGCCGCAGAAATGCAGGTGCCCGAACGGCGCGCGGATTACCTGTTGGTCTGCCAGCCAGCCCTTGCGGAAGCGGGGCAGCGCCCGCCAGCGCTCGACGCGCACGCGCGCACGATCCAGCACCTCGCCCGCGCTCGGGAACATCCGCTTGAGATCGGCGACCTGCGCCCGCCGGATCTCCTCGTCGCTCAGCGCCGAGAAACCGCGCGCCTTCTCGCCACTGATGGAGAGAGTCACGAAGGTGCCGCCCGGCCGCCGCTCGCCGTCGCGGCGGCGCGCAAAGTAGGCGTTGTTGCTGAAGAGCTCGAAGCTGGCTCCCAGCACCGGCACCGCCAGCAGCCGGTCCCAGGGCATCGGTCCAGACTCATCGGTCATCCAGGCCACGTTCAGGCCCTCGGTGTAGGGCTGCATGCGCTCCAGCGCCGCGCGCTTGTCCGCGGGCAATCCAGGGACCATCTCCAGCACCGCCGGCGCAGGCGCCGCCAGGATGCAGTGCCGCGCCTGCAAGGTCTCGACCTCGCCGTTGCGGCGGTAGCTGACCGCCACGCCCTCGGGCTCCACCGTGACTTGGGTCACGGCCACCCCCAGCACCAGGCGCTCGGGATCGAGCCGCTCGGCCACCGTTTGGGTGATCGCCTGGGTGCCGCCGCGTACTGCCTTGAGGGTGTCGTTCACGTCCCCGCCAAACAGGTGGATGGCGTAGGCCAGCCCGATCCAGCCCGAGACCTCGTCGATGCCCAGGCCGGCACCGTTCTCGGTCACGTTGTCCAGGATCTGGCGGGTGAACGGGGTGGTCGAACCCATCAGGTCGGCCAGCGACTGGCCATCGAGGCGGCGCCGGTCGAGGCTCGGCATGCGGTCGGCCAGCCGGCGCAGGCGCCGGATGGTCAGTCCGAAGTCGAGCTTCTCGCGCGCCGATAGCGGCATCTTGGCGAGCAGGGCATAGGGATTGGCCGCTTCGACCAGGCGCCCGCGCACGAAGATCGCGGCCCGTGCTCCATCGCCGTCGATGACGTCGAGGCCCAGCTCGCGGCAGAGTGCGAGGGTGCGCTTGTCCCACACGAACTGGGCGCCCGAGTTGTACCAGTACTCGCCGTGCCGGCCGGAGAGTGTGCGCCCACCCACGCGGTCTTCCTTCTCGATGACCACCAGGTCGCGGTCGCGCAGCTCGTGAGCCGCGGTCATGCCGGCGAGGCCGGCGCCGACGATCACGACATCGGCTACCGCCCCCCGGCTCACTCGCCGAGTCTAGCGAGCCATGGCGGCTGATCTGGTGCGGGCCCGGCTCGCCGCGTTCCCGCGGCTCGAGGCGTCCGCCTCAGGCTTGGTGCCGGCCGCGGTCGCGGTTGCCTTGCTGCCGAACCGCAACGGCGTGCCCTGCTTCCTGCTCACCCGCCGCGCGGCCGCCCTGCGCCGGCACGCCGGCCAGTGGGCGCTGCCCGGCGGGCGCCTGGACGCCGGTGAGACCCCGCTCGACGCCGCCCGCCGGGAGCTCCAGGAGGAGGTGGGCATCGAGCCCGAGCTTTCAGAGCACGCGGGAACGCTCGACGACTACGTCACGCGCTCGGGCTACGTGATCACGCCCGTGGTTCTGCTCCTGGACCGGGTGACGCGGCTGCGGCCCAACCCGGACGAGGTGGCCGCGGCCTACCGGGTGCCGCTGCACCTCCTGCACACGCCGTTGCCGGGCAGCGTCGACACCGGGCCGACGGTGCGTTTTCGACTTTTGGGACGGGTGATCAACCCGCCCACGGCCGCCATCCTGCACCAGCTCTCAGAGGTGATCGAGCACGGGCGCGCGACGCGGGTGGCGCATTTTGCGCAGCCCCGCTTCACGTGGTCCTAGAGGTCGACGGTGGTACCTGCTCCCTGCCGGCGGGCGGCGTCGAAGACCAGCCGCGCCGAGGCCACGTCCTCGATGGCGTGGCCCATGGACTTGTAGACGGTGAGCTCCTCGGGCGATTCCCGACCGGGCCGGCGCCCCGACAGCGCCTCGCCGACCTCGGCGGCGGCCTCGGGGTCCATGCCCGCCAGCTCGATGCAGCCGGCCGGGTAGGGCCGGAAGGCCGCCGCCCGCGACTCCACGTACAGCTTGCCCGCCTCGGCCACCGCGCGCGGCAGCTCGCTGTTCGGCGGCGCCACCCCGACCGAGCTCACGTGGGCGCCCGGGCTCAGCCACTCCAGCTCGATCACCGGCTCGCCAGAGTGCGTGCAGAGCGCGACCACGTCGGCGCCCGAGACCGCCGCCCGGATCTCTGACACCGCTTGGGCACGGGGATGCCCGGCGGCCAGCCGCTGCGCGTGCTCGAAGCTGCGGGACGCCACCCTGATCTCCTGGAATTCGCGCACGCGCGGAAACATTTCGAGGTGCGCGCCGCCCTGGACGCCCGCGCCGATGATGGCCAGCACCGTCGCATCTTGGCGCGCCAGCAGGCGCGTCGCCACCGCCGCGCAGGCGGCGGTGCGGATGGCGGTGATGTAGGTGCCGTCCATGAGCGCCTGGGGGCTGCCAGTGGCCGGGTCGAAGACGGCGATCAGCGCCTGGTGCGAGGGCAGCCCGTGCTCGTGGTTGCCCGGGAAGACCGACACCAGCTTGGTGGCCAGGCCGATGCCCTGGCCGTAGCCGGGCATGACCCCCAGCAGGCCGGACTCCGTGTTGGCCGCGACCCGAGGGGGCACGTCGATGCGCCCTTCGCTGATGGCGCGGAAGCCATCCTCCAGAGCCTCCAGCAGCGCGTCGAGGTCCAGCAGCCGCCGAACCTCCTCCTGGTTGAGCAGGAGCACCCCCACGCCGGTGATGCTAAACGCCGTGGCTTTGCGGCTCGACCACGTCGGCATCGCGGTCTGGAAGCTGCGCCCGGCCGCGCGGCTGTGGTCGGAGCTCCTGGGCGGCGAGTACCGGCAGGGCGTGGCCGATCACAAAGGTTTCAGCGTCTTCCAGTTCGAGTACCCGGCCGGAGGCCGTGTGGAGCTGCTCACGCCGGCCTCCGACCGGAGCGGGTTCCTGGTGCGCTTCCTGGAGCGGCAGGGCGAAGGCGTGCACCACCTGACCTTTATCAGCGCCGACCTCCGCGCAGAGGTGGCGCGGCTGCGCGCCGCCGGCGTGCGCATCCTGGATGAGGACTACTCGGACCCGCATTGGCAGGAGGCGTTCTTCAGCGCCGGGCTGGACGGCTCCCGCCTGCTGGTGCAGCTCGGGCAGTCGAGCCTGCCGCAGGCGGAGCAGGACGCGTCCTGGCGGCAGGGTCCCCTCGACAGCGTCCTCGCGGCGGCCGAGCGCTTCGCCGGATAGCATCGCGACCATGCCCAAGCCCTACGTTCATTTCTCGCTGGAGGAGTTCGCGGACCGCCAGGCTCGCGTGCGCGCCGAGCTGGCCGCCCGCGGGCTGGACGGGCTGTTGGTCTCCCGGATCGAGGACCAGTACTGGCTGTGCGGGCTGGACACCG
>VBEO01000031.1 GCA_005881825.1 Chloroflexota bacterium | reverse complement strand
AGGTGGTGCGGATCATCAACGAGCCCACCGCGGCCGCCCTCGCCTACGGCATCGGCAAGAGCCTGCACGAGACGGTCGTCATCTACGACCTCGGCGGCGGCACCTTCGACGTGTCGATCATCGAGATTCGCGACCGCGTCTTCGAGGTGAAGGCGACGGGCGGCGACATCTTCCTCGGCGGGCTGGACTTCGACCAGGCGATGATCCGTCACGTCATCGACGACTTCCAGAAGAAGCACCATATCGACCTCGCAACCGATCCGGTGGCGATGCAGCGGATCAAGGACCTGGCGGAGCGGGTCAAGATCGACCTCTCGAGCCGCGAGCAGGCGCCCTTCAACGTGCCCTTCGTCACCATGACCCCGCAGGGGCAGCCGCTCAACATCGATTTCGTCTTCACCCGCAAGCTGCTCGAGGAGCTCACCTCGAAGCTCGTCGATCGGACCTTCCAGATCCTCGACCGCGTCATGGAGGACGCGCAGCTCGACCCGTCCAAGGTCGACGAGCTGCTGCTGGTCGGCGGCCAGACCCGCATGCCGCTGGTGCAGAAGCGGCTCACCGACCGCTTCGGCAAGGCGCCCTCCAAGGGCGTCCATCCCGATGAGGCGGTGGCCATCGGCGCGGCGCTCTACGCCAATTCCCTGGAGGACAACTCCAACCTCCGCCTGCAGCTGCTCGACGTCATCCCGATGGCCATCGGCCTGGAGAAGGCGGGAGGCACGTTCCACGTGGTCTTCCCGCGCAATGCGGCCATTCCCAACGCCAAGGCCATCGAAGCGACGACCAGCTACGACGACCAGACCGAAGTGGCCATGCGCATCTTCCAGGGAGACCACGCGCAGGTCTCGCACAACGAGTTGCTCGGCGACTTCCTCTTCAGCGGCCTGCGCCCGGCACCTGCCGGCAAGGCGCGCCTCGAGATCACCTTCGACGTGAACATCGAGGGGATCCTCACCATGAGCGCGCGCGACATGGAGACGGGCAGGCAGATGAAGACCACCGTGCGAGTGACGCAGCACTGAGAGCGTTTTGCTGGCGTTCCGCGAAGGGGCAGAGCCGCTCGACGCGAACGCGATCCACGCCTCATCGCCCGTCGCCGATCTGCACGCGCACCCGGGGCTCGTCGCGCACTGGTTGAGCCGGGACCTTTCCCGCTCCTTCCGCCCGCCTTGGTTCGGATACGGCCCGATCTGGCAGCAGCTCGATCTGCCCCGCATGATCGAGGGCGGCCTGCGGGTCCTCACCGCCTGCGCCTACACGCCGACGGTGCCGCCGTTTCCGCCGCCGTTCGAGGGAGCGCAACGGCAGCTCGATTTCGTCGAGGCCCTCTGCGAGCGCGCTCCCGCCCTCGCAAAGGTGGCGCGGGCGCGCGGCGAGGTTGGACCGGCGCTGTCTTCCGCGAAGCTCGCCATCGTCCACGCTGCCGAAGGAGGGCACCACCTCGAGCGCTCGCTCGAGAAGCTGGAGGCGCTGGCGGCGCGCGGGTTGCGCTACCTGACCTTGACCCATTTCGTGCACAACGGCCTCGCGCAGCCGGCGAAGCTCGGACCGTTCACTCTCTTGCGCGGCGCTCCCGGCCTGACCGGCCTCGGCCGCGCGGTGGTGAAGAAGTGCGAGGAGCTGGGCGTGCTGGTCGACGTCACCCACTGCTCCGATCGGTCGTTCGCCGACGTCGCCGCGCTCGCCACCCGACCGCTCCTCGCGACGCACGTCGGCTTCCGCCGCTTCTTCCAGACCGAGCGCAACCTCTCGGACGACCAGGCCCGCACCGTGGCGCGCAGCGGCGGCGTCATCGGCATCATCAGCTGGTCGTGGCTCCTCAAGAAGCGCGGGCTCTCCGCGGACGTCGAGGAGATGGCCGACGCGGTCGTGCACGGAGCGCTCGTCGCCGGCGCCGCGCACGTCGGAATCGGCACCGATTTCGACGGCTTCGTCTGGAGCGCGAGACGGATGCGGGAGGCGCGGCACTATCCGATCTTGACGGAGGCTCTCTCGCGCCGTGGATTCAACGCGGAAGAGCTGCGCGGGATCCTGGGCGGGAATTACCTGCGGGTGCTCGGCGAATCACTCCCCGGGTGAAGGCTGCGCGCGGCCGAGCGATCCTCGCGCCGCCTGCTCGGCGACGGCCGCCTCGGCATCCTCTCCCGCCTGCTCCACCTCGGACGGATGGGCAGCGACGTGGGCGGCGGCGGCGATCTGGCGGCCGCGGAACCCGAGGAGCGAGGCGCCACCGATGATCAGCACGGGAACGATCTGCAGGGCGTGGAACCCCAGGGCGAAGGCAGCCGCCGCATTCTTGTCACCGCCAAGGGCGACGAGCGCGAATCCGGCGCCGAACTCGAAGTTGCCGAGGTTCGCGGGTGGCGCCGGGATGGCGAGGGCGAGATTCACGCCGAAGAGGATGGCCATGGCTGCCGCGGCGCTGTGCGGAAGGTGGAAGGCGGCGAGAGCGGACGCCGTGGTGGCGATCTCGAGCGTCCAGGCGAGGATGGCGGCGGAAAAAGCGCCGAACACCGAGCGCGGCCGCCGGAGCCCGACCAACCCCCCGCGAAGCCGGTTCAGGGAACGCTGGAACTTGCTCGCTCCGGGATGGGCCTTCGGATCGCGGGCAAGCCGGAGCATGACGAGGACGAGCCCGAAAACGACCGGCACCGCCGTCCACACCACGACGCGCGTCCACGTCGGCACCGGCAGGAACAACGGTAAGCTGGCCGCGAGGAGGAACATCACGCAGCCGTTCACGGTGTGATCGATGGCCACGGTGCCGAGGGCGACCGCGCGCGAAAGGCCGTTCCGGCGGGCAAGCAACTCGATGCGGACGGCCTCGCCCGCGCGCATGGGCAGGACCACGCTGCCGGCCTGACCGACGTAGTAGCAGGCGAGGACCGAGCGCCAGGACGGCTTCGCCACCGCCCGGACCAGCGCGTACCAGCGCGTGCCCTGGAACACCGTCGAGCCGATCCAGAGCGCCGCCGCTATCCCGAGGAGGCGTCCGTCTGCCGCCGCGAAAGCGTCGCGCACCGAGCCCCAATGGATGCTGCGCGCGAAGATCACCGCGCATGCCGCCACTGCCAACCAGACGAGCACGCGGGCGACCGCCACGAGGCGGTGCCTGGTTCCGCCTCGGGGAACCACCTGCGTGTTCATGGGACGGATCTACTCCTCGTCCGGCGCGAGCGCACAACCGCGGACGTCGCTTCCTCAGTGCTTCGAGTTGGACGGAGCCGCGCGGGTGCCCGGCTTCGACGACTCGCTCGAGGCAGGCTTCGCCGCGGCGCGGGCCGGAACCGCCCCGTACCGTTGCGCGGTGGGCTGGGAGCGCGCGATGGGAGCCGTCCGCGGCCGGTACAGGGGTACCGCGCCCGAGGGCATCACTTGCGGATGCACCCTCGTACGTGCGTCGATCACCGGGACGGGTCGCACCCGCACTCGCGTCTGCTTCTCGATGATCCGCGGCGCCGGCCCAGCATACGGCCCCGGCCGACCGACAGGGAGCGGCCGCACGCGCGGGAAGGTCACCTGGGGCATGGGCACTGCGTGGGTCCGGACAGGCTCGAGGAAGCTACCCGAGGGGACGAACACCCAGTAGCGCGGATTGTCCTCGACCGCGCCGTGGGGGCCGAGCGGGCACCAGCCGGCAAAGCCGTCGCCGAATCGCCAGGCCACCCACGCCGGCGCCCAGACCCGACCCGGTAGCCATACCCAGCCGGTGCCGCTCAAGTACGTCCAGCGGCCATAGTGGTACGTCGCCCAGCCCCAGGGCTCGCCGCTGACCCAGGTCCAGCCGGCGTGCGTCCGCACCCAGCGGCCGTCCCAGTAGGGGTGCCAGGAATACCCGACGGTTGCGGGCAGCCAGACGACGCCGTACTCGGGCGTTTCGACCCAGCGCCCGTACCCGTCCAGGCCTTCATGGAAATCGGCCATCGTGGGGCCTGCGGCGTCATAGCGGTCGTCCGGAGGGGGCGGAGGTTCCTCGTCACCGTCCCAGTCCGGGGCGTACCCGTCGCGCGGGCTCCCCGCACTGGGCTGCGGATCGGAGTACTCGTCGTCGCCGGACCATCCGCCTTCGCCCCAGCGGCCCTCGCTCGACTGGGCGCGGGCGGCGAGGGGCAATACCAAGAGGGAGAGGGCGAGCAACCAGCGCGTCATGACGTCCTCCTGCGCCTTGGACGCAAGCAGGGCCGGCGAAAGTCATACCGCGCCGGACCACCCATGAAAAAGACGCGGCGCCCGCCCTCGAGGGGGAGCGCCGCGTGGAGCTTCGGAAAACCCGTCCTTTACGCCGTCTTCCGGTCCTTCTCGAAGAGCAGCGTGGGCTCTTCGCCGCGCATGATCACGCCCTCGGTGATCTT
>VBEO01000030.1 GCA_005881825.1 Chloroflexota bacterium | reverse complement strand
CTTCGATGCCCTGCACGAAGCTCCGCCCGAGCGCCGCGCACAGCACGATGAGCGGGATCGAGGCGATCAGCACGTCCGCGCTGACGTTGGCCCACTCGTCGAGTGAGATCGCGCTCAGGCCGAGACCGACGGGCAGCGTCTTGGCGGCGTCGTTGAGCGCCAGCGTCGACGCGTAAACGACGTCCGAGCCCAGCACTCCGACACTGAACAGTGCGGCCGCGATGAACACCGGCCGCGCCATCGGCACCACCACCGAGAAGAAGGTGCGCACGCGGCCCGCATCCAGCCAGGCGTGCTCCTCGGCGCTGGGGTCCAGGCCCTGGAAGTACGCATAGAAGAGCCAGGTCGCAAAGGGAATGACCATGGTCAGGTAGATGACCACCAGGCCCTGTAGTGAGTTGTCGAGCCCGGACCAGTTGTACACCTGGTAGAGCGGGATCACGATCGCGAACTGCGGCACGAAGAAGGAGGCGAAGATCAGCTTGGCCAGCAGCTCGGACGCCGGCGGGCGGTAGCGCGCCAGGCCGTAGCCCGCCAGCATGCCGAGGCTGACCCCGACCAGGATGGCGACGCCGAAGGCGACCAGGGTGTTGAAGGCCCACTCCCACAGAGGCCCCGGCTCGAGGGCCTGCTGGAAAGTCTCCCAGTTCGGGTGGTGGACCAGGAACGGCTGGCCCAGGTAGAGCTCCTGGACCGGCACCACAGCCTGGCTGTAGACGAAGTACACCGGGAAGACGTGGAAGGCGGCGATGACCAAGGCCGCCACGCCACCGCCAAGGTAGAGCAGGCGCCGGCGCCAGCGCCAGGGCAGCCGCCGCCGCCGCGGCTCGTAGGGGCGGGGCTTGCTCCGCCCTATTGATGCTTCCAGGGCAACCGGGGAGGTCTCCGGACCAGAGCGCACCCGGACCTGACGGTCGGGGCCGATCCAGCGCAGGCCCAGGATCGCCACCAGCAGCACGAAGGGCAGGCTCACCATGTTGATGGCGGCTGCGTAGCCGGTCTCACCGTTGACGATCCCGTGCAGGTAGGCGAGGGTGCCGAGGACCGGAACGATCGTGCGGTTTCCACTCTCGATGTAGATCGAGTCGAAGCCGATGAACGTGATCACGGCGCCGACCATGACCGCCAGCACCAGGTACCTTCGCAGCAGCGGGAGGATGACGCGCAGCAGGTACACCAGGGGTGAGCGGGCGTCGAGGCGCGCGTAGTCGAGCAGGTCGCGGGGGATGGTGTTGAGCCCGGCCAGCAGGAAGACGGCCATGATCGAGGACAGGCGCCAGGTCATCATCAGGCCATAGGCCGCGAAGTCGAAGGTCCCCCGTCCCAAGTGGTCGTCGAACCAGAACCTGGCCAGCACGGCATCGTGCTGGTAGAAGGCGGGAAAGGGCGGGACGAGGAGCGAGTAGAAGGCGAAGGCCGAGAAGGCGCTGGGGAAGGCCCAGGGGATGAAGACGGCCAGGAACAGCACCGTCCGGCCCCAGAACCGCCACCAGAGCAGGAGCGCCGTGGCCAGCCCGATGGTGACCTCCGCCAGGATCGTGATCGGGATCCAGAAGAGGAGCACCCGAAACCCCTCCCAGAAGCCGTCGTTCGCCAGCAGGCGCTGGTAGTTGCTGAGGCCCACGAAGGCCCCCGAGGCCGAGAATTCCCGGGCGCCACTGAAGCTGAGGACGAGGTCGTAGACGAGCGGGTAGCCCAGCACCAGCACCACCACTCCAAGTGAGGGCAGGCAAAGCCAGTAGCCGGTCAGCCAGCGCCGGCGCCGGAACCACGCCAGGTCCTGGAACGCACCGGCCGCCAGCGGGCGCCACCTCAAGGCCTGCACAATTGGGCTCCGTCTCGGTACGGTAGCTTCCACGAGCTGAGGGATGAAAGAGGCATCCATCGGGGTCAGGCCCGCCGTGGCGGGCCGCCGCCGCCGCCGAGTCAACTGGATGGAGCCGATGGCCGGCTACCTGCTCACCCTACCGGCATTGGTCTACATCCTGGTGCTGGTCGGCTACCCCTTCTTCCTCTCGCTCTACTTCTCCGTCAACCACGTCTTCATCGGCGGCGAGTACCGAGGCTTCGCGGGCGTCAGCAACTACACCGGGCTGCTCGACAACCCGATCTTCCAGAGGGCCTTCTGGAACACGCTCGGCTTCACCTTCACCAGCGAGATCGCCAAGGCCGTGCTGGGCATCGGACTGGCCTTCCTGCTGCTGCAGCCGCTCTTCGGAAAGAAGATCGTGCGCGCGTTCCTGATGCTGCCGTTCACGCTGCCTTTCGCGCTCTCACTGCTGGGCTGGCAATGGATGTTCGACCCCGAGTTCAGCGTCATCAACTACCTGTTCGGCCATCAGCTGCACCTGCTGCACCAGCCCTACCCAGATTGGCTTGGCGATCCCTTCTGGTCCTGGCTGGCCATCCTGATCGTCAACATCTGGCGCGGCTTTCCCTTTGCCGGCGTCATCATCCTGGCCGGGCTCACCTCGATACCCGGCGACCTCCTCGACGCCGCCAAGGTGGACGGGGCCGGGTTCTTCCGGACCTGGCATTACGTGATCACGCCGATCATCGCGCCCGTGCTCTTCATCGGCCTGATCTATGACGTCACCTTCACGCTCGGCGACCTAACCGCCGTGTACCGGCTGACGCAGGGCGGGCCCGGCTACTCGACCGAAACGCTGCCCATGCAGGCCTGGCAGGTCGGCATCGTGGGCGGCAACCTCGGGCTGGGTTCGGCGATCACCCTCTTCCTGTTCCCGCTCCTGTTCGTAGGCGTGATCGTCTTCTTGCGCATGCTCTACCGCAGGGAGGCGCTATGAGCACCCCAAGAGATCTGCGATCTTTCGGGGACCCCGGATGAGTGCCGTAGCGGCGGCGGCGATCCGGCGCCCCCGCCGGCCCGGACGGCGCAAGATCACCAACCGCACGCTTCTGTACCTGGCCCTGGTCTTCTACCTCGCGATCGCCGTCTTCCCGCTGTACTGGATGTTCATGGCGGCGTTCAAAGAAGACGTCGACCTGATCGATCCGGGCGTCAGCCCCTTCTGGTTCAAGCGCCCATTGAGCCTGGCGCACTTCGACGTGCTCTTCCGCCACACCAACTTCCTGACCTGGTACTCGAACACCTATGTGATCGCCGCCGCGGTCCTGGTGATCACGCTGCTGATCTGCGTGCCCGGCGCATATGCGCTCGCACGCCTGCGCATGCCGGGTGGCGAGCACTTCGCGATCGGCCTGTTCCTGACCTACCTGATTCCGCCGACCCTGCTCTTCCTGCCGATGAGCCAGATCATCAGCGGCGGCCTCGGCCTCGGCAACAACAAATGGGCGCTGGTCCTCGTGTACCCGACCTTCACAGTCCCCTTCTGCCTCTGGTTGATGCTGGGCTTCTTCAAGCGCGTCCCCTTCGAGATCGAGGAGGCCGCGCAGGTCGACGGCTGCAACCGCTGGCAGGCCGTCCTGCATGTCGTGCTGCCGGTCAGCGTGCCCGGCATCCTGACCACCGCGATCTTCGCCTTCACGCTCGCCATGCAGGACTTCGTCTATGCACTGACCTTCACCTCCTCCTCGTCTCAGCAGCCGCTCAATGTCGGCATTCCCGCCAGCCTCATCCGCGGCGACATCTACTTCTGGGGTGAGCTGATGGCGGCGGCGCTCCTGGCCGGGGTGCCGGTGGCGATCCTCTACAACTTCTTCCTCGACTACTTCGTCGAGGGCATCACCGGGGGCGCGCTGAAGAACTGAAACCCGCGCGGCAGCTGGGCAGATGTATTTAGCCGAGCTGGCGCGCATGGCCTCTGACCCAGCGCCGATCGGAGTCGTCGGCGTGGGCCGGATGGGTCGGGGCATCGTCGACCAGGTCGCCACCATGCGCGGGCTGCGTGTCATGGCGCTCGCCGACATCGACGCGGCGCGCGCCTTGGCCGGCTTCACCGAGAACGGCTGGGACGCGGAGGCGGTCTGCGTGTCGGACGACCTGGGCACCGCCCAGCACGCGCTGCGCCACGGCCGGCCCGTGGCCACCGCCGACCCGCTGCTGGTCCCCGAGCTTGAGCTGCGCGCGGTGGTGGAGTCGACCGGCGTCCCCGAGGTGGGCGCGCAGGTGGCCGACCTCGCCATCGCGCGCGGCCGGCACACCATCCTCCTCAACGTGGAGGCGGACATCGTGGTCGGGCCCATCCTGGCCCACCGCGCGCGCGAGAACGGGGTCGTGTACACGCTGGCCGCGGGCGACCAGCCCGGCGCCATCTTCGAGCTCGTGGAGTGGGCGCGCTGCCTGGGCTTCGAGATCGTGTGCGCCGGCCGTGGGACGGTTCTTTTCCCCGACGACCATCACGCCACACCCGAGACCTACGCCGAGATCGCTCAGCGCAACCGGATGAATCCCAAGATGTACAACGAGTTCCGCGACGGCACCAAGTCGCAGCTGGAGATGGTGGCGGTCTCCAACGTGCTCAAGCTGCCGCCGGCCCGCCGCGGCATGCTCGAGCCCTTCTGCAAGTGGCAGGACCTGGGCCGGGTCTTCGCCTTGAAATCCGACGGCGGCCTGCTGGACGAGGCCGGCGTGGTCGACATGGCCAACGCCGTCGACGAGGCCGGTCAGTACGTGCACGAGGACAAGGTCTTTCCGGGCATCTTCGCGGTCGTCACCTCGCCGCATGCCGGCGTGCGCTCCTCGATGGGCTCGCTATTCGAGCCGGGTTTCGGGGGCACCGCCCAGCAGTGGGGTCCCAACTGGGGGCTGTTCCGGCCCTACCACCTGGCCTGCGTGGAGGTCCCCATGTCGGTGGCGCGGGCGATCATCCAGGGCCGGCCGACCGGCGACCTGCGCGGCGGCATGGTGGCCGAGCTGGTGGCTGTCGCCAAGAAGGACCTGGCGCCCGGCGAGGAGCTGGACGGGGGCGGCGGCTACACCGTCTACGGCCTGGCTGAGCGCTATGAGGTGGCCAAGCGCGAGCGGCTGCTGCCCTTCGGTTTCGCATACGAGGGCACCCGCGTCAAGCGCGCAGTCGGGCGCGACCAGGCGCTGACGCTGGACGACGTCGAGCTCGACACCAGCAGCTACCTCTGGCGGCTCCGCCAGGAGCAGGTGAAGATCTTCGGCTAAGGCTCCGGCTTGCCCAGCAGCGATCTGGCGACGATCACCCGCTGTATGTGGGCAGTTCCCTCGTAGATCTGCATGCCCTTGGCGTCCCGCCAGTAGCGCTCGACCGGAAACTCCGACGAGTAGCCGCGGGCGACCAGCCCGGCGCCATCTTCGAGCTCGTGGAGTGGGCGCGCTGCCTGGGCTTCGAGATCGTGTGCGCCGGCCGTGGGACGGTTCTTTTCCCCGACGACC
>VBEO01000029.1 GCA_005881825.1 Chloroflexota bacterium | reverse complement strand
CCGTCGAGCAGAAGCTCGTCATGAGCAGGAGCTCTCTCGGTGTGAAGAGGCTCGCCAGCCGATCGTTCCCGACGTAGACGGCGCCCGACACCTCCCCGCGCAGGAGGAGCGGGACGCACATCACCGAGGCCAGCTTCAGGTTCACCACGCTCTCGGAAGCGTTGAACTGCTCGTCGTTGATCGCGTCGGAGACGATGACGGGCTGCTTGGTGTCGAGGGCCCGGCGCACGATCGAGTCGGAGAGCCGTTCGACGGCGTCCTCGATGTCCTGCTGCTGGAAATTGCGCGCCGCCAGGACTTCGGGGGGCCCTCCTCCTTCGACGACGAGGACGAATCCCTTGTCCGCCTTCACGACCTCGACGATCGAGTCGAGGAGGCGGATGAGGGCGCGATCCAGGGCCGGCTCGCGGCCGAGCGCCTGCGCGAACTCCGCCAGCCTCGTCACCGCGAGCGCGGTGGCTTCGGTGCGGGCCGTCGCCGCCGACGTTTCCGCCGGCGCAACCTCGCGGTCGGCCTTCTCGAAGACGAGACGCGCGCCGGAGACGTCGAGCGTGTCGCCGTCCTCGAGCGCGCAGCGATCGCGCTTTCTGCCGTTGACGACCAGCGGGGCGCCTTCGAGCGCGGTGGCGGTGAAGCTGCGCCCGTCGAACTGGATGGCGACCAGGCCGCGCATGTGCGGCACCCGCACGTCGCTGTCCGCCGCGGCCCCGACGCTGACGAGTGGTTTGAGGAGCGGGAAGGGGGTCGGCGGCGAGCCGGGAAGATGAAGGACCAGGGTGGCCATGAATCAGGGCGCCCCCTCGTACGAGGCTGTGACGGGCTCCGCTTTCGCGTGCCGCGGGGCGCGCCGCTCTTCCGGATGGAGCGACCCGGTGGGGGCGCCCGGCGCGGGCGGCACGAGGAGCTTGTCCTGCAGCTGCGTCTCGGGCTTGAAGTGGATGGCGGCGTCCACGGCGCCTCCCGCCCACAGGCCGTAGAAAGCGGCGGCGCCGACCCATTTGACGATCTCCAGCTTGGTCGCGATGCGGTACTCGGTCTGACCGAACTTCTGCGTGGTGTTGTCGCGCAGGCCCTCGATGAGCAGGGCGCTCCCCGCGCTGGCCGCTCCGAAGGCGACTTGCAGCGTGGCGAGCGTGTACCCCAAGGACCGATCGCCGTTCTGCAACTGGCCGAGTCCGAAGGGCAGGAGCGAGACCCAGAACTCGCGCTGGATCACCCGCCGCTCGACGTTCGGCTGCAGCGAGCGGATCCGGCGCTGCTGCTCCTCCTCGCGCCGCTTTGCCGCTTCCGCCTCGAGTTGCTTGCGACGCACATCGCGCTCGGCGCGTTTCTGCGCCCGGATGGGGGCCAGCTGCGGCTCGAGCTCTTTCTTCTCCTGATCGAAGAAGTCGACCACCCGCTGGGGAACGTAGAAGGGATCGAGCTCCGTGTCGGGGTCGACGAGCAGCACCTCGCGGAAAGCGTTCTTCGCCTCCTCGGGCCTTGGCGGTTGCTGCAAGATGAGCGAGATGCCCAGGAGCCGGTACGCTTCCGAGCGCAAGTCCTGCGACTGGAAGTGGCCGGCCTCGACCAGCTGCGCGAGGCGCTGGGAGGCCTTCGCATACTCTCCCGAGTCGACATCCCGCTTGGCGAGGCGGACCTGCTCGGCGAGGTCGTCGTCGGCCTGGGAGGGCGCCTGCGCGAAGAGGACGCTGGTGGAAAGCGCGAGGATTGCGAGGTTCATCGTCCATCCTGGGCGTCGATGGTGACGACGCGGCCGGCTTCGAGCGTCTTCTTCCGTTCCCTGTCACCGATGACGAAGCGCCGTTCCTCGGTGGGCTTGCGCATCGGGATGTCGAAGCGGGCGACATCGCGCACCGTGCCGAGAGGCATCATGTTCCCGGTCTCGTCCTCGACGAGATAGACGGGCGTATCCGGATCGGCGGCGTTGGTGACGCGGAGGTGGCCGGGCTTCGGCGAGCCGACGTCCAGCGGGTAGAGCTCCTTGTTGGGCCCGATCTGGATGACGCCGCGGTTCTCCTCGCAGCACTGGTGCTGCACGACGAAATCGTGGGGACCAGGCGCGAGCTGCAGCCGGAAGACGATGGCGGAGCCCTGGTCCTTGTTGTCGATGAAGAGCCGCGCCGGCAGCCGGCTGCCGATGGTGAGCGTCGCCGGAACGTCCTTGACTTCGGGCTTGGTCTCGACGGGCGGCGGCGGGGCGGCCGCAATGACTTTGGGAGGCGAAGGCTTGCGCGAAGTCGGGCGAGCGCTGCGCGCAGGCCGCTCTTTCCGGGGCGCAGGCGTCTCTTTCGGCTCGGGCGTCGGAGACTCGACGGCCGTCTTGGGGGGCTCGGGCTGCACCGGTTCCGGCGCGGGAGGAGGCGGCGTCTGTCTGGGCGGAGCCGGGGCCTCCGCGGCGACGGCTGGTGGCGTGTGCTGCGCCCGCCATTGCTCCCGGGTCCGTTGCGCGAAGCGCAGCGCGGGGACCCCGGCGAGCGCGACGACTCCCGCGACCGCCACGAAGATCGCCGCCCGCCGCGCGAGCTTGACGAGGCGGGAGCGCCGGCGGACGCGGTCGACCAGCGAGCGCGCTTCTTCGTTCTTGGGATCGAGGGCCAGCACACGGCCGAAGTCGGCCAGCGCAGCGGTGGTCTTTCCCGCGCCGAGGTCCGCCGCCCCGCGGCGCAAGCAGGCCTCCACGATCTGCGCGCGCACTTTCGGTCCTTCTTCGCCCGGCGCCTTGACGAAGCGGGCGAGCGTCGCGAGCGGCTCGACGATGCCGGACTCCTCCAGCACCGCCTCGAGGCTTTCCCGCAACTCGCGGGCCGATTGGATCCGCTTGGCCGGATCGCGCTCCAGGCAGCGCAAGACGAGCTTTGCTTGCGAATCGCCGATGCTCGGCCGCACCAGCCGCGGGTCCTTCGGGTTGCCCTCGAGGATCTTGCGGAGCAGGGCCGCCGGGGTCGGAGCGTGGAAGGGCATCTCTCCGGTGGAGAGCCAGTAGAAGATGGTTCCGAAGGAGAACAGGTCGCTGCGCGGATCGGCAGGCTTGCCTTCGATCGTCTCCGGCGCGAGATGCGCGGGGGAGCCGAGAATGGCGCCCGTCGCCGTGAACTTCTCCTCGGGGTCGAGGATGGCGGCGATGCCGAAGTCGGTGAGCTTCACGACTCCGTCTTCGCGGACCATGACGTTCTCGGGCTTCAAATCGCGATGCACCACCCCGGCCGCGTGCGCGTGCTCGAGCGCCTCGGCGATGGGAAGCAAGGCGGCCGCGGCCAGATCGGGCGGGTCGAAAGATTGCTGGTCGCCGAAGACGCGCAGCGTGCAACCGCGAATGAACTCGGTGACGAGGTACGCTTCCTGCGCGGAGAGCCCGCTGAAGTCGTAGACGTCGAGGATGTGCGGGTGATGGAGCCGCGCGACGGCCTGCGCCTCGCGATCGAAGCGCCTGCGGATGTCGGCGCGGGCGTGCAGGTGCGAATGGAGCACCTTCACCGCGACGGTCCGCTTCAGCTCGGTATCGTAGCCGCGCCACACGACGGCCATGCCGCCCTGGCCGACCTGCTCGTCGAGACGGTAGCGGCCGAGCTGCAACGAGGAAGCTCCTCCCGGGGCACCAATGTCGCGGTCGACCGCGCGGCGCAAGATCCTCGGCGCACGGTGTGGAAAGGGCAACCACGCGTCAGCGCAGAGGTTTTACGCACGATACCGAGCCGCGCGCGACAGCCGTGCCACTGTATGGGACGAGAGCGTCCCGATCAAGGGTTCCGCCGCGCGGATCGGATGCGATCGAGCAGCGTTTTCAACATCTCGATCGGGTCGCGCGGGAGCGGTTCGCGCGCCTTCGGGCGTTCGTCGAGGGGCGCGAAGCTCGCCTCGGCGGCGCGGGCCGATCGGCCGAGCTGCTGCCTGGGCACGGGACGCGGAGGGGAAGGCGGCGCCTCCAGCTTCTCCGCCGCGGCGAGGTCGGCTCGCGCTCCGGGCGGCGCGAAGCTGCGCAGCTCTTCGAGGCGCTCGCGGAGCAGCTCGTTGCCGGGATTCTTCTCGACGGCCTTCTCGTACCAGCGGGTCGCTTCCTCGAAGCGTCCGGCGCTGGCGTGGATCTCGCCGTGCTCCGCGTCGCTCAGTGCCTCGGGGGCCGCCTGCTCGGGAGCGTCGGGCTCGGCGCGGCGGCGATTGACGAGCTCGCTCGGCTGGAGGAGCGCGCGGACCGATTCCATGCGCTGGCGCACCCGCTCGTCCTCTGGATTGTCGGCGAGCATCGCCCGCGGACCGGCCCTGTCAACTTCCGGTGCGGGAGGCAAGGCGGGCGCCCCCCGGGGCGGTGGGAGCAGACCGTGCGAACGGCTTTCGACGGCGAGGCGCAAGAGGCCCTCCACGGCGCTCGGGTATCGCGGAACGAAGCCGAGCGTGCGCAGCCGCGAGGTGTCGTAGTACCGATCGGCGCTGAACTGTTCGAGCAGGGCAGGATCGAGCGCCGGCGGAGAGCCCGGCGGTTCTCCTTCCCACGCCGAGATCCAGGCCCGCGCGAGCTTCCGGTTGAGCGGGCCCCAGAACATCCAGCCCGGCATCCGTCGCAAGAACCAGAGGAAGGCCCGGGCCGGAGCGGGCGAGTACGGAACGCGCCCGGCTTCCTCGGCGCCGGCAGCCTGGAGCAGGGCGCGGGCCAGCTCCTCGAGCGGAAGCGGTACGTCGTCGGCGACGTTGAAGGCCTTGCCGTCGAGCGAATCGGGATCTTCCGAAGCCACGAGAAGCGCGGCGCGCGCGACGTCTTCGGCGTGGACGGTGTGCACGACCGGCCCGCGGCGCGGGACCCACAACGGCCGGCCCGAGCGCGCGGCGAGCGCGGCGACGGTGAGCGCGGCGGCGAGGCCGCGCCGCTGCCCGGCTCCGTAGGTGAGGGCAGGGCGGAGGACGATGAGCCGCAAGCCGCGCGTGCGCCGCCAGAGATACGCCTCGCGCTCGACCGCCCAGCGCGTCTGCCCGTGCGCATCGACGGGGCGCTTCGGCTCGCCCTCCTCGCAGGGAAGGTTGCGCGGCCGGCCGTACACGGTCGCGCTGGAAACGAGGAGCAGGGTGGCCTTGGCGGCGAGCGCCGCCGCCATCGAGGCGCGCGCCATCTCCAGCGCTTCCTCGTCGAGGCCCGCGCCCGGGAAGGCGGCATGGGCGACGATCGAGGTTCCCTTGGCGAGCTCGGCGGTGACGAGCGCGGCTTCCGGGCTTCCCAGCTCCGCTTCCGTGTACGTCGCCTTCGGGGGAACGGGCGAACGGTGGGTCCCGGGGCGGTCGAGGGCGCGCACCTCCCACCCCCCATCCGCGAAGGCATCGCAAAGATGCGAGCCCACGAGGCCC
>VBEO01000028.1 GCA_005881825.1 Chloroflexota bacterium | reverse complement strand
TCCCTTCACCAGTGAGCTGATCCAGGGCCTGGGCAGCGTCTTCGCCGAGCACGACCTGACGCTGCTGCTGGTGCCGCCGCTGGACGGCTCCCTGGAGGAGGCCGTCCGCCAGGCCTCGGTCGACGGCTTCATCAGCCTCGGCCTGGCCGCCGACGACCCCACCCTGGAGGCGCTGGCCCGGATGGGCCTGCCCACCGTGCACGTGGATTCGGACCCGCTGAGCGGGGCGGTCGTAAACGTCGACGACCGGGGAGGCGCGGAAGCCGCGGCCAGGCACCTCGTTGAGCTCGGCCACCGCCGGCTGGCCGTGATCATGCTGCCCGGGGCCCGAGCCAGGACCGGGCTGACGGCGGTGGCCAGCCGGCGGCTGGCCGGCTACGAAGCGGTCCTGAGCGAGGCCGGGCTGGAAGACCCGCTGCAGCTGGTTGCCGGCGCCACCTTGGAGGCGGGCGCAGAGGCCTTCGCGCAGATGCGCGGCCAGGCGCGGCAGCCGACCGCGGTGCTGGCGATGAGCGACATGGCGGCGGTGGGCCTGATGGCGGCCGCCCAGGCCGCGGGGCGCCGAGTCCCCGAGGATCTTTCGATCGTGGGCTTCGACGACTTGCCGATGGCGGCCTGGACCCGGCCCGGCCTGACCACGGTGCGTCAGCCGATCGCAGAAAAGGGCCGGCTGGCGGCGCAACTGGTAATCAGTCTTCTGGAGGGCCGGCGGCCGGCCTCGCCGCCGCCGCTCCAGACCAGCCTGGTGGTGAGGGGCTCCACGGGGGCTCCGGGGAGGTGATTGCGGAATCAGACGAGTTGGCGAACAATGAGTTCACTCCAGAGGCGGATTCGCCGTCCGGCGTGGGCGGCTAGGGGGTTATAGATGCGCATTAGCAGCTTCAAGGTCGTCACGATCGTGGCCCTGGGCGCGGCCATGGTCCTGGCGGCCTGCGGTGGGAACAGCAGCAGCGGCAACACGACCAACGGCAAGATCGGCGGCACCGTGCACTTCCTGGGCACCTGGTCGGGATCCGAGCAGGACTCCTTCATGGCCGTCATCAAGCCCTTCGAGGACCAGACGGGGGTCACCGTTGAATACGAGGCCAGCCGCGACCAGGACGCCATCCTGACCACGCGGGTGACGGCGGGCAACCCGCCCGAAGTCGCCTCGGCGCCCAGCCCGGCCCTGCTCACGAAGTTCGCAAACCAGGGCAAGGTGATCGCGCTCAACAACGTGCTCGACATGGGCAAGCTCAACTCCGAGTACGCCAAGAGCTGGATCGACCTAGGCAGCATCAACGGCAAGCTGTACGAGGTCTACGCCTGGGGCAGCCTCAAAGGCCTGGTCTTCTACAACCCCAAGGTCTTCCAGCAGAAGGGCTACACCGTCCCCAAGACCTGGGACGAGATGATTACTCTCCAGAACAAGATCAAGGCCGACGGGACCACGCCCTGGTGCATCGGCCTGGAGAGCGGCGCCGCCTCCGGCTGGCCCGGCTCCGACTGGGTCAAGGAGATCGTTCTCAGCCAGTCCGGCCCGTCGGCCTACGACAGCTGGTGGCAGGGCAAGACCAAGTGGAGCTCCAGCGAGATCAAGCAGGCATGGACCACCTGGGGCCAGGTGCTGGGCTCGGGTGACTCCAACGTCTATGGCGGCAAGAACTTCATGGTCTCCACCAACTTCGGAGACGCCGGCAACGGCATGTTCGACAGCCCGCCCAAGTGCTTTATGCACAACCAGGGCTCGTTCATCACCGACTTCTTCGTGAAGGCCAAGCCCAGCCTGGTGGCGGGTCAGGACTTCAACTTCTTCCCACTGCCCGACGTCAACAGCAAGTACACGGGCGCGCACGTGGTGGCCGGCGACACCATGTCGATGTTCAAGGACACCCCGCAGGCCCGCGCCCTCATGAAGTACCTGACCACCGCCGAAGCCCAAGACATCTGGGTCAAGCGCGGCGGCAAGACCGCCATCAACAACAAGGTCAACGTCAACGACTATCCGGACGCCCTGCAGAAGAACATCGCGCAGACCATCCTCTCGGCCAAGATCGCCAAGTACGACGCCGGCGACCTGATGCCGCCCGACATGAAGAACGCGTACTGGTCGGCGATTCTGCAGTACGTGCAGGACCAATCCAAGCTGGACAGCATCCTGTCCGGCCTGGACAAAGTTCAGGCCACGGCCTATACGACTTAGCGGCTCAAGGGAGAAAAGGGCATGGACTGGGGCACATTTCTGAGCCAGCTCCCGATCGTGGTGATCGTGATCGTGGGCGTACCCGCGGTGCTGGTCGCCTACATCGTCGGCACCGAGTACCTGGTGCGCCTGCTGCCAGATGCGTTCCGTCCGAGGGTCCGGCCCTGGATATGGGTCGGACCCGCCCTGATCTTCGTCTTCGGCTTCCTGATCCTGCCCGCCATCCTGACCGCCAAGACCAGCCTGGAGAGCGGCGCCGGCGACTTCGTCGGGCTGCAGAACTACCAGCGCCAGCTGGGCGACTTCCCGACTGGCGGCGCCTGGATCGCGATCCGCAACAACGTGTACTGGCTGATCCTGTACACGCTGGTCGCGCTCGGTTTCGGCTTGCTGCTCGCGGTGCTGTTCGACCGCGTGCGCTACGAGACCTTCGTGAAGTCGCTGATCTTCATGCCCATGGCCATCTCGGCGGTGGCCCTGGGCGTGATCTGGAAATTCATGTACTGGTACCAGCCGCCGGGCGTCCCCCAGACCGGCACCGTGAACGCGATCCTGGGTATCTTCCACCAGGACCCGCGGATCTGGGTGCAGGACCCCAGCGTCGACAATTTTGCGATCATCGCGGCGGCTACCTGGGGTATCACCGGCTTCGCCATGGTGATCCTGTCGGCCGCTTTGAAGGGCATCCCAGCTGACCTTTTGGAGGCGGCGCGCGTCGACGGCGCCGGCGAGATCACGATCTTCCGGCGCGTGATCTTCCCCTTGATGATGCCCACCGTGGTGGTGGTGGGGACCACGTTGGTCATCTTCGCGCTCAAGGCCTTCGATGTCGTCTACGTGATGACCGGCGGCAACTTCGAGACAGACGTGCTCGCCAACCGCATGTACAAGCTGCTCTTCTTCTCCGGCAACCAGGGCGGTGCCGCGGCGGTGGCCATGATCCTGCTGGCAGCGGTGGTGCCCGTGCTGATCTTCAATCTGCGCCAGTTCCGCGCCGTAGAGGCACGCCGATGAGCGTTGCGGCGGCAGCAGACAGACCCGGTACCGCGGCTACCGCCGCTCGCTTTTCGCCACAGTGGATCGCCGGCCGCCTGAGCGGGGTGGTGCTGCACTTGGCCGTGATCGGCCTGACCGTGGCCTGGATGGTGCCCACCATCGGCATCCTGTTCACGTCCTTCCGGCCGTTCACGGCGATCAACAGCAGCGGCTGGTGGCTGGCCCTCTCGCCGCCCTTCCAGTTCACGCTCGACAACTACTCGAAGGTGCTGTCCACCAGCAACCTGGGCCACAGCTTCTTCAACAGCTTCATGATCTCGATCCCGGCCACCATCATCCCGGTCGCGATCGCGGCGTTCGCCGCCTATGCGTTCGCATGGATGAAGTTCCCGTTCCGGGACTGGATCTTCCTGGCCATCGTCGGCGTGCTCGCGATCCCGCTGCAGCTCAGCTTCGTGCCCGTACTCAGCTTCTTCGTGGCCCACGGCATCACCCCCTCGGCGCTGCCGCCGGGACTTCAGTACCTACCGGTCTGGCTCGCGCACACCGGCTACGGCCTGCCCTTCTCGATCTACCTGCTCGCCAATTTCTTCCGGGCGCTCCCCAGCGAGCTCTTCGAGTCGGCGGAGATCGACGGCGCGGGCACCCTGACCGTGTTCTTCCGGATCGTGCTCCCGCTCTCGGTGCCGGCCCTGGCCTCGCTGGTGATCTTCCAGTTCCTCTGGATCTGGAACGACCTGCTGGTGGCCCTGATCTACGTGGGCGGCCAGCCCGAGGTGGCGCCCCTGACGGTCACGCTGGCCAACCTCACCAACTCCTACGGCCAGGGCTATCACCTGCTCACCGCGGCGGCCTTCTTCTCCATGTTCGTGCCGCTGATCGTGTTCCTCTCGCTGCAGCGATACTTCGTGCGCGGCATCCTCGCCGGCTCGGTAAAGGGGTAAGGGAAATGGCATCGGTCACCTACGACCACGTCGTGAAGCGCTACACGGCGGACATCACCGTCGTGAAGGACTTCAACGTGGAGATCAAGGACAAGGAGTTCATGGTCCTGGTCGGCCCTTCCGGCTGCGGCAAATCGACCGCGCTGCGCATGCTGGCCGGGCTGGAGACCGTCACCGAAGGCCAGATCCGGATCG
>VBEO01000034.1 GCA_005881825.1 Chloroflexota bacterium | reverse complement strand
CCGTGGATCTCGGTGGGGTGCGAGGTGCGCAGGTCGCGGTCCGCGAAGTCGTAGTGGACCTGCTGGTCAGGGCTGACATAGAGGAACTCGGTGGCGGCGCCCGCCACGTTGACGCCGTTGAGCAGCCGCGCGTACAGCTGCTCGGCGAGGCGCGGGAACCCGCTTCGCGCGAGCCCCTGCGCCACGTCGAAGCCGTCCTTCGCCCAGCAGACCCAGCTGCCGTGGTAGTCCTGAAAGTCGACCAGCCCGTCCTCGGCCAGGGAACGGCAGCGCACGCCGACCTCACTCACGAAGTCGCCGCTGTACATGCGCCGCACCAGGCCCGACACATACGCCTGCGCGTCCTCGGCGCCGTCGAAGACGGTGCTGGCCAGCAGCAGCGCCGCGTTGGTGGAGATGCTCGAGACCTGCCGCGGCCGGCCGGCCGGATCGCGGTCGAGCGCCATCGCGAAGTAGCTCGAGCGGGGCATCCAGAAGCCTTCGAGCAGGCTTTGACGCAGGCGGCTGGCGAGCTGCCGGCACTGTTCGGCTCGATCGGGCAAGAGCTGCGCGGCCGCCAGCAGCGCGTCATAGGCGTAGCCCTGCACCTCCACCGAGGCGATGGGCTGGTCGTAGTCGGCCAGGCTGCCGTCGGCGTGGAGGTAGGAGGTCCCCGAGTCCTTCCAGGCCTGGTAGGGAATGCCGCGCGGGTTGCGGCGGCAGAACTCGAGCAGGCCCAGGTCGGACCGTTCCAGCTGCCGGATCAGCCAGTCGACGGCGGCGCGAAGGCTGTCCTGCACGCGGACGGGCCGGCGGTCGCGGTTGAGGATGGGATGCGTCAGGATGCCGTTCCCGTAGGCGGCGCAGAAACGTCCTAGGAGGCGGATGTAGAGCGGCGTGGCGTCGACGCTGCCGTAGTAGGTGAGCGAGGTGGGCGTGCCGCCCCACATCGCGGAGAGCATCTCCAGCAGCTCCTGCGAACGCGCCGAGATGCGGCGCGTGCCCACGTACAGGCTGCGGTGCTCGTGGTGGATCTTGCCCACCTCTTCCTCGTTGGAATTCGGACCGGGCGGCGCGTCGATCGTGCCCTGCAGGCGGGCCAGGGAAAGAATGACCTCGACCGCAATGTCGGGTCGGATGTGCAGCACGTCTTCGGCAGCCTCTGCCGAGTCCCGGCCGAAAAGCGCATCCGAGAAGAGCTCGCCCGCGCTGCCATAGAGCCCGCCGCCTTCGGCGCGAACTCTCTCCAGTGACTGCAGGATGCTCGGCGCCGCGGGCGAGCTCAAGGCGCCCTACATTAGGGCGCGCCGTGCGATTTTCATCCCACTTCCGCGTCGGCACCGCGCAATCCGCGTACCAGCTCGAGGGCAACAACCTGAACAGCGATTGGTGGGATTGGGAGAGAGAGCCCGGCACGCCGTGCCGCGAGCATTCCGGCGATGCCTGCGACTTCTACCACCGATACCGCGAAGACCTGTTGCTGATGCGCGATCTCGGCTTCGACATCTTTCGCCTGGGCTTGGAGTGGGCGCGCGTCGAACCTGCCGAAGGCGAGTTCTCGCGCGCCGAGCTGGACCACTACCGGCGCGTGCTGGAGGCCTGCCGCGAGCACGGATTGGAGCCGATGCTGACGTTCCATCACTTCACGCTGCCGCGCTGGCTGCAGGCGCGCGGCGGCTTTCTCTGTACGGATTTCCTGGCGCTCTTCGAGCGCTACTGCGAGCGCGCCGCGGCTGGGCTGGGCGACCTGATCGCCTTCGGCTACACCATCAACGAGCCCGAGGGCTGCGCCGTGGGCGGCTGGATCACGGGCGTCAATCCGCCCGGCCTCAAGAAGGACGTGGCCGGCATGTGGCGCGCGGCCGAAAACTTGCTGGAGGCGCACAGCCGCGGCGCTCCGGCCATCCGCGCGGCGGCGAAAGTCCCGGTCGGGATCGGCATGGCGCTGCCCGAGCTCGAGTACGTGGAAGGTGCCGCGCCAGGCGATTCGGCGTTCGAGCTGGGCGCGGCCATCAACGCACGCTTCTTCGAGCTGGCGAGGCGAGATGACTACATCGGCGTTCAGAACTACCACCGCATCCGGATCGGGCCCGAGGGGCCGCGCGGCCTGGAGCCGCACCCGCCGGCGCTGGGCGCCGCCATCCGGCAGGCCTGGCGCGAAGCGGGGGGCATCCCGGTGATCGTGACCGAGAACGGCATCGACACCACCGACGACGCCCGCCGGATCGCCTACCTAGATTCGGCGCTGACCGAGGTGGAGAAGTGTCGCGACGAGGGCATCGACGTGCGTGGCTACCTGCACTGGTCGCTGCTGGACAACTTCGAGTGGGCGTCGGGATATGGACCGCGCTTCGGCCTGGTGGAGGTTGATCGCGAAACCTTCGCCCGCCGGCCCAAGCCCAGCGCCCGCCGGCTGGGCGACTACGCGCGGCTGGGGCGGGCCCAGACGCCGCGGTCCTGAAGCAGCTTGATCTGAGGCTCGATCACCTTCTTCCGGTACTCCGCGTGCTTCATCGGCGCGCGCTTCAGGTACAGGTTCTTGGGATAGATGGGCTGCTCGTAGAGGAGCTGGTACAGCTCGGTGCGCAGGTCCTTCAGCCAGTTGTCCCACTGGGCGCGGGCGCGATGGTCGCGCAGCGCCTCGATGTCGATCACGCCCGACACGTAGGTCGACCCGGCGCCGTACTCCTGCCGGCCGACGATCCGGCCCTTGTAATCGATCACGAAGGAGCGGCCGCCGAAGGTGTCGATGGGCGTGGTCTCCTCGGGGAAGAGGTAGTAGGTCCCCATGTTGGGCGCCACGATGTACAGGTTGTTGTCGAGGGCCCGCGCCCGACTCTGGATCTCGAAGATCTCGTTGCCGGTCGCGGGGTGCGGATATGAGGCGCGGTACACGACCTCGGCTCCGTTGAGCGCCAGCGCCCGGGCGTTCTCGGGATACGAGCCCTCGTTGGCCATCATGATCCCCAGCCGCCCGATCTCGGTGTCGGCGACGGGCCAGAAGGCGTCGAGGCTGCGCCCGTACTTCTCGACCCACCAGTCGTAGACGTCGTGCGGGCAGACGGAGTGCTCGACCGGGAACAGCGGCGAGACCTTGTAGTGCTGGAGGATCACCTCGCCGGCGGGGTCGATGATGAACCCCACGTTGAAGAAGCGGTCCTTCAGGTCGGGGTGGCGAGCCTTGGCCTGAGCCATCACGAAGGCGTCGTACTCACGCGCGAGCTTGCCGAGCGCCTCGGTCTCAGGGCCCGGGATGTCGATCGCGCAGGTGCGCGCGAACTCGATGTGGTCGAGGTCGAGAACCTCGTCGTTGAAGGCCTGAAGGGCGCCCTCGGGGATGGCGATGAGGCGCACGGGCAGGTCCAGGCGGGACAGCCAGGACGCCGCTTTGAAGAGATGAGCCAGGTGCTCGAGGTTGGTCTTGATGTCCTCGCGCCGGCGGATGCCACGCACGGTTGGGATGAGACCGACTGCTGTGTACGGACGGATCATCTGCTACCCCCTTCGTTTCAGCTGATGAGCGCCAGCGCGTCGTCGCGGGCGAGGCGGCGCCGGCGGAACAGTGCTTGCGCCACGGCTGCGATCTGCGGCCAGCTTTCGGTGACCAGCCGCTCCGCCTGCTGGGTCAGCTCGGCCAAGCGGGCTTTGTACTGCGCTCGCGGCACCAAGAGCCGCAGCCACTCGCGGGCGATCGCATCGAGGTCGTAGCCGGAGCCCTCCGGGTTCTTGAAGCCCGCGATGCGGGCCTCGGCGATGGGGCCGGCCAGAAAGGTGACGACCACGGCTTCGATGTAATCGGGGTGGTCCCGAAAGCCGGGCCGCACGTTGAAGACCGTGTGGCCGTTGCCGCCCTGGCCGTCGGGCAGGATGTCGGCCGAGGCCAGGTCCACGCCGAGGCGGTGGCCGATCACCACATGGCCGGCCTCGTGGTAGGCGACCTCCTCCAGGGTGGAAGCGCGGCTGCGCGGTGTGTTGATCACCGCGGATATCTTCGGGAGTCGTGAGCGCCCTGCGCATCGCCACTCGCGGCTCGGCCCTGGCCCTGATCCAGGCGCGGCTGGTCGAGGCCGCGCTGCGCCGCCTGCGCCTCGAGGTCGAACTGGTGCCGGTGGTGAGCGCGGGCGACGTGCGCGCGGCGGGCACCGCGCCCGGCGAGGGCGTCTTCGTGCGCGCGCTGGAATCGGCGCTGCTCGCCGGCGAGGCCGACCTGGCGGTGCACTCGGCCAAGGACATGCCCCTGGAAGCCGAGCCGGAATTGGTGGTCGCGGCCTACCCGGAGCGGGCGGATCCCCGGGATGCGCTGGTCGGCGCCACCCTCGCTTCGGCCGGCGCGGGGGCTCGGATCGGAACCGACAGCTGGCGGCGGGCGGGATTCCTGCTCCGCCTGCGCCCCGACCTCCGGCACCATCCGCTGCACGGCAATGTCGACACCCGCCTGCGCAAGCTCGACGCCGGGGAGACCGACCTGCTGGTGCTGGCTTCGGCGGGCCTGGATCGGCTGGGTCGCGGCGACCGCATCGCGCAGCGGCTCTCCGCCGAAGAGGTGACGCCGGCCGGCGGCCAAGGGGCGCTGGCGGTCCAGGCGCGGCGTGGCGACCGGCGCGTGCGGCAGCTGCTGGCGGCTTTGGACCGGCCCGACGTGCGGCTGGCGGTCGACACCGAGCGCGAGGTGCTGGAGGCCACCGGCGGCACCTGCCGGTCGCCGGTCGGGGCCCTGGCGCAGGTGGCCGGGGAGGAGGTGCAGGTGCTGGCGGCCGCGGTCACCGCCGACGGCGCGACCTACCACTCGGTGGTGCTGCGGGGGGCGCTGGGAGAGGCGCCGCGGCTGGCGGCCGAGGCCGGCCAGGAGCTGCTAGCCCACGTACCTCTTGAACCACCGCCCTAGGTCGTCGCCGTCGCGCCAGACCTCGAGCACGTGGTCGCGAGCCTCGGCGCTGCCGAGCCAGGGCTGCAGGCCGAAGTTCTTCCAGTAGATCAGGTACTTGTGGCGCAGGAGGCGCGCCCGCGGGTGGTCCTGCGGGTAGGGGCTGGGCACGCGCTTGAGCAGCTCGCCGCCGATCTCGTAGCCCTTGTGCTCGAGCTGGTCCACGATTTGCTGCAGGGGCTTGCCGCTGCTGTCCGGATCCACGGCCTCGCGATACCTGATCACGTCCGGCTGCTCCATCTGGTAGCGGCCGCCGGCGGCGACCAGGCCCTTCGCGTCGAGTGAGACGTAGCCACCTGGGCTGTGCCCGTAGATGTTGAGCTTGTAGGGCGACTTGTCCTTGGAGAAGCGGATGTCGCGGTTGGGCCGCGACAGCTTGCTGGGTCCGAATTCGGGCTCCAGCGAGCGAAGGAGCGCGACCATGGGGTCGCGCACCTCCTGCTCGTAGAGCCTGCGGTTGGCTTCGAAGTACCGCTTGCTGTTGTCTAGCTGGAGACCGACGAAGTAGCGCTGGAAGTCCTCACTCCAGCCTCGGAACTCGTCTCCCACGCGGGCGAGTCTAGCGGCGTCTTGCGCACCGCGCCGGTGGCGAGCGCGGCGGCCACCACCACGGCGATGGGAATCAGCAGTGTGGGTCGCATGGCGTCGACGAAACCCTGCGCGAAGACGACATGGGTGACGTGCTGGAGATTGCGCGCCACCCCGACGGGCACGCCGGCCGGCAGGCGCAGGTTGGCGGCCAGCCGGTTCTGGAGCACGGCGCCCAGCACCGCGCTGCCGGTGACCGCCCCCACCTCCTGGATGGTGTTGACGACGCCGGAGGCGACGCCGGCCAGGTGGGGCTTCAGGTCGCGGGTGGCCAGGCTGAAGACCGGCGTCCAGGTGAACCCGAGCCCGATCCCGCTGGCGATCAGGCCGGGCAGGAAGCTCCACCGCCCCGAATCGGCGTGGGCGGCCCAGGCGATGTAGGCCACGCCGCCCGCGAAGGCGAGGAGGCCGGGGATCAGGAGATATTTGCCGCTGACCTTGCGGGTCAGGCCGGCGGCGAGGCCGGAGGCGAAGAACATGGCCACCGGCTGCGGCGCGATGGTGAGGCCGGCCGCGATCGCGCTCAGCCCGAGCACCGACTGCAGGTAGATGGTGAGCGGCAGGTAGACGCCGACCATGGCAAAGCCCAGCCCGCACATCACGACCGTCATCAGCGTGAAGTTGCGGTCCTGGAAGACGGCGAAAGGCAGCAGCGGCTCTCGGCCCTGGCGCAGCGCCTGGTAGACGAGGAAGACGACCAGCAGGGCAACGCCGGCGCCGATGATCTCGGGGATCGTGATCCCCGCGACCACCGCGCCCCAGCTGTAGCGCTGGCCCTACATGAGGCCGAACACCACGCCGAGGAGGCCGGCCGTGGCCTGAAGCACGCCGGGGATGTCGAAGCGGTGGAGCCGGCCCGAGCGCAGGTCGGGCACGAAGCGCAGTGCCAGCGCCAGGGTGAGGACTCCGACCGGGAGGTTGACGAAAAAGATCCAGCGCCAGCCGAAGTGGGTGACGATCAGGCCGCCCAGGGTGGGACCGGCCACCACGGCCGAGCCGGCCAGCATGCCGTAGATCGCGAAGACGCCCGCCCGCCTGTCGGGCGGGAAGAGCTCGAGCATCAGCGGGAGGCCCTGCGGCGCCAGTATGGCGGCACCCAGGCCCTGGGCCGCCCGCGCCAGGATCAGCTCGCCCGGGGTCTGGGCCAGACCGCTGCCCAAAGACGCGAGGGTGAAGAGCGCGACGCCGGCGGCGAAGACGTTGCGGGGGCCGAGGACGTCTCCGAGGCGGCCGCTGGTGATCAGCAGCACGGCATAGAGCAGGCTGTAGGCGTTGAGCACCCACAGGACCTGGTCGAGGCTGGCCCCCAGGCTTTCGGTCAGATTGGGGATCGCGATGTTGACGATCGTGATGTCGAGCAAGGTCATGAAGAGGCCGAGGCTCAGCACGGCCAGGGCGACCTTGGGTCGCGACGTTTTGGTCATTTCGGTCGACTCTCCTTTTGATGGTGTTGGCGGAGGCGACCGGGCCAGGGGTCCCCGCGAAATCGCAGATTTCGTGGGGAAGGGGCTACAGTTCGGGCTGGACGCGCCTCGGGTGCCGGTTCACTCCGCGCTCGGGTGTTTGTCAGCGGCCTCTGGAGTTGCAGCTCCGGGGGCCGTCGCTTTCTGTGGTCAGTTCAGGCCATAGGCTCGAACTCCGGCCAGGGCAGGGTTCCGTCCTCCAGCTGTCGGATGAGCTCGCGGACCCACTTCACCTCGCTCTGCCGCTGGTGGTTGGCGAACTCGTCCTCGATCAGGAACAGCCGCGGCACATCGGCGTCGACGGCCGCCTTGAGCTGGACGCCGGTGGCCGCGATGGCGGCTTCGAGCAGGACGATCCGGCGTTGGAGGAGGGAGATGACCTCCCCCTTGCGGGGGAGCGCGGCGATGAACATCAGGGCGGCCGAGAGCTGCGGCAGCTCCGGTGAAGGCTCCGAGAGCATCTCCCGCAGCCACTCGTGCATCTGGTCCCGGCCCCGATCCGTGATCCGGTAGACCGTGCGCTCGGGGCGGCGGCCCTCGCGGCTGGTTTCCTGCGCCTCGACATAGCCGCCCTTGGCCAGGCGCTCGACGGTGTCGTAGACCGACGCGTTGCCCTTGACCAGCCGGTCCTGGCCGCGCTCCTGCATCTGCACCTTGATCTCGTAGGGGTGCATCGGCCTCTCGTAGAGGCTGATAAGAACCGTGAGCGCCAGGTGAGTCCTTGGTAGCGATCGATTAGTCGGCATTCGCTTAGTCGACGCCGACTATAGCAGGAAGTCGTAGGGGCGGGGCTAGCCCCGCCCTTTACTCGGTCGCTTGGTCCGCGAGCCCGTCGAACCACGCCGGCCAGGCCGTGCCGGTGTGGAGGTCGTAGGCCAGGCTGGCGTGCTGGTCCTTGTTCAGGTAGGCCACCGCGTGGCCGATCGCGGGTTCCGAGAGCGCGGTGACCGTGCCCGAGACGGCGACCACCCAGACCGGCACCTCGCCCGGCAGGGCGTCCGCCAGGAGCAGGCGGTTGGCCGCCTTCTTGAGCTCGGCGTAAGGCACCAGCTTGGCCTGGCTGCGGGTCACGGCGCTGAGCTTGCTGCCTGCGATCGCCTTGTCGACAGCTCCCTGGCGGGTGCCCTGGGACGGCGCGGCCGCGGGGGGCGGCGTGGGAGGGGTGGTCGGCGCCATCGCTTCGGCCGGCTGGACCGCGGGGGGCGGGTTCCAGGCCGGGGGTGCCGGAGGAGGAGATGCGGCGGGAGGCGGTGGTGCTGGCGGCGGCGGCTTCCAGCCCTCCGAAGCCGGGGCGGCGGCCGCTTGTGATGGCGGTGGCGGTGGCGGCGGAGGCGGAGGCGGAGGCAGGGACGGTGGCGCCGCGGGAGCTCCAGGAGGTGGGCCCCAGTCGCCAAGCTCCACGGGCTCGACCGGGCTGGCCGGCGGGGGCGGCGGCGGGAACGCCGACGAGGGCGGGATGGGCGCGGTCGTGAAGGCCGGTGGTGGCGGTGGTGGCGGTGGCGGCGGTGGCGGCGGTGGCGGCGGCGGCGGACCCGCCAGGCCGGCCACGGCGGCCTGGGCGATGCTGGTCGCGCCCTTCAGGTCGGCGCCGTCGCGCTGGGCCGCGTACCCGGCGTGGGCAAAGGCGTGGGCGCGCTCGCTGGGCATACCCATGTCGACGGCGGCGACGGCGAACCAGGCGCTGTAGGCCTGGCGGGTCTCGTCGACGGGGGTGGTGTCGCCCGCCTTCAGCGCCTCACGAGCGGCGTTCTCGACCTCGGGCGGCGGCATCCCCGCCTCGGCGGCGGCCACCGCCTGGCGCGCTGCTCCGTGGGCACGGCCGAAGTCCGCCTTCTGGCGCTTGGCCCAGGCGAACCACTCGGCATGCGCGCGCACCGCATCGTTCACTGGCGGGGGTGGGCGCTTCTGGTTGGCGTCAGGCTTCCGGGTCTCGACGACCTCCCAGGAAGGTGGCGGCGGAGGCGGTTCGGGGTCTGGGATGAGGAGATGTTACGGGCCCGTCAGGCCAGTCGCAAAACCGACTGCGCAAGCGCCCAGCCGGTGCCGTTGCGCTTGGCGCGGTACATCGCGCTGTCGGCCGCGAGCATCAGCTCGGCGGGGTTGCGGGCGTCCGTCGGAAAGACGGCGATGCCGATGCTCAAGCCGATCGGGCGCCGCTGGCCCTCCACCTCGAAGGGCTGCTCCATGACCTCCAGCAGCTTGAGTGCGGTGGCCTGGGCGCCGGCCTGGTCCTGCTCGGCGAGCAGGATGGCGAACTCGTCGCCGCCCAGTCGAGCCAGCGTGTCGGAATCGCGAAGCGCGGTGCCCAGGCGGCCGGTGAGCTTGCGCAGCACGTCGTCCCCGGCAGCGTGGCCGAGCTCGTCGTTGACCGGCTTGAAGCGATCGAGGTCGAGCACCAGCACCGCCACCTTGCCGCGGCGCCGGCGGGCCGCGCGCAGCGCCTGCTCCAGGCGGTCGTCGAACAGGGAGCGGTTGGGCAGCCCGGTCAAAGAGTCATGGCCGGCCCGGTGCAGGAGGTCGAACTCCTGGCGCTTGCGATGGTCGATGTCCTCGATCATGGCCACGAAGTAGTCGACGGCGCCGTCCAGGTGGTGGACGGGTGAAACGGTGAGGCTGCCCCAGAAGTGAGAGCCGTCGCGACGCTGGTAGCGGGTCTCCACGGCCACCCGCTCGCGGCGGCCGGTGACCAGCTCGCCATAGTGCCCGACCTCAGGCGTGAGGTCGCGATAGGGCCGGCCGTCCAGCTCACCGGAGCTGTAGCCGAGCATGCGCTCCAGGCTGGGATTGGCCTCCAGGATGACGCCCCCGGTCGAAAGGCGGCAGATACCGATCGGCGAGCGCTCGAAGACGCTGAGCATGTCGGCCGAACTGGTCTGCCAGCCGGCCAGGGCCCGCGCCAGGCTGCCCACCTCGTCGAGCCGGTCCGCATAGGGGACGCGGGTCTCCTGGCCGGCCGCCAGCTCTTCGGCGGTGCGGGTGAGGCGCGCCAGCGGCCGGACCACGCTGCGCATCACCGCGACCGCCAGCACCAGCAGGACCATGGCTTCGACCGCGAGGCCGCTGTAGAAGATCTGGTTGTGGCGGGCCGACTGCCGCTCCACGGCCGCCGCCGCGATGTCGATGGCGCCGCGGACGTGGTCGGCCAAGGTCTGGTCGGCGGCGCTGAAGGCGCTGAAGAGCGCGCTGCCTTCGGCGTCCAGGCGTGGGTCCAGGGGATGGCCGGCCGCGGCTTCGGCGGCGTCGCGCCGGCCCTGGGCCCAGGCCTGCCAGGCGCGGGCGGCGCTCGCCACCGCGCGCTCCTCAGTGCCGATGCCCAGCTGCGCAGACTCCTGCTGGAGCCGGCTCAGGCTGTCCCTGACCTGGCCGGAACCCGTGACGTAATCGCCGAGCAGCGTGTCCCGATCCCCGAGTTCCCTCAGGGTGGCGGGTTCGAGCGTGAGAGCCTGGACGTAGGTGGCCAGGCCGGCGGCCTGGGTGTTCATGCCGGAGGCCAGGGCCAGGTTGTCGCTCTCCAGGGTGCGGTAGGTGGCGAGCCGGGCTTCGGCGTCGCTCAGCGCGTGTGCGTCAGCGGCCTCGAAGACGCCCAGCGCGGCGAGCACCGAGATGCCGATGGCAAGCGCAGCCAGCGCGCGATCGCGCAGCGAAACCACGGCAGTGCGCCGCCTTCTCCCTCCCATCCTCTCAGTCCTGGAGGATAAGGCGCGCGTGCGCGCGCGCGTCCCCTACAAATTAGGGGCGCCGGGGGGCACGATCGACCTGACTTTCTCGGAGAGGGTGATCGGCGTGGTGGCCGATTTGATCAGGTAGTCGCGCGCGCCGAGCTGCAGGCCGCGGCTGACCATGCGGCTGTCGCCGTAGTTGGAGAGGATGAGGATGGGGGGTCGCGTGGGGTCGGTGGCCAGGCTCTCCAGCACCTCGAAGCCTTCCATGACCGGGAGCCGGAGGTCGAGCAGGACCAGGTCGGGGCGGCGCCGGCGGATGGCGTCGAGGCCCTGCTTGCCGTCGGTGACGGTCTCGACCTGGTAGCCATCGCGCTCCAGCTGGAAGCTGTACATCTCCGCCATCATGTGGTCGTCCTCGACGAGGAGGATCAGCGGCCGCTTGCGCCGGCCGCGAGCCAGCATCGGCATCACCGTGGTGCGGTGGCTGGGGAAGGTGGCGATCATGGCGTCAAGGGCACCGCGAAGCGGAAGGTGCTGCCCTTGCCGGGGATCGAGCGCACGGTGACGTCGCCGCCCTGCATGCGGGCCAGCTGGCGGCTGAGGTAGAGCCCGAGGCCGGTGCCGCCGATGTGGCGGGTCTCCTGGTTGGGGATCCGGCCGAAGCGCGTGAACAGCTTGTCCATCTCCTCGGGCGCGATGCCGACGCCCTGGTCGGTGACCTCGACCACGGCCATACCATCCTCTCGGGTCACCGCGCAGCGGATCTCGCCACCGCGGGGCGAGTACTTGATGGCATTGCTGAGCAAGTTGGCAAGGATGGTGCTCACGCGCTCCGGATCCACGGTGGCGCGGACCGCCTGGGCGGGGGTCTCAACCTTGAGGGCGTGCTCTTTGTTGGTCAGCGGGGCTATCACGTCGACCGCCCGGCGGGCCAGCTCCCTGAGGTCGGTCTCGACCGGATGCAGCTCGAGCCGGCCCTCCTCGAGGCGCGCGGCCTCGATCATCTGCTCGATCAGGCTGTTCATCTCGTCAGCTTTGATCTGTAGTGCGGGCAGGACTCTGCGGAGCTCTTTGCTGACCGCGCCCAGGCTGCCGTTGGCCAACATGTCGAGATAGCCGCGCACCAGGGTGATGGGTCCGCGCAGCTCGTGGCTCGCGAGGTTCAGGAACTCCGTCTTGGTGCGCTCCAGGGCGGCGATTCGCTCGGTGAGGATGGCGCGGTCGAGGGCCGCGGTGATCGAGGTCGCGTAGCCGCTCAGCCACGTCAGCTCGTCCGAGCCGAAGTACGGGGTGTAGGGACCGCTCAGCACGATCAGCGCCCCGGTCCCGGCGTCCAGCGGCAGCGGGAGGATCATGGCGCTGCCGGGCTGTTGAGCGTCGGTGAGGCGCACGATTCGGCCGGCGGGCTCGCGCTCGAGATCGTGGAGGAGGCCCTTGACGCTCTCCGGCCAGACGCCGTGCGCGGCCAGGGCGGAGCCGTCGCTGTCGGCGATCATGGCCGCGTCGGCGCCGACCAGGCGCTGCGCCCACTCCAGTGCCCGCTCGGCCAGCACCTGCCGGCTGGGGCTGAAGAGCAGCAGGTCTCGCACGGCCAGGCGCAGCGCCTCGCTTTCACGTTCGCGCCAGCTCCGGCGCAGCCAGATCGGGGGCGAGAGGCTGGCGTAGATGAAGGGCACGCTCAGCAGCGCCATGAGCTGGGTGCCGAGCTGGACCACCGGGTTGCGCGCCAGGGCGGGGGCCGCGCCCGCCACCAGGAAGACGAGCACGAGCAGGGCGAAGCCGATCGACAGCGAGCGCAGCCGAGCACGCTGCACGGCGGGCCGGTTCCGGCTGGCCCAGGCGAATCGGATGATGGGGTCGAGGACGCAGAGCCCCCAGGCCGCCACCAGCTCGATGACGACCACCTGCTGGAGCCAGACCGGGATGCCGCTGCGCGCGGACGGTCCCGCCGTCAGGCGCGTGGCGATGCTCAGCGTCTCGGTGACCAGGAGCAGCGCGACCACAGCCGCGTGGGTGGTGGGACGCAGCGGGATGAAGGTGCCGCGGAAGCGGAGCAGGGCGTAGGCGCTGAGGAGGATGAGACCGATGTCGAAGTCGCCGATCAGCTCGGTGAGGAGGGGAGGGGAGAGCGAGGTCTGAACCCGGCCGAGCAGGCTCACCGCACCCAGGGAGCCCACGGCCAGGGCCAGCCAGCCGCTGGAGGGGTTGCGCTCGTGGAGCCAGGCGCGCAGGGCGAAGATGCCGAGGAGGATGAAAAAGAGGCTGACCAGGAGCTGGACCACGGACAGCAGCGCGTTCACCTGAGTGCCGCCGATGATGGTAAGGCCATGCCGGCGATATCACGCCATCTACACGGGCCGGCTGTTTCCGTCCGCTGGGGCCTCTGAAAGCCCGAATTACAATGGCCTTTCCAGCCGTGGGCCCGTGGCGCAGCTGGGAGCGCGTCTGACTGGCAGTCAGAAGGTCAGGGGTTCGAATCCCCTCGGGTCCACTTCTGTCCTGTCTCAGGACATCGTGCACGCCTGTGGCAGGACATTGTGCACGGGCCATCGACCGGCGAGGGGCTGATAAGAGCGGGTCGGGTCGAGGGTCAGGGCGCGGAGCAGTTCGCCATCCTCGGTGACAACGCGGACGTCGGCGCCGGCGACGAAGATCCGCACCTTGCGGTTCTTGTGGGCGACGCCGACGGGGATGTGTCGTAGGCGGCCGAGGTAGCGCAGGGTCAGCTTGCCGAAGCGGTCGACCTTGTCGCGGCGGACGCGGTGGTCGACTGGCGCGGGTGTGTCGGCGGGCCGCGCCTTGAGGCGGCTGTTGAAGACAGCGGCCGGAGTCTGGCGGTCGAGGCTGCGGTGAGGTCGGCGCTGGTTGTAGTAGTCGCGGAAGGCGTCCAGCTGGCGCTGCAGGTCGGAGATTGAGGCGGGCGCCGGCTGCTTGGCCAGGAAGCGCTTGAGGGTCTGGTGGAGTCGTTCGACCTTGCCGCAGGTCTGCGGGTGGTAGGTGCTGGAGTGCTTGTGCTGGATGCCCAGGCGGGCCAGTTCAAGCTCGAGCAACACCTTGCCGCGGCGGGAGCGGCCGGTGAAGACAGCGGCGTTGTCGCTGAGCAGGGAGGCGGGCAGATCGAATTCGCGGGCGGCGGAGTGGAAGGTATCGACGACGTCGCCGGCGCGGATGGTGGAGAAGGCGCGGGAGGCGAGAAAGAGCCGCGAGTGGTCGTCTTCGAAGTTGAGGATCTCGACCGAGCGGCCGTCGGCCAGCTGCCAGGGCGTGGCGTCGACCTGCCAGGTCTCATTGGGCAGCTTGGCCACGAAGCGCACGAAGGAGCTGCGCGGGCGCTTCTGGGGCTGGGGCGTGATCAGGCCGTGGCGCTTGAGGATCCGCCAGACGGTGGCGGCCGAGAGCACGGTCGGGAGGCGCTCCGCGAGATGGTAGAGGATGGTCTGGGGACCCGCGTCGTGACCCGCCTCGCCGAGCTCAGTGCGGAGCTGAATGACCTCGGCTTCGACCTCCGGACAGGTCTTGGTGGCGGAGGAGTGCGGGCGCCGTGAGCGTGGCTCCAGGGCCGCGTAGCCGCCCTCCCGATATCGCTCCAGCAGCTTGTAGATCCACCTGCGCGAGATGCCATGAGCTTGGGCGAGTGCCGTCGGGCTGCGGTGATCCAAGACGACTGCGTCCACGATGTAGCGACCGAGTCCGGACATGCGCCACCTCCGAGTTGGTGGCGTGCACTATGTCCTGCGACATCTGTGAACTATGTGGTGAAACCAGACACCCTCGGGTCCACTTCAAAAACCGGTTCATACACAACTCGAACACCCGAAAATCCAAGGGGTCAGACGCCGGCTGATCGGCCTGGCCTGTCCGTCACCGGCGTGCGCGGGACGAGAGCCAGGCCGGCGGCTCCGAACCAGCTGAGCCAGAGAGCGCCGACACCGAAGGCAGCCGCCATTCGAAGGCGTGTCCCGACCTCTGAAATGTAAGTCGATCGGTCGATCTCGACCCACGGTTGCATGGTCACCACCGCCTCCCGGCCGGCCGCGGCCTCGCGTGCCGAGCCGGCGACGGTCGCGCCGGCCACCGCGAGTGCATCGACGGCGGCCGGATCGAGGTCGAACACCGCGAGCTCGTGGCCGGCTTTGAGCAGGTTGACCGCCATCGGCCGGCCCATGGTTCCAAGTCCCACGAACCCCACCCGCATGAACCCAGTATCCACGCCCGCGCGGGGGCCGGTGGGGAGCGGCCGACGCCGAGTCGCTAGGCTGCTGAGGTGGCGCTCCGGGGCCGGCTGGCGCTGATCACCGGCGCCGGGTCCGACAGGGGCCTCGGCTACGCGATCGCGCGGGCGCTGGCGAGCGCCGGCGCCGAGGTCGTTCTCTCCGACATCGATGTTGAGGGGGCGCGTCGCAATGCGGCGGCGATCGGCGCCTCCGCCCGCGCGGTCGCGCTCGACGTGACGAGCGAGGCGTCAGTGGCCGAAGCCGTGAGCGAGGTGGGCCGCGTGGACATCCTCGTCAACAATGCTGGCATCACTCAGCGGCGGGCGATCTGGGAGCTTTCGGTGGACGAGTTCGACCGCGTGCTGGCGATCAACCTGCGGGGTGGGTTCCTCTGTCTGGGTGCCGTCGTCAAGGGCATGATGGAAAGGCGCTGGGGGCGGGTGATCTGGATCTCGAGCGTGGCCGGCAAGCAGGGTGGGGGAATCATCGGCACCGCCCATTACGCGGCCAGCAAGGCCGGCGTCATCGGCCTCTGCCAGGCGGCCGCGAGAGAGCTCGGGCCGTTTGGGATCACGAGCAACGCGATCGCGCCCGGCTTCATCCTGACCGGTATCGCGACCCGGGCCGTGGACGCGCAGGCCGAGCGCGAGATGGATGAGAAGATCAGCGCACAGGCACCCATGCGCCGCAGCGGTCTGCCCGACGACGTAGGCGCAGCGGCCGCCTTTCTGGCCTCCGAGGAGGCGGGCTACATAACAGGGGAGGTGATGGACGTCAATGGCGGCATCCACTTCGACTGACACCAACGTCGAGGTGCTGCGACGGATGATGCTGATCCGCGCCTTCGACTCCCTGCTGCCCGACCTCTACACCAGGGGTCTGATCCGCGGGTCCAGCCATGCCGCGATCGGGCAGGAGGCGGTGGCGGTGGGGGCCTGCGCGGCGCTGGCTGCGGACGATTACATCACCAGCACCCATCGGGGACACGGGCACACGATCGCCAAGGGCGGCGATGTCAACCGGATGATGGCCGAGTTGATGGGCCGGGAGGACGGCTACTGCCGGGGCAAGGGCGGATCGATGCACATCGCCGATTTCTCGATCGGGATGCTGGGCGCCAACGGCATCGTGGGTGGCGGTTTCGGGATCGCGGCCGGGGCTGCGCTCAGCGCGCGGCTGCGCAAGTCCGGCCAGGTGGCGCTCTGCTTCTTCGGCGACGGCGCGATCAACCAGAGTTCGTTCCACGGGGTGGCCAACCTGGCCGGCATCTGGAAGCTGCCGCTGATCCTGCTCTGCGAAGACAACCGCTTTGCGATGTCGGGCCGGGCCGAGCAGATGATCGCCGGTGGCGACCCGGTCAAGCGGGCCCAGGCCTATGGCTTTCCGGGTGTCTCCGTGGACGGCATGGACGTGCTGGCGGTGAGGGCGGCCGTGGCCGAGGCTCGCGTCCGGGCGCTGGCCGGAGATGGCCCGACGCTCGTGGTGGCCGCCTGCTATCGCTTTCAGGGCCACTTCTCGGGTGACACCCAGAGCTACCGCAGCAAAGAGGAGATGGCGCCCTGGCTGGAGCGCGACCCGATCCCCGCCTTCCGCTCGCGCCTGCTCGCCGAGGGCGGGCTGACCGAGGCGGAGGCCGACGCCCTGGAGGAGGAGGTGGCGACGTCCATCGCCGAGGCGCTGGAGTTCGCGCAGGCCAGCCCCTGGCCGGAGGCGGCGGAAGCCTGGGAGGACGTCGATGGCTGAGATGACGTACTCGGAGGCACTCAACTTGGCCCTGCGCGAGGAGATGCGGCGCGACCCCGCGGTCTTCGTCATGGGTGAGGATGTGGCGGTGTGGGGTGACCGCGGCGGCGTCTTCGGGGTGACCCGCGGGCTGGCCGGAGAGTTCGGGTTGGACCGTGTCCGGGACACCCCGATCAACGAGGAGGCGATCGTCGGGGTGGCGGTGGGGGCGGCGCTCACCGGCATGCGGCCCGTGGTCGAGATCATGTACTCCGACTTCCTGACCCTGACCATGGAGCCGCTGGTCAACCAGGCCGCCAAGCTCCGTTACATGTTCGGCGGCCAGGCCCGGGTGCCACTGGTCGTGCGCACCAACCTGGGCGCGTCCGGTGGTAAGGCGGCCCAGCACTCGCAGTCCCTGGAGAGCTGGATGATGCACGTACCCGGCCTCCAGGTCGCGATGCCGAGCACGCCGGCCGACGCCCGTGCCCTGCTCAAGACGGCGATTCGAGATGACAACCCGGTCGTGTTCTTCGAGCACAAGCTGCTCTACTTCCAGCGCGGCGAGGTTCCGGGGCCGGAGGAGTGGCTCGAGTTCGGGCGGGCGGCGGTTCGGAGGAAGGGCCGCCACGCCACCGTGGTCGCCGCCCAGGCCATGCTGGGCATGGTGCTGGTGGTGGCCAGCCGGCTGGCATCGGCTGGGCCGGGGAGGTCGCGATGCAGGCGGGCGACCTGGCCTTCGACCACCTCGACGCGCCCGTGGCGCGGGTTTGCGGCGCCAACGTTCCGGTTCCCTACAGCACGCCGCTGGAGGCGGTGGTGGCGCCTGGTGAGGCCGCCATCGAGCAGGGACTTCGGACGCTTCTGGCGGGGGCCCGGTGGAGCCCGGCAGGGATCGGCTAGCCGGGGTAGCAGAGCGCTGGTCGCGCCCTCGGCCTGGCCGGTGACGGCCGTCGACCACCTGCGGTGACCACCAAACTGACCACCAAACCCACGGAAACTCGCGGTTGTGGCGGTCAATCTGGCATGAGCTGAGGCGGCCCCGCTTCGTGGACGCCCCGCGCCGGGATGGTGGCAATCGCGGCGCGGTCGGCCGGGTCCATGCCTGCCGCCGCGACGGCCATCCGGAAACTACCGAACCGGCGGCGGATCGTCTTCTCGCTCGGGGTCATGCCGGCAGTCGTCCACGACTCTGCGGTCGGCCGGGTTCCGCACCGCGCGATGAAATCCCGGACGGCCTGAAGAGCGACCTCCTCATCGATCCCGCACTCGCCTTCAGGCACCCGGAGGCGCGGTCCCCGAAAATGCCGGGTGTTCGAGTTGTGTATGGCTGGGGCCACCAGATTGAACTGCACATCCCGGTCGTATCTAAACGGGCGGTCCGGGGCGCGTCACCACACCGAGCTGCAGCATCACAGTCAGGTCATCGCGAATCGCCCAGTGCTCTGCCAGCTTGCCGTCTTCAACCCTGAACCAGTGACTTTGGCGGGCTGAGAAGCGCCTGCCGGTCGGCGGCACCGCTCCGTTCAGCTTGCCAAGATTAGTTCCCTCAGCGAGAACGCGGGCAACGACCACCTCGCCTTCGGAAACGAGGGCTTCTACGGTCATGCGCCCATCTGGGAACTGAGCTCCCAACCACTCCACGACAGCGCGTATGTGCCGCGGCCCATTGACGTGCCCTGGTTCGCTGTCACCAAAGGGGGCGAGTGCGTGCTCGACGTAATCGTCGGTCACGAGCTCAGGACAGACTTCGAAATTCTTTCGATTGAATACTTGCTCGAATAGTCGACTGACAAGTTCCTTGCTGGTCTCAGACATGTCTCCTCCTCCATGGAACTATTTCAGGACCCTGCGACGATGACCTGCCGCCGGAGAGGAGCATAGCCAGTCTTAATGCAGGCGACCTCGTCGCTGCCTTCACAGTGTCCCGGGGGTGGCTGAGCTCGTGGCCGACTGCTGCCGCCCTAAAGCTGCCGAAGCGACGTCGGATCGTCTTTTCGGACGGGCTCATGCCTGCGTGGGTCAACGAAGCAGCGGTAGGCGAGGTGCCGCGTTCAGCCACGAAACTTTGGACGGTTGAGAGCTTGGTCCGACAACCGGAGGCGCCATCCACCGAATT
>VBEO01000123.1 GCA_005881825.1 Chloroflexota bacterium | reverse complement strand
CCCGAGTACCGCCTGGAGGTCTTCGTGCGCGACCTCGGCGAGTTCACCGACCAACTCGGTCTCGACCTCTTCTGCCTGCTTGGGGCCTCGCTGGGCGGCCGCGTCGCCTATCGCTTTGCGGCCCATAATCCCGGTCGCCTGGAGCGGCTCGTGATCGTCGACAACCCGCCCGCGCGCCCGCACCCGGAAGCCGAGCTGCCGTCTTCCGAGGACGCGGAGTCGTTCTCCGGGCCGCAGGAGGCGCTGGAGGCGCTGCGCCGGCTGCGCAGCGGCGTTCGCGAGGACTTCTTCAAGGACCGCTTCGCCCACAACTACCGGCGCCGGGAGGACGGTCGTTACGTGCACGCCCACGACCCTGAGCTCGAGCGCCAGACGCGGGAGGAGCTGAAGAGGACTGAGCAGGACGACTTCCGTCTGCTGCGCAAGATCGACGAGGAGACCCTGATCATCCACGGCGAGCGCAGCCCGGTCTCGCTGGAGGAGCTGAAGCGGGCCGCGGACGCCATCGAGCGGGCGGAGCTAGTGGAGATCCCTGACGCCGGCCACGCCGTGCACCTGGACAACGCCACCGCCCTGATCGCCGCTGTGCGAGATTTCCTCTCCTAAATGCCGACCGTCGAGTGGGACGAGGCCGCGGGCGGCGTCCGCCTGATCGACCAGACGCAGCTGCCGCTGGCCGAGGTCTACCTGACCTGCAGGACCGCCTCGGAGGTGGCGAAGGCCATCCGCGAGATGGTCGTGCGCGGAGCGCCGGCGATCGGTGCGGCGGCCGGCTACGGCGCGGCCCTGGCAGCCCGCGCCGGCGTGCTGGAGGCGGGGGCGGCCGAGCTGAGAGCCGCGCGACCCACGGCTCGGGATCTTTTCGCGGCCGTCGATCGCGTGGAGGGGGCGTTCCACCGCGGCGGCGCCGAGGAAGCCCTCGCCGAGGCCGAGTCGATGGCGCGCGAGAGCGCCGAGGAGTGCCGGCGCATCGGCGCCCACGGCGCCGCCCTGGTGCCTGAGGCCGCGCGGATCGTGACCATCTGCAACACCGGCTCCCTGGCCACCGTCGACTACGGCACCGCGCTGGGGGTGGTGCGGACGGCCCACGAGGCGGGCAAGCGCCCCTTCGTCTACGTGATGGAGACCCGCCCCCGCGCACAGGGCGCCCGGCTCACGACCTGGGAGCTGCGCCGGCTCGGCATCCCCCACAAGCTGATCGCCGACTCCGCGGCCGGCCTGCTGCTGCAGCGCGGGCTGGCCGACCTGGCGCTGGCCGGCGCCGACCGGGTCTGCGCCAACGGCGACGTCGTCAACAAGGTCGGTACTTACCCGCTGGCGCTGCTCTGCCGCGAGCACCGAGTGCCCTTCTACGTGGCCGCCCCATCCAGCACGCGCGACCCGGGCACGCCCACCGGTGCCGACGTCAAGATCGAGGAGCGGGCGGCGGGGGAGGTGACGAACTTCGCGCCCCCGGGCACGCAAGTCTGGAACCCGGCTTTCGACGTGACGCCGGCCGCGCTGGTCACCGCGCTGATCACGGAAAGGGGCGTCTTACAGGAGGCCGGCGCCTGGCGCGCATAGGCGTATTCGGCGGCTCCGGCTTCTACCGGCTGCTCGAGGACGTGCGGGAGGTCGAGGTGGAAACGCCCTACGGCAAGCCGTCGGGCGCGATCGCGATCGGCGCGGTGGGCGGCGAGGAGGTGGCCTTCCTGCCCCGGCACGGGCCCCGCCACGCGCTGCCGCCCGCCGCCATCAACTACCGGGCCAACCTCTGGGCCTTCAAGGAGCTGGGCGTGGAGCGCGTCCTGGCTCCGACCGCGGCGGGTTCGCTGCAGCCCCAAGTCAAGCCCGGCGATTTCGTGGTCTGCGACCAGTTCGTCGACCGTACCTGGGGCCGCGCCGACACCTATCACCCCGATGGCCCGCGGGTCGCCCACGTGGCCGCGGCCGACCCCTACTGTCCGGTCCTGCGCGCGCTGGCGGTGGACACAGGCCGCGAGCTGGGGGTGACCATGCACGACGGCGGCACCGTGGTCGTGATCCAGGGGCCGCGCTTCTCGACCCGCGCCGAATCGAAGTGGTTCGGCAGCCAGGGCTGGGAGGTGGTGAACATGACGCAGTACCCGGAGGCGATCCTGGCGCGCGAGCTCGAGCTCTGCTACGCCAACGTGTCGCTGATCACGGACTACGACGTGGGACTTGCCGGCGATCCGAGTGTGGAGCCCGTGAGTGTGGCCGACGTCGAGCGCTTCTTCGCCAGCAACAACGCGCGCGTGCGCGAGCTGATCTTGGCGCTGGTCGGTCGCATACCCAAAGCGCGCGAATGCCCGTGCGCGACCGCCATGCAAAACGCCTTCATCGGTGGCTGATCCGATCATCCTTGCCCTGGACCAGGGCACCACGGGTTCGACCGCAGTAGCGCTGAGCTTGGACGGCGTGGTCGCCGGCAAGGGCTACCGCGAGATCACCCAGCACTATCCGCAGCCGGGCTGGGTCGAGCACGACCCGGAGGAGATCTGGACCTCGGTGCAACAGGCCGCGGCAGAGGCGCTCCGTGCGGCGGGCCGCGCGCCTGCTGAGGTGTCCGCGATCGGCATCACAAACCAGCGCGAAACCCTCGTGCTCTGGGACCGTCAGACTCTGCGCCCGCTGGCGCGGGCGATTGTCTGGCAGGACCGGCGCACTGCAGCCGACTGTGAACGCCTGCGCGAGGCCGGCCACGAAGACCGCGTACGTGAGCTGACCGGGCTGGTCCTCGACCCCTACTTCACGGGCACCAAGCTGGCCTGGGCCTTGGCCAAGGTGGAGGGCGCCGCGCGCGCCGCCGCGGGCACCGTCGACAGCTGGCTGGTGGCGCGACTCTCCGGCGGCGACCACCTGACGGACGCCTCCAACGCCAGCCGCACCCTCCTCTGTGACATCGGCACTGGCCGCTGGAGCGAGGAGATGGCCGGGCTGCTGGGTGTGCCGCTCGACATCCTGCCCGAGATCCGGCCCTCCAGCGGCGAGCTCAGCCGTACCCAACCAGATCTGTTCCTGGGCATCGAAGCGCCCATCGCGGGCATCGCAGGGGACCAGCAGGCCGCGCTCTTCGGACAGGCCTGCCTGACGGTGGGCAGCGCCAAGAACACCTACGGCACCGGTTCGTTCCTGCTCGAGCAGACCGGCGAGCGGCGGGTGGCTTCGCAATCGGGGATGCTGACCACCATCGCCTGGCTGCGCGATGGCCGCCTCAGCTACGCGCTGGAGGGGGCCATCTTCGTCACCGGCGCGGCCCTGCAGTGGCTACGCGACGGCCTGGGCGTGATCAAGTCGGCGGCCGAGGCGGGCCCGCTGGCGGAGTCGGTCAGCAGCACGGGCGGCGTGTACCTGGTGCCGGCGTTCGTGGGCCTGGGCGCGCCCCATTGGGATCCCTACGCGCGCGGCGCCCTGGTCGGCCTCACCCGCGGCACCGGGCGCGCCGAGGTGGTGCGGGCTGCGGTCGAGGCGATGGCCTTTCAGAGCGCCGATGTGGCCGAGGCCATGGCAGCCGACTCCGGCCACCCCCTGCGCGAGCTCAGGGTCGACGGCGGCGCCGCGGTGATGGACTTCCTATGCCAGTTCCAGGCCGACCTCCTGGGTATCCCTGTACGGCGGCCGCGGATGACCGAGACTACTGCGCTGGGCGCGGCCTTCCTGGCCGGCCTCGGCAGCGGGGCCTGGTCGGGCGACGCCGAGATCGGCCGTTTGTGGCAGCTGGATCGGGAGTTCGAGCCGCACATGTCTCGCGACCAGGCCGCCAGCCTGCAGGCGGAGTGGCGTCGGGCGGTGGAGCGGGCTCGCGGTTGGATTCACGGCTGACCCCGTTAGGGTTAGGCCCCGTGCGGCAGCCGATCCTGTACGCCGAGGAGATGTGGAGGCGGCAGCGCTTCTGGGCCGTGATCCTGGTCGTGCTGGGGATCGTGGTCAGCGGCTACCTCTACATCTACTCGCCGGTCCGGCGCTGGGACCAGGGGACCATCATCTGGCTGCTCTACATCCCCAGCGGGCTGGTCCTGGCCGGTTTGCTGCTGTACTACCGGCGGCGCCACTACATCCAGGCCCGCGACGACCGCCTGCGCATCTCCAATCTGCTGAGCGCGGTCGAGATCGACTATGACGAGGTGCGCGCGGTGCAGGTGAAGCCCCTGGAGCAGCACTTCCAGGAGGCGCACCGGCGGCGCTATCGCCACCCGATGGCCAAGCCTTACATGGACAAGCCGGCGCTCTTCATCCGGCTGCGCCGGGACCACCCGGACACCGCCGCCCACGTGCGCAAGCTGGGCCAGCGTCTGGCATACGACGACACCATCGCCCTGCCGGTCCCCGACCCCGACGCCGCCGCCTGGGAGCTGGACCTCGAGCGCCGCGACGTGACGCTGCTGAGCGCGCTGCTGGCAATCGCGTTCGTGCTGCGCTTCTTCAGCCCGCTGCTGCCGGATTTGATCGCCCATCCCCTGGACGGCGCGCCCCTCAGCATCTGCGTCAACAACACCCCGGTCGACACCCAGGGCCACCTGGGCACCCTCTGCGGCCTGAGCTACCCCTTCCAGCGCGGCTACGCCGACCAGGCCGGTCACCTGTCGCCGCCGGACGGCGAGATCTTCGACGAGATCTACTTCGGCGTCTTCGCGCACGACGACCTGAAGGGGACCGCGTACTTCGACCCGGAGCCGCCCCTTTCCAAGGAATTCATCGCCGCAGGGGAATGGCTGTATGGATGGTGGCGGGTGACGTTCGAGGGCTACTCAGGCAGCTACGCGGACGCCGGCTTCACGCCCTTCGGCTGGCGGATCATGGCCTGCCTTTTCGGCAGCCTGTGCCCACCGATGATGTTCCTGGTCGCCTACAAGCTCTGGCCGAACCTGTTCTTCGCCCTCGCGGCGGGCGTGCTGACCTGCTTCGACGGCATGTTCTTCGTGCAGTCGCGGATCGGCATGATCGACATCTTCCCGATCTTCCTCATACTGCTCTCCTACTACGTGTTCTTGACGCACTGGCGCAGCGTCACGCCGAGTGCGTCATTGCTGACGCTGCTGGGGACCGGTGTGGTCCTGGGGCTGGCCATATCAGCCAAGTGGATCGCCCTGGCCGCCTGGGCCTCGGTCGTCCTCTTCCTGCTCGTGCGGCTGCTCCGCGACCGGCTGGCGCCCGGCTGGGCCCCGCTGCCCAGCTACCTGGGCGTGGGCGTGCTGTCGCTGGCGGTGATCCCGGCCGTGATCTACACGGCCTCCTGGTTCCCTTTCTTCCTGCGCGGGCAGTTCCGCAATCTCGCCGACCTGGTCTCCTACCAGCAGGAGATCTTCCACTACCACGCGACCCTGACGGCCACCCACCCGTACGGCTCCCCGCCCTGGTCCTGGCCCTTCCTGGTGCGGCCGGTCGCCTACTACTTCGAGAACCAGGCCCTGGGTCTGGACCAATGGACCAGGCACCCGCTGGACGCCTGGATCAACAACCTCGGGAATCCCTGGATCTGGTGGACCAGCCTGCCCTGCATCCCGCTGCTGCTGTATTTCCTCTTCAGGGACCGAAGCTTTCCGGCGGCCGTGATCCTGCTCGGTTTCGTCAGCCAGTACCTGCCCTGGTTCCGGATCACCCGAGTGCTCTTCCTCTACCACATGTTCGGCGGGCTGATCTTCATGGTCCTGGCGCTGGCCTTCGTGTTGGCGCGCCTGGCAGCAATTGGCGGAGCCTGGCGGACCGTCGCCTACGCGCACCTGGGCATCGCCGTGCTCTTCTTCCTCTACTTCTATCCGCTGTGGACCGGGCTGCCGATGGGCGACACGGCCCTGCTGGGAGGGTTCCCGGGTGGCAAGGCCTGGTTCCCGCGCTGGATCTAGCACCGCCGCAGCCCCTGCGCTGACCGTCCAGCTCGGCCGGCCCGTGCTGGCGGCAGCCGCCGGCGCCGCGGTCCTGCTCGTGATGACGCTGCTCATGCCGCCGGCCGTCGCGGTGTACCTGGCTCTTTGCCTGGTCGCCGGGGCCGGCATCACCTACCTCAGCGGGCTGCCTCTGCGCATCGAAGAACGGCTCGCCTTCGGGATGGTGATCGGGGCCATGGCGGCCACAGCGGCCGGATTCCTGGTCGCCTTGCTGGCCGGGACCCTCGGCGTGGTCACGGTGCTCGCAGGCCTGGCGGCGGCCCTGGCCGCCTCGGCGCCCGGCTGGCTGCGGGCGGCGCGGGGGGAGCTGGCCGCCGAGGCCGTCGAGCTGGGAGCCCGCTGGCGCCAGAGCTGGCCACTGTGGGGCCTGCTCGCGGTGTGCTGGGCCTTCGCCCTGTACTACCTGGGCGGCGGCTACCAGTTCACCTCGGAAGGCCTGCTCACCACCGCCAACGGGTTCTACGGCGACTGGGCGGCCCACCTCGCTTACACGGGGTCCTTCGCCTACGGGCAGAACTTCCCGCCCGAGTTCCCGGTCGACCCCGGGCACCGGCTGGCCTATCCCTTCATGGTCGACTTCTTCGCCGCCTCGCTGGTCTCGCTGGGAGCCTCGCTGACCTCGAGCCTGGTGCTCAGCAGCGGCTACCTGGCGCTGGCCCTGCCGGCGATCGTGGCGCTGGCCGGCGCGCGCCTGGTCGGATCGCTGGCCGCCGCGGTCGCCGGCTGCGTCGTCTTCCTGCTCGGCGGCGGCGGGTTGGGATTCCTGAACTTCTTCTCGGACGTCGATCGGCTGGGCGGGGCGGCCTTCCAGCACATCCCGCGCTTCTACACCATGGACCCCGACCGCAACTACCAGTGGATGAACCCGGTGCTGGCCTACCTGGTGCCACAGCGCTCGATCCTCTTCGGGCTGGCCGTGGCGCTGGTGGTGGCAGCGCTGCTCTGGGTGGCGCGGGAGCACGGTCGCTGGCCGGCGTACGCGCTGGCCGGCGGTGTCGCCGGGCTGGCGCCGCTCTTCCACCTCCACGGCTACGGCACCGCGGTCGCCATCGCAGCCTTCTGGGCGCTTTTCGACCGCCGCCAGGCCTACCTGGCCTTCTTCGCGCCCGCGCTTGTTCTCGGGCTGCCGGTGGTGGCCTGGACGCTGGGCGGGGGCGCCGCCGACGTGCGCTGGCTGCCGGGTTGGCTGGCCGACCTCCCGCCTCAGCACGACGGCGGCATCTGGTTCTGGGTCAAGAACAGCGGCCTGGTCATCCCTTCGATGCTCGCCGCGCAGCTTTGGGCGGGGACCGTCCCCGGCGCCCTGGCGGCCCGGCTGGCGCCGATCTGGCTCTGGTTCCTGGTGCCCAATTTCGTGGTCTTTCAGCCCTGGGAGTGGGACAACACCAAGTTCCTGGTCTTCTGGTCGCTGTTCGGGTCGCTGCTGGTCGGCGCGCTGCTGGTGCGGCTGGCGGGGCGCGGGGTGGAGGGGGCGGTGATCGCGGCGCTGCTGGCACTGGTCCTCTGTGCCAGCGGCGGGCTCGACCTGGCCCGAGCCCTGGACCGCTCCCAGCTGACGGCCATCTTCGTGGATTCAGGCGGCCTGGCCGCCGCTGACTGGACGCGGACTCACACCGAACCCAGAGCCGTCTTCGCCGCCGCGCCCGCCCACAACGAGGCCGTCGCGGCGCTGGGCGGTCGCCGCGTGGTCGCCGGCTACGGTGGCTGGCTCTGGACGTACGGCCTCTCCGACTGGACGCAGAAGACCGAGGAGGAGAAGCACATCCTGGCC
>VBEO01000019.1:4661-6030 GCA_005881825.1 Chloroflexota bacterium | reverse complement strand
CACCTCGACCACGATGACGATGGCGCTCGGCGACGCGCTGGCGATCGCATTGCTCGAGCGAAAAGGTTTCTCCTCCGAGGATTTCCAACGCTTTCACCCTGGCGGAAGGCTCGGCCGTCGGCTGCTGCGGGTCGCCGACATCATGCATGACGGCGAGACCGTGCCGCTGATATCGCCGGACGCGCCGATGTCGGAAGCGATCCTCGTTATGACGGCGAAGAGCTTCGGCTGTGTCGGTGTGTGCGGGACGCAGGGAGAACTCGTCGGGGTGATCACCGATGGCGATCTGCGCCGGCATATGGATGACGGGTTGCTGTCGCGCACCGTGACCGAAATTATGCACCCCAATCCGAAGACGATCGGCAGCGGAAGTTTGGCGGCTGAGGCATTGGGGCTGATGAACCGGTTCGCGATCACCGCCTTGTTCGTGGTCGACGAGACCATGCGGCCAATCGGGTTCCTGCATATGCACGATTGCCTGCGCGCCGGTATCGCATGAGGATTCCGGTGCCATTGCCGGCGATACGCGCGCTGCGGCGCAGCGAGGGCGCTGTTGCTGTGACAAGTGCGATGGCGGGTGCCGTGAGCCGGATCGCCGCAATGTGGTCGGTCGCGGGTGTCGACAACCCCTACAGCCGGCGGGTCGCGCTGCTAAAGCGGATGCTGCCGGCGATCGGCGTTTTCCTGTTGCTGCTGATCGCGGTATGGCCTCAGCTGGCACCGATATGGGAGAGGATGCGGTTCGCGTTTCCGGCTATCGATCTTCGCGAGGCCCGTGAGCTGCGCATGCTGAAGCCACGCTACGCCGGGACCGACCGGCTCGGGCGGCCCTATGTCGTGACGGCCGCGGTGGGCCATCAGGTTCCGGACAGGCAGGATCTGATGTCGCTCGAAGCCCCGCGCGCCGAGATGAAATCACATGGGGGCGCCGAGGTCGTGATCACCGCTGATACCGGCGTATACCAATCGCAGACCCAGCTGCTCGACCTGTTCGGCAACGTCACGATGGCGCATGAGAACGGCACCCGTTTCGTGACGAAGACCGCGCGCCTCGATGCCGCGCATAATACGGCTGAGGGCAACGACCCGGTCGAGGGGCATGGGCCTTCCGGCGATATCAAATCGCAGGGATTTCGCATCTACGATAAGGGCGACACGGTCATCTTCACCGGCAAATCGGATATGCTGCTGAAGGGCACGAAGGTGAATGCCGCCAATGCTCGGCCCGCACCGGCGGTGCCGCCCGCGGTGGCGGCCATCGCGGCACGCGTCGACGCGCAAGCAAAGGCAGAAGCTGGCGGTATGGCCGCCGCGACAAGGCACCGCCCCTCCGAGCAAGGCAACAAGGCTAAGCCGGATGCAAAGCCTA
>VBEO01000019.1:0-4614 GCA_005881825.1 Chloroflexota bacterium | reverse complement strand
CGCTCGAGGTGCAGTCCGATTCCGGAATCGAATGGCAGCAGGATATGAAAGCTTACATCGCCCGCGGCAATGCCGTCGCGACGCGTGGACCAACCCAAGTCCATGCCGATACGCTGATCGCTCGCTACCGGGAGGCGAAAGGCACCAGTAATACCGGAAATGCCGGCGGAAACACCGAGATCTACCGGGTAGAGGCCGATGGCCATGTCACGATGACGCGCGAGGGCCAGACCGTTGTTGGTGACCGGGCCGTCTACGATCTCGACCAGGCCTTGATGGTGGTGACTGGAGAGACGCTCAAGTTGACGACCGCGACCGATCTTGTGACCGCCCGCGACAGCCTCGAATGGTATGACCAGAAGCAGATCGCGGTCGCCCGCGGCAACGCCGTCGCGGTGCGCAACGGCAAGACGATCAAGGCCGATATCCTGACTGCCTATATGGTCAAAACCAAGCCGCCCGACGGGAAGACTCCGGTACGCGCGGCAAAGGCGACGCCACCGCAGGGCGGAAAACCTTCGGCGATCGCCGCTTCGGCGCCCGGCTCGGGCGGGGAGGATTCGAAAATCAGCCGGGTCGATGCGCAAGGGCACGTCGTCGTAACCAACACGCTCGATACCGGACGCGGCGATTACGGCGTCTATAATGCCGAAAGCGGCATCTGCACGCTGGTCAATAATGTCGTTATCGCGCGTGGCAAGGACGTCATCAAAGGGCAATACGGCGTGATGGATCTCAACAAGAACGTCAGCCGCATGCTGCCTTCCGCGGGGGCGCCTGGCGGCGCGCCGCAGCGCGTGCAGGGCCTCTTCATCCGTGATGACGAGGCGCGCGGCAAGGGCGGACCCGGTGGCATATCAGGCCATAAACCCGCCTCCGGTAGCGACAGGAAACCGTGATGCGCGGCAGCGGCATGCGCCGTGGCGTCCCGAGTTATTCCGGCCCGGCTTGGCTCGGCCAGTCGGCGCCACGGCTGGTCGCCGACAATCGCGGTCTGATCGGCTATGGGCTCGGCAAGAGCTTCAAGCGCCGTCCGGTGCTGCGCGATGTTAGCGTTTCTGTTCAGCGTGGTGAGGTGGTCGGATTGCTGGGGCCAAACGGCGCCGGTAAGACGACCTGCTTTTATATCATTACCGGCCTGATCGCCGCCGATACCGGCACGGTGGAACTTGACGGGCAGGACATAACCGAACTGCCGATGTATCGCCGCGCCCGTCTTGGGATCGGCTATCTGCCGCAGGAAGCCTCGATTTTCCGAGGTCTGACCGTCGAGCAGAATATTCGGGCCATTCTCGAGGTCGCCGAGCCCGAGCCGGAGACCCGGGAAGCGATGCTCGACGAGCTGCTGGCGGAATTCTCGATCAGTCACCTGCGGCGAGCGCCGGCGATGGCATTATCGGGTGGCGAGCGGCGGCGATGCGAGATCGCCCGGGCCTTGGCGACGCAGCCCAATTTCATTTTGCTCGACGAGCCGCTCGCCGGGATTGACCCGATCGCGGTCAACGATATCCGGACTCTCGTCGCCCATTTGAAAGACCGCGGCATCGGCGTCTTGATCACCGATCACAATGTGCGCGACACGCTGAAGATCGTCGACCGCGCCTACATCCTCCATGAGGGGCAGGTGCTGATGGAGGGTGCGCCCGACGAGATCGTCGCCCACGCCGATGTCAGGCGCGTTTACCTCGGCGAGCGATTCAGCCTATAAGCCCCGCTCCGAACGGAGCCCTTTGTGAATAGAATCGGCTTTTCTCAACGGCTTGAGCTGCGCCAGAGCCAGGCTTTGGTGATGACGCCGCAGTTGCAGCAGGCGATCAAGATGCTGCAACTGTCCAACCTGGAGCTGATCGGGTTCGTCGAGGCCGAGATCGAACAGAACCCGCTGCTCGAGCGCGGCGAACGCGAAAGCGAGGACGGGGCGGCGCAGGAAGCCGAGCCTCAGGCTGAGCCATCGACGGTCAACGGTGCCGCCGAGGCCCTTCCCGAGGCGTTGGCCGCCGACGATGGATCGGACGCGGCCGATCATTGGCGCGCCGCGGCGGGCGAGGAGGGCGACGGCAGGGCCGAGATCGGTGGCGACCTCGGCGGCGATATACATTCCTGGCGGAGCGGCAACGGGCCGGGGCCCGCAGACGATCTGCCTGGCATTGAGCAGGCCGCGGCGCGGCCGCGCACCCTGCGCGAGCACCTGATCGAGCAGATCGGCGCTGATCTGCCCGATCAGGCCGATCGGGTGATTGCGTTGCACCTGCTCGATCAACTGGATGAGGCCGGCTATCTGCAAGGTGGGCTCGCCGGCGCGGCCGAGCGGCTCGGCTGCGGGCCGGCGCAGCTCGAGCGTGTGCTGGCGCGCCTGCAGGAATTCGACCCCCCCGGCGTATTTGCCCGCGATCTGGCCGAATGTCTCGGGTTGCAATTGCGCGACCGCGATCGGCTCGACCCGGCGATGCAGCGCCTTCTCGACAATCTGCCGTTGCTGGCAGCGCGCAACGCGGCCGCGTTGATGCGGCTCTGCGGAGTCGATGCCGAGGATCTCGCCGAGATGGTTGCCGAGATCAAATCGCTCGACCCGCGGCCCGGCTTTGCCTTCGACCCGCCGCTGGCCCAGCCGGTCGTGCCGGACATCCTGATGCGAGCCCAGCTGGACGGGGGGTGGGCCGTCGAGCTGAATGCCGAGACGCTGCCGCGCGTCCTCGTTAATAATCGCTATTATGCGCGGATCAGCCGGGCAGCGCTCAGCAAGACCGAACGCGAGTACCTGACCGACCGCATGCAGGCAGCGAACTGGCTGGTCAAATCGCTCCACCAGCGGGCGATCACGATCCTCAAGGTGGCCACCGAGATTGTGCAGCAGCAGGACGGATTTTTCCGGCATGGCGTGCAGTCGCTGCGGCCGCTCATTTTGCGCGACATCGCCGATGCGATCGGCATGCACGAGAGCACGGTGAGCCGGGTCACCACCAACAAGTACATCGCCACGCCGCGCGGTCTGTTCGAGCTAAAATACTTTTTCACCTCGGCGATCGCCGCGTCGCGCGGCGGCGACGCGCATTCCGCCGAAGCGGTCCGGTTTCGCATCCGCAGCCTGATCGACGGCGAGCCGGTGGGCAGCACATTCTCGGACGAGCGCATCGTCGAGTTGCTGCAACAGGATGGCGTGGACATTGCCCGCCGCACGGTTGCGAAATACCGCGAGGCCATGCGCATCCCCTCTTCGGTGCAACGCCGCCGCGAGAAGATGCTGAGCTTATGAGCCGACTCTCGCGAGTGCGCTTGACCGCGATGGCCGGGATGCCCAACTTCGTTCCAGCGCACGGTATGCAGCAACCTCAAGGATCGAGTGGTTCTGGCCATGCAGCTGACCGTCACCGGAAAACAGGTTGATGTCGGCGGCGCCTTGCGGCGCCATGTTGAAGAGAGCCTGGACGCTCTTCTTGGCAAATACTTCCGGACTGCCATCGAGGCGCACGCCGTCTTCGCCCGGGAGGCGCATCTGATCCGCACCGATCTGTCATTGCATGTCGGCCGCGGCATCATGATCAAGAGTGGCGCCACGGCATCGGATTATTACCCGGCTTTCGACGCCGCAGCCGAGCGGCTGGCCAAGCAGTTGCGCCGCTACAAGCGCCGGCTGCGCGATCACCACGCCCGGTTGCGCAACCAAGCCGAGAATTCGGAGACGGCCAGAGCCTTTGTCCTGGCGCCGGTCGATGAGGAAGCCGAAAGCGAGATGATGCCCAATGGTGATGCGGCCGCCCCGGTCGTCATCGCCGAGATGAGCACCGAATTGCCGAGATTGACGGTCGGCGAAGCAGTCATGCGGATGGACCTGGCCGATGCGCCGGTTCTGTTGTTTCGCAACCGCTCGCACGGCGAGCTCAACGTCGTCTACCGCCGCAGTGACGGCAATGTCGGCTGGCTAGATCCAGCGCTCGAGGCGGGCCGGGGCCGCAACAGCAATGCCGCTCGCGACAACCGGTGAGAGAATTGCTCAATGTCGCGGCCGTGCCCGGCGGCGCTTCGGGAACCATCACGGCCGTGCGGCTGTAGGTTGAAGGCCGGAACCCAGAACAGAATCATGCAGATCGTCGATCTCCTTACGCCACGAGGCGTCATCCCCCAGCTGCGGGCAACCGGCAAGAAGCAGGCGCTCCAGGAAATCGCCCGGCGCGCCGCTTCGATCACCGGCAGCAGCGAGCGGCCGATCTATGATGTGTTGGCCGAACGCGAGCGGCTCGGCAGCACGGGAATCGGCCGGGGCGTTGCGGTGCCGCATGGCAAATTGGCTGAGCTGACCCGGTTTTGCGGGATATTCGCGCGGCTCGACCGGCCGATCCCGTTTGAGGCGGTCGATGACCAGCCGGTCGATTTGATGTTTGTGCTGTTGGCCCCACTTGATGCCAGGACCGAGCATCTGACCGCGCTCGCTCTAGTGTCGCGCCTGCTGCGCGACCGCACGATTTGCGAGAAGCTCAGGGGTACCGACAATGCGGACGCGCTGTACGCGCTATTGACCGATCGCACGGAAAGCCACGCCGCCTAGAACTTGGCGTTTCCTTAATCGGTACTGGCGCCCTCGACGAGGTGGGTCAGCGCATAGGCCCCGAAAAAGCG
>VBEO01000018.1 GCA_005881825.1 Chloroflexota bacterium | reverse complement strand
TCACCGGCCGGTCGGGATTCATCGCCATCGCTGTGCTCGCAGTCGCCATTGTGGGCATCCGCGGCGCTCGTGTATTCACCACCGCCGGCGCTGCGGCGCGCGCGCCCTGTCCCAGCGACCCGCGCGTCGCGCTGGGATGTTACGAGCAGCGCTACCGTTCGATCGTCGCCGGGCAGGGAGTGGCTGCGGCCTTCGCCGCCTTGAAGGCGGGGTACGGCGCCGATCCCGAGATGCAGCGGTTGTGTCATGCGATCACGCACGCGATCGGCCAGGCGGCCATGGCGCATTACGGCGACGTCGCCGCGGCGTTCCGGTACGGCGACAACGCCTGCGGCTCGGGATATTATCACGGCGTGATGCAGGGCTTCGCCTTGACGCGGGGCCGCACGACCCTGTTGAGCGATCTCGACGCCGTCTGCGCGGGCGTTCCGGGAAAAGAGCGCAAGTCGCTCGACTACTTCAACTGCGTCCACGGCCTGGGGCACGCCGTCATGGCCGTGCGGGACGACGCGCTGTTCGACGCCCTGCACGATTGCGACGGCCTGACGGGCGCCATGGAGCAGAACGCCTGCGTCAACGGCGTGTTCATGGAGAACCTCATCGTGGACGGCGCGCACGGCGGCCATTACAGCAAGTACCTGAAGCCGGCCGAGCCGCTCTATCCCTGCACCGCCGTGGCGGAGAAATACAAGGCCGAATGTTTCGACATGCAGACGTCGTACGCCCTGGGCGCGGAGCAAGGCGATTTCGCCAAGGTGTTCGCGCTGTGCGCGGGCGTCGCCATGCCGTTTCGAAATAACTGCTACCAGAGCCTGGGGCGCGACGCAGCGACCATCAGCCGCGATCAGGTGTCTCCCACGGTGGCGACTTGCAACCTCGGCCGGGGTCACGACCAGCGGGCGTATTGCGTGCTGGGCGCGGTGCTCGACTTCGTGTACTACTACCATTCCGACGAGCAGGCGAAAGCGTTGTGCGCGGCCATCGATCGGGACCTGCGGCAGGGTTGCCGGTCGGCCATCACCAGCCTCGTCGGGCGGTTCTAGTCCACCATGCGACGGGCCACCTTTTGGTTCATTTTCGGCACCGTGCTGCTCGACATGCTGGCGCTCGGCATCATCGCGCCGGTGTTCCCCAAGCTTGTCATCCAGCTCGAGGGGGGCAACGACGCGAGCGCCGCCAACGCGCTCGGCCTGTTCGGCACCGTGTGGGCGGCGATGCAGTTCGTGTTCGCGCCGGTGCTGGGAGCGCTGTCGGACCGCGTCGGCCGCCGCCCGGTGATCCTCCTCTCGTGTCTCGGGCTCGGGCTCGACTACGCCATCATGGCGCTCGCGCCCACGCTCGGATGGTTGTTCGTCGGGCGGGTGCTGTCGGGGATCACGGCATCGAGCTTTTCGACGTCGTTCGCCTACATCGCGGACGTCACCGAGCCCGACGAGCGCGCGGCGCGGTTCGGGCTGCTCGGCATGGCCTTCGGCCTCGGCTTCATCCTCGGACCGGCGGTGGGCGGGTTGCTGGGCGGAATCGGGCTGCGCGCGCCGTTCTGGGCGGCGGGCGCCTTGAGCCTCGTGGGCGCGGCGTACGGCTGGTTCGTGCTGCCCGAGTCGTTGCCGGCGGACCGGCGCGCGACCTTCGCCTGGCGTCGCGCCAATCCTGTCGGGTCGCTTGGGATGTTGCGGGCGCGCGAGGCGCTCGTCGGTCTCGCGCTCGTGGCGTTTCTCTATCGCGTGGCGCACGACGCGCTGCCGAGCCTGTTCGTGCTGTACGGCGACTATCGCTTCGGCTGGACGGCGCGAGCCGTCGGGTTCGCGCTCGCCGGCGTCGGCATCGTCTCGATGATCGTTCAAGGAGGGCTGGTCGGCGCCGCGGTCAAGCGCCTGGGCGAGTCCCGGGCACTCATCGTGGGCCTCGCCTTCGGCGCGCTCGCGTTCGCGCTGTACGGCCTCGCGCCGACCGGCGCCCTGTTTCTGCTCGGCATTCCCATCGGCGGCCTGTTCGGGCTCACGTATCCGGCGCTGCAGGGGCTGATGACCCGGCGGGTGGGACCTGACGAGCAGGGCCGGTTACAGGGTGCGATCGCCAGTGTGATGGGGATCGCGGGCGTGATCGCGCCGCTGCTGTTCACGCAGGTGTTCGCGGCGGCAATCGGGCGGTTCCACGGGCTGGGCGTCCCGGGTGCGCCATTTCTCCTGGCGGCGCTCCTGCTGGTGACGGCGATAGTGGTCGTGCGCCGCGGCGTTGTTGCATCGCTCGTCGCGTTGGTCGCGTGTTTCGGCGCGGCGAGTGCGTCGGCGCAGGGTGTCGCGGGGCCGCCGGGGCTCACCTGGCGTCCGCGCGCGCCGCTCGAAGGCTCGGCCGTCGTGCTCCAGCTCTCGGCAGGCGCGGATGACAGCATTACCGCGGTGCGCGGTGAGCTGGCGGGTGAGCCACTGCACTTCGAGCACACGCCGTACGGCTGGCGCGCCCTCGCAGCCGTGCCGTTCGGCCGGGCGGACAGCGTGGCGGCCCGCGCCACGGTTGAGCGAGCCGGTGGACTTACTGATAGCGTGGTCGCCTGGCTCGTGCCCCACCGGCGGCGGGCTCCGCGCGAGCGACTACGCGTGGCACCGGACCTGGCGCAACCGCCGGACTCGCTCGAGGAACGGATCAAGGAAGAACAGCAGCTGGTGACTGGCGTGCGGCACCAGGCGCACGACGCTCCGCGGCTGTGGCACGAGCCGTTCATGCGGCCCAGGTCGAGCGCGTTGAGAGATCGGTTCGGCGTGGCACGCATGTTCAACGGCGTGCTGCGCAGCAGTCACATGGGCGTCGACTTCGCCGGCCGGCGCGGAGCGAGCGTGCGGGCGGCAAACCGCGGCGTCGTGGCCCTCGTCGCCGACCTCTATCTGAGCGGCACTACCGTGCTGATCGATCATGGCGCGGGGCTCGTCACCGGGTACCTGCATCTCAGCCGCACCCTGGTCGCGGTGGGCGACACGGTGGCGCGCGGCCAGGAGATCGGTGAAGTGGGCGCGTCGGGGCGCGTGACCGGCCCGCACCTTCACTGGCTGGCCGCGTACGGCGGCATCACGTTCGATCCGCTGGGGCTGGTCGGGCTCGATCTCAATGCGCCCTGGGCGCCCTTGCGTAAGCGCGCCCTCTCCGCCCCCCAGGATCTCACCGCCGAGCAGGATCACCGACGCATGATGGATCTGCTCGGCATCAAGGCCCTGCGCCCCGGTGCGAGCGGAAATGACTCGGCGCCCAATCACGCCAACTACGACGAGGCGCTCGCCAACCCGTATCCCGACCTCCCCGATGTCTTGACGCTCAAGAACGGCACGAAGGTCGCGACCGCCGAGCAATGGTGGAAGCTGCGCCGCGCCGAGATCGCCGAAGACATGGCGCGCGAGGTGTACGGCCGCGTTCCCCGCGACGTGCCCAAGGTGACGTGGACGGCGAAGGTCAGCGAACCGGAATTCGTGGGACGCACGTCCGTGGTCGCGAAGCAGCTCGTGGGTCACGTGGACAACGCGTCGTATCCCTTGATCAGCGTCGACATCGCGATGACGGTGGTCGTGCCGGCCAACGCTCCCGCACCGGTGCCGCTGCTCATGATGTTCGGCCGCAGCTCCGCACGAGATTCCGCGAAACGAGCGCAGCTCGTCGACGACGGTTGGGGCTATGCCCTGGTCGATCCGGCGAGCATTCAGGCGGACAACGGGGCGGGCCTCACCCGGGGCATCATCGGCCTCGTCAATCGCGGACAGCCGCGTCGGCCCGACGACTGGGGCGCGCTGCGAGCCTGGGCGTGGGGCGCCGCGCGCGGCCTCGACTATCTCGAGACCGATCCCGCGGTCGATGCGAAGCACGTGGGGATCGAGGGCGTCTCGCGCTACGGCAAAGCCGCGCTCGTCGCGCTCGCCTTCGAGCCCCGCTTCGCGATGGGACTGATCGGCTCATCCGGCAAAGGGGGCGCCACGCTGCATCGCCGCAACTGGGGCGAAGCCGTCGAGAACCTCACCGGCGGCGAATACTACTGGATGGCGGGCAACTACCTGAAGTACGGGGCCTCGGAGGCGTCGTTCGGCTCGAAGCACGCGAACGACCTGCCGGTCGACTCCCACGAGCTGATCGCCACTCGACTGGCTGTTCGGCGTTAATCCTTGGGGCGTGTCGATGGTCATCGGCCTGGGAGCCAATTATCCCAAGACACCCCACTCGGTGGTGGCGCAGCAGCTGCATTTGCAGCTCACCGGCGGGCTGGTGGACGGGCCGGTGTACCGGTCGATTTTCGAGCACCTGCGGGGCATCCGGCTACTAGAGGCGGACGAGTACGCCCCGTTCAACACGGGCTTCATCGTGTACCACGACGACGTGGGGGACTACTCGACCAACGAGCCGATCATGGACGGGACCGCGAACCTGGCGTACGTGCTGGCGGGTTTGGCTGTGGCGTCGTCGCCACATCGCAGCGGCGGCTGAGCATCAGGCGTTAGGGCGCGCGTCTTGCGAACGCAACAGTCGCCCCAAACCCGATAGCCGTCATGACCAAACGCGCCGTCACGCTGTTGGTGGGAATACTCCTCTTCGCCGCTCCCCGCGTATTCGCACAGCAAGGGACCATTACCGGTACTGTGACCAGTGAGCAGGGCGCTCCGCTGGCCGGCGTCACGGTCGCCGTCAAGGGAACCGGTAAGGGCACATCGACGAACCGGCAGGGAGCCTATTCCATTGGCGCCGCGGTCGGCCAGGTGCTGCAATTCCGGTTCATCGGGACCGCTCTCGTGGAGCGAACCGTTGGCACCGACAATGTCCTCAACGTCGAGTTGCGAAAGGTCGCGTTGAGTCTTGACGCAGTGGTCGTAACTGCGTTGGGACAGACCACCACTCAACGGGCGTTAGGATACGCTCAGCAGACCGTCCAGGGCCCGGAGATCGCGCAGACGCAGCGCGAGAATTTCGTCAATGCGCTGCAGGGACGCGTTGCCGGCGTCGACGTGACGAGCACCTCGGGCGTGCCGGGCGCTTCCTCCTCCATCACCATCAGAGGGGTCAGCGAGATCAGTAGCAGCAACCAACCGTTGATCATCGTCGATGGGCTGCCGATGGACAACCGGACCCTCAATACGACGCTGCTCGCCTCCGACGCGAATTCCAACACGGCGCTCTCGAACCGCGGGATCGACTTCACCAACCGGGCCGCCGATCTCAATCCGGACGATATCGAGACGCTCACGGTATTGAAAGGGCCGGAAGCCGCGGCGCTATACGGCATCGACGCAGCGAGCGGCGCCATCGTCATCACCACCAAGCGAGGGCAGGCCGGCGGCGGCTGGAGGTATAGCAACAGCTTCCGGATCGAAGCGACCAGAGCCAAGCCGCAGCTGCAGCGCGTCTATGGGCCGACGACGGAGACGGGCGGGGTCCTCGACTCGCTCCAGTACTTCGGGAGCCCGTACCGGGCTGGAACCGTGTTCTACGACAACATCGATGGCTTCCTCCGGAGGGGGTTCACGCAGTCGCACGACCTCTCCTTCAGCGGCGCGACCCCGGATGGCAAGATCAACTACCGACTCGGCACGGCGCTCGACCGGCAGGAGGGGGTCGTCCCGAACAGCGGTTACGATCGGACCAACGTGACGGGACGCTCCCAGGCCCAGATCACACCCTGGCTGAACACCGATCTGTCGATGGCCTTTACCTATGACAACAACGATCAGGTGTACAAGGGAACGCTGGGTCCGCTCCTGGACCTCATGCTCTGGCCCCAGACCGACAACGCAAGGGATTACCTCACGCCACTCGGCGCCCGGCGCCAGGTCACCGGCCAGCCGGCGTCGACGGAGCTGGATAATCCGTACTTCAACGTCGCCAAGAACAAGATCAACGCCAAGACCAACCGCGTCATGGTCAATCTCGGCCTCCTGGCGACGCCGTTCGGATGGGGGAGCCTCAAGACCAACCTCGGTGTCGACAGCTATACCAACCAGAACCTCATTCTGCGCGATCCCGCAAGCGTGGCCGGCGCGGCGAACAACGGTGTGCTCGACCAGGCGGATGTCATCACTCGAAACCTCAACGCGCAGACGGTGCTCAGTTTCAACCCTCACCCGGTGACGCGCGACATCTCGATCAGCGGACTCGTGGGCCACGCCATAAGCGACAACAAGACGACGACGGATGCCATGGTGGGCACGGGGTTCGTGGATCCGAATTTCGTGTCCATGAACAACACCAGCCTGAGGACGCCGCGGGCCACGCTCGAGCAGCGCCGCGTGGTGAGTCTCTTCGGACAGGGCGTGATCGACTACAAGAACTTCTGGTACCTGACCGTCACCGGCCGGAATGACTGGACCTCGACCATCCCGGTGGAGCGGAACTCGTTCTTCTACCCTTCCGTCTCGACCAGCTTCATTTTCTCCGACGCCTTCCCGGCGGTCGGCCGGTTCATGACCGGCAAGGTGCGGGCCGCCTACGCGGAAGTCGGCAAGGACGCCCGGCCGTATGCGTACCGGGCGGCGCTCGAATCCAAGTCCACATCGTTCAGCGGATACGGCTACGGCTTCTGGGGCCCGAACCCGGCTCTGAAACCCGAGTTCGCCAAATCATGGGAGCTCGGCGCCGAAGTGAGCTTCCTGAACAACCGGGTCGGGCTCGATGGAACCGTGTATCGCAAGGTCACCCAGGACGCGATTGTCAACGACGTGCGCGGCCCATACGCGACGGGCTTCATCCTCTTCAACCTGAACGGCGGGTCGACGCGCAGCCGCGGTCTGGAGCTGACGCTGCGCGCCACGCCGATCGTCCAGCCCGCCTTTTCGTGGGATATCGCGGCGAACTGGTTCAGCGCCGGGCAGATCGTGACCGGGCTGCCCCACGCGATTCCGGAATCCTACGTCTCGGATACCTGGCTGTACGGGAACGTGCGGAACGGCACCCAAGTGGGTCTCTCCACTATGTCGCTCACGGGACTGTTCTATCTCCGGAACAAGGACTGCAAGCTGCTGATCGATCCCACGAGCGGGCTCCCGATCCGCTCGTCCGACTTCATCGACGCCGCCTGCGGCGGCCGGCCGGGATACGATCGTCAGCCGGACTTTACGATCGGCATCACCAACACGTTCCGGTACAAGCGCTTCACCCTGGATTTCCTGGTCGACATCCGCAAGGGCGGAGACGTGTTCGATGCCACCGACCATTACCTCACGACGCACGGTCTCAGCATGCAGACGCTGGATCGGGACCAGCCCCGGGTCATCGAGGGCGTCTTGCGCGACGGGAAGGAGAACAGCGCCAATCCGACGGTCAATACCATCGTCGTCGTCCCTGGCGTGCAACGGGCGTACTACACGAACATGAGCGAGGAGCTCTTCATCGAGCGGGATATCAACTGGCTGCGGCTCAGAGACGTGCAGCTCAGCTGCGCGCTGCCGCAGGGATTCCTCGGCTCGCGCAACGCCAGCGTGTTCGTCAAGGGCACCGACTTGCTGCTGATCACGAACTACACTGGACTCGATCCGATCGTGAACGGCAACAGCGCGGCGGTGGGCGGCTCCGGGGGCGTGGCGATCGATTTCGGCAACTTCCCCATGCCCGCGGGCGTCAACTTCGGCATCCGGATGGATTTCTGACCATGAACCAACGAGCCGCAGCGCTCCTGATGAGCCTGGTCATGCTGGCGACCGGGTGCACCGAGTGGCTGGACGTCAACAGCAATCCGAACGGCCCGCAAACCGTAGCGTCATACGTGTACCTGCCGCCGATGCTGCACTGGATGGTCACCGCGCCCCAGTACGACGGCCGCTTCGTGGGCCGGTATACCCAGGAATGGACGCTCCCGGGGACGAGTCTGAGCACCTGGGACCGGATGGGGTACGATGCGGCGAGCGACAACGGCGCGGAGCAGTGGCGCGACGTCTACTGGTCGCTGGGCCAGGGCCTGATCGACATGAACGCCAAGTCCACCGCCGACCAGCGCTGGGACCTGCTCGGGGTCGGGCTCATCCTCAAGGCGTGGGGCTGGCAGGTGCTCACCGATCTCCACGGCGAGATCATCATCAAGGAAGCGTTCGACGCCTCACGCACCAGCTTCGATTACGATCCGCAGGCGTATGCGTATCAGGAGGTCCAGCGCCTCCTCGACAGTGCGATCGTGCTGCTGCGACGCAGGGACGGCGCGGTCGACTCGACGTATGTCCTCAAGGGCGACCATATCTACAGCGGGAGCCGCTCGAAGTGGCTCAAGCTGGCGTGGGGAATGAAGGCCCGGATGCTGAATCACTTCAGCAACAAGGCCGCGTACGATCCCGCGGCGGTGATGGCCGCAGTCGATTCGTCGTTCACGAGCAACGCCGACGACGCCTTGCTCGCCTATCCAGCCACCAGCACGGACTTCCAAGACTTTAATTTCTGGGGCCGCAGCCGGAACAATATTACCAATTACCGGCAGACCCTCTTCGTGCTCGGCCTGATGAATGGCACGCAGTTCGGCGGCGTGGTCGACCCACGGATGAGCCGCATGCTCTCGCCATCACCGGATGGGCAGTACCGTGGACTCGATCCCAACGTCGTGGGTTTCGGCGCGCTCACGACGTCGCAGCGGCCCAATAATTTCTTCGGTTATTCCGGCACTGGCGGCCTCGGGTTGCCCGCCCGGTACATCTTCTCCGACCGGTCGAAGATTCCCATGATGACCTACGCCGAGCTGCAGTTCATCAAGGCGGAAGCCGCACTGCGGGCGGGCAACGCCGCCGCGTCCTGGACCGCGTACAAGAACGGCATCACCGCGCACTTCGATTTCGTGAACGCGCGGAATCGGGACGACAACCAGTCGCCGCTACCGATCACGGCCGCGGAGCGGGACAGCTTCCTCGCCAACCCGGCCATCGTTCCCCCCGTGGGCAGCCTGACCCTGTCGCACATCATGTCCCAGAAGTTCATCGCGTTGTGGGGCTGGGGGCACAACGAGCTGTGGATGGACATGCGCCGCTACCACTACACGGACGTGGTCGACACGGTGAGCAAGCTCCAGGTATTCCGCGGATTCACGCCGCCGACCAACCTGTTCCCCGACAACGGCGGGTTCGTCGCACAGCGCATCCGGCCGCGATACAACTCCGAGTATGTGTGGAACAGGGCGGGCCTCGCCCCCATCGGCGCTCTGGAGTTGGGTTATGCGCCGCTGCGCTCGCCTCGTGCGACAAGAACACCGTCCAGGATATCACCGGGCCGCTCGCCGCGTCCCGCGTCAAGTTCTTCAACTTCGGCGTGAGCGCCCCTGGTGTGAATTTCTACGCCAACGCAGCGAAGATCACGGCGATCACGTCCGGCACCGGGACCGAATCCACCAACGGCGTGAACTACGGCGGCGTGGGGAATGGCGGCCTTTACTCCGCCATCGCGCCCGGCCAGTACACACTGACGGGACGGATCGCGGCGGCGGTTGACAAGGACCTTCCTATCGCGACGGTCAGCACGACCATCGCCGACGGGAAATACTACTCGTTCTACATGAGTGGCATCTACAATGCGGGGACCAAGAGCGTAGACGCTTTCGTCGTGGAGGATCCGGTGCCCGCGCAGCCGGATTACGCCGTCGCGTACGTCCGCTTCGTCCACGCGATCTCGAACGCGAATCCGATGACGCTGTACGCGAAGAACACGGACACGACGGTCACCAAAGATTCCATCGCCGTCGGCGGCGAGGTTGCTTACAAAGCTGCCGGCGCCTTCACCCCCGTTCCGAACGGCGTGTACAATCTGATCACGCGGTACACCGGCTCGAACACAAGTGTCATCACGAGAACCGGGGTGTCGTTCGTACGAGGCCACGTCTATACCATCGGCGCCAGAGGGGACATCACAGTCACACCGACTACTACTTGTCCAGCCACGTCCACTACGTGTCTGGACAATACGGCGAACAGGTAAAGCGTCCTCACCCCCTGTCCCCCTCTCCGTTCCGGAGAGGGGGGACGAAGGGAAAGCCACCTCATCACTTCTTAGTGTTTGGCATTGCGGGAGCCATCGGCAGCGCGACGTCCGAGTTCCAGATGTCCTGCACCATCAGCCAGCGTCCGTTCTCGTTCACCCAGCGCACCATGTACTTGCCCGAGTCGGCAGCGGGTGCTCCCGGCGGCCGCTTGGCGCCGGCGGCCCACGCGAAGTTCCAGCGCCCGAGCTCGAGTGCCAGCGGGCCCTGGGCCCAGATCGATTCGGCCCGCACGGTCAGCACCGGCGGTGGGCTGGACATCGAGTTCATCGTCGTCATGAACCCGCGGATGGCCTCGCGCCCGCGCATGGGCGGCATGTTGGGCGGAAGCATCACCCCATTCGCGTGGTACAGGTCCGCGAGCGAGTCGGCGTGACCGGCCGCGGTGAGCCGTGCCCACTTGGCGTCGGCGGCGTCGATGGCCTGTTTGGCTTCGGCGCTCGTGTCCTTCGGGGGCGGGGCAGCCTGGCAGCCGAGTGCGGCGGCGAGCAGGATGGACAGGGTGTGGCGTGGGCGCATAGCATATCTCCGTTGGGGGGGACGAGGAGAATACGGGCGCTGCCGAGTGGTGGCAAGCAGCCACTAACGTCCTTCGCACCTGGGGGAAAGCAGGTCCTTCGCGCCTACTCACCCTTCTTTATTCATTCCCCTAAGGAAGGTTTGCACAAGTGATCGTGGCGCTGGGGGTCGGGGCGGAGGGCGCTTTACACGCGAGGGCGCCACGAAGGCGGAACTCGGAGGCGCGGAGCTGGCTCGGGCAGGCACACGTCCCCGTGGCGTGTTTCGGAGTGCCCTC
>VBEO01000149.1 GCA_005881825.1 Chloroflexota bacterium | reverse complement strand
GGCAGCACCGCTCGCGCGAACTGATCGAACATCAGCTTCGACGACTCGATGTGCATGTGGGCGTCGATGAAGCCCGGCACCACGTAGCCGCCCTCGACCTCGAGCGTCTGAACCCCCCGATAGGAGCCGAGCCCGACCACGTGGCCGCCGGTCACGGCGACGTCGACGTCGAGCCATTCCCGGGTGAAGACGGAGAGCACGTGGCCGCCTTTCAGGACCAGGTCGGCCGGTTCGTCGCCACGGGCGACAGCCATCCACTTCGCGTCGATGCTGGCAAAGGATAGCGCCGGGCATGAATGGAGGCGGCCAGGGCCATGCAACCCGACCGCCCCCGGAAAGGAGTGTGGTCCTAGATCACGCCATGAGGGAGCGCGCGATCGCCTGGGTCAGCGCGTTGGAGGTCGAGGTGGCCGTGCAGACGGCTCCGCCGGTGCCGTTCTGGCTGGCCAGGACTGCGGCGTTGATGTCGCAGACGTTGGCGGCCACGCCGATGGGCACGGCCACGCTGATGGGCGCCTGCAAGGTCAGGCCCTGGATGTTCACGTTGACGAGACCCGACTGATTGTTGCTCTGGCTGCCACCGCCCGAGGTCATCGACTGGGCGACGGCCGTGCTCAGAGCCATGGAGTTGCTCGTCGCGGTGCAGCTGGCGGGGCCGGTGGCGGCCTGCTGGGCGAGCACCGCAGCGTTGACGTCGCAGACGTTGGCGGCCACGCCGACGGGCACCGCGACCGAGATCGGCGCCTGTACGGTCACGTCCTGAAGATTGACGTTGACCAGCCCCGACTGGTGGTTGCTGGCGGCCAGCGCGGCGGTGGGAGCCAGGGCGGGAACGCCGAGGCAGAGGGCCGCGACGAGAGTCGCGAAGGCTTGGCGGATCGAGATCCGGATCATGTTCATGGGATCGACGCTAGGAAGGGTCACGGCCGACCACAACGCGCGAAAAGTGACGTGGTTGTTTTCGGCTAAGCGAGTTCCAGCGCTACGAAGCCCACACCGGTCGGGCCGATGGCCCAGTAGGCACCGAGGTAGCGGTAGGGACCGAGCAGCTTGGCTTTGTCGACCGGGTTCGCGATCAATACGGCGTTGATCTGCGAGTCGCTGGCGCCGGGCCAGTAAGCCAGCTCCTCGGCCGGGGGGATGGTGCCCAGCCGGCAGGAGCTGTCCGACTCACCCCGCCCGCGCTGGACACGTAGCCCTGCTGGGCCATGCGGCGGGCCTCGGCGGATGCGACGCCTGCGAGACAGTCGTTCCAGGCCAGCGGCGGCAGGCCGGACGACGCGCGCTCCTGGTTGATCAGGCTGAGCTGGCCGGTGGCCGCGATCATCTGGATCAGCGCCGTCGGGGCCGGCGCCGGCGCCGGCGGAAGGGGCGCAACCGCCCCCGCGGTCGGGCTGGCGCCGGCAGTGGGCGCGGCCGCGGCGGCCGGCGCCGGCGAGGCCGGGGCAGGCGAGGCCGCCGCGGGCGATTGCTTGGCCGGCTGAGCACCGGTTACATGGCGCGCGCCGGCGGGCGCGGGCGCCTGCAGGCTCGTGAACCGTGTAGGAGCCATCGACCAGGCGGCGGCAGCGGCCAGCGCCAGGGTCACGCCCACCACCAGCCCCGCAACCAGCGCGCGGGGCTGCGGTCTCGGATCCGGCTGCGGGCCGTGCGGGGGTTCCATCCCGTCGGCGTCGGCCTGCTCAGTCATGAAGGCCGCCACGGCCTCCGCTCGGTTGGCTAGGCCCAGAGTCTCGTAGAGCCGCCGCAGGTGCGAGCGCACCGTGTGCACAGAAACGCCTAGGTCTCCGGCGATCTGCTTATCGGACCGTCCCCGGGCGGCCAGCTCCAGGATCTGGGCTTGTCTGGGGGTGAAACCCATGCCCATCGACGTTATAGCCGATTGGACTGCAAATCTGATAGCGCCAGTGTCATAGAAATGCGCCGGCAGCCACTGCTGAGCAGGAGAGGTGACAGCTTGAGTATCATATCTTCGGATAGTCTCGATGGAGTTCAAGTCACTGGTTCGGGCCTTACACACAGGTCTTCGCCATCTCGCCCACGGCCGGGCCACTCCCTACGTCGCGGCTGCGGCGGTATTCAGCCTGGCTTTGGGAGGAGCAGGCGCCGTTCAGCTGCGGGCCCAGCCGCAGGCTGATCTCGCCGTTGGTCCTGCCCCGGCCAGCGCCAGCGCCACCACCCTTCCAGGCGGATCTCCAGCAGGTGGGGGTGGGGCCAAGAACATCGTCCAGGTGCGCAACTTCTCCGAACCTCGCGCTGGCTTTCAGCTCCTGTGTGAACTGCCAGTCCTTGGCGGTGGCTCTGCAGATCAACCTGGTGAGCCCCAACGTCACCGACTTCCATCCGCAGAATGCGGCCGTGGCCAGCAACGGCGGCTGCACCGGCTGCGACACCGTAGCCTGGGCCATCCAGTACAACATCGGTGCTGACGACCCCAGCCAGCCGTCGCCGGAGGTGAGGCAGCTGGTCGCCGCCATGAAGGCCGAGCTCGCCCACATCGACAGCTCGAGCATGACCCTCGCGCAAGCCGAAGCCGAGATCGATGGCGTGATAGCGCAGTTCAGGGATCTGGCCGCCAGCTTGACCAGCCAGCGCGATGAGGCGACGGTGCCCACCACACCCAGCGCCAGCCCCGCGCCGGCCGGCACCCCCACGCCGAGCGGTACCCCCTCGCCCGCATCGGGGACAACCACGGCCACACCCAGCCCGGCGATCTCGCCGAGTCCAACCTAGGCAGAAGCGACAACGCCGGCGCCCTGTCCTGGCGCCACCTAGAACCCCCGGAGCCCTGCTATAACGCCGGCCAAGTGAATCCTCTGGCCTGGCGCTGGCTCCTGGCCGCAGGCGCCGCCAAGGTGGCCGCCCACCTGGCCACCGATTGGCAGTACGGGTTTCAGCGTGACGAGCTCTACTACCTGGACTGCGCCCGTCACCTGGCCTGGGGATTCGTCGACTTTCCACCGGTCACGCCGGCGATCGCGTTTCTCGACCAGCTGCTGTTCCCCGGATCGCTCGAAGGCCTGCGGCTGGCGCCGGCCACGGCCGGGGCCGCGATCGTGCTGCTGGCCGGCCTGATCGCCCGCGAGCTGGGCGGAGGCGCTCGCGCGCAAGGTCTGGCAGCGCTGGCCGCCCTGCTCTCGCCCATGTTCCTGGGCGCCAACCTGCTCTTCCAGACCGTCACCTTCGACGAGCTGGCGTGGGCGCTGGTTCTCTACCTGCTGGCGCGCCTGCTGCGCACGGGCGATCTCCGGCTCTGGCCCCTGCTCGGCGTCGTTTTCGGTGTCGGTCTGGAGACCAAGTACCAGGTCTTGATGCTGGGTGCGGGAGTTGCCGTGGGGCTGGTCCTCACACGCCAGCGGCGGGAGCTGCTCACGCCCTGGCCGTGGCTGGGGTTGGCCATCGCCGTCGTCCTGTTCGCGCCGAACCTACTCTGGCAGGCGCAGCACGACTGGCCGAGCCTCATCTACACCCGCAATCACCAGGCCGATATCGCCCAAGATCCGAGGTCCGCGTACGGCCTGGAGCAACTGCTCCTCTTTGGGCCGCTCCTGCTGCCGCTGGCCGCGCTGGGGTATTGGCAGCTCTGGCGTGATGCGCGCTTTCGGGTTCTCTTCTGGGCGGCCGTGGTGGTCGAGGTCGGGTTCTTGGTCGTCGGAGGCAAGTCCTATTACGCGGGACCTGTCTACACGCTCCTCTACGCCGCCGGCGCGGTGGCGGCCGTTACCGGGCTGGAGCGGCCATGGATCCGGCGCGCAGCGCTGGCCGCGGCGGTGGCCGGCACGCTGGTGGTGCTGCCGCTCGGACTACCGGTGCTTCCACCTGGGACGATGGCTTCGCTCGGCCTCTGGAAGGCGCGCATGGACTACGCCGATATGTTCGGCTGGCAGGCCATGGCCGGCCAGGTGGCCGAGGTGTACGCGGCCTTGCCATCCGATCAGCGCGCCTCGGCCGTCATCCTGGCCGAGAACTTCGGCGAGGCGGGCGCAGTGGACGAGTACGGCCCGGCACGCGGCCTGCCGCACGCCTACAGCGGCCATCTCAGCTACTGGTTGTGGGGGCCACCTCCCGGCGAGCCCCAGACGGTTATCGCGATCGGTATGCCGCGCGATCTTTGTGTGCAGCAAGCCGCGCGTCAGCCTGGCGCAGTGGTGGCCGAGCCAGCAGCACTACAGTTGAGCGACTAAGCGTTGTCCTCATCGCGAGCAGCTCCAGGTGAGTATGCAACCGTCACCGGGACGCCTCCGCGCAAGGTCTGGTACACGACGCAGTAGCGTTCGGTGAGCCGGACCAACGTAGCGATCTGGTCCGGGGGCGCGTCGGTGTCCAGATCGAAGAAGAGGCGGATGGACTGAAAGCCGACGGGGGTCTCCTTGTCGACGCCGAGCGTGCCCCGAAAGTCGAGGTCTCCTTCGGCACGCACAGCGCCTGCGACGTCCAGCTCGAGCGAGGTCGCCACCGAGCGCAAAGTGACGCCGGCGCAGGCGACCAGCGCCTGCAGGAGCATGTCGCCCGAGCAGGCATGCAGGCCTCCGCCGCCGGTCGCCGGATGGAGGCCGGCTTCGACCAGCGCGCGCCCGGTCTCGACCGAGCAGACGACGTCCTGAGAGTCGAGACGGCCGGCGGCGCGGAGGGTGATCCGCGCCGCCGCCGCATCCTGCCGGTAGCGCTCCTTGATCGGCGCCTGGAGCGCCACCAGCCGGCTGCGGTCCACTGTCAAACAGCTACTGGGACGTCTGCGGTGGAAGGGTCGATGACCTGTGCGATCTGGGTCACTTTGTTCGCCGGGAAGCCACCGCACCGCGCGTGCTCGTAGATGACATCAGGGTCCGGCGCGATGTAGACGCAGTAGATCTTGTCGTCGGTGACGTAGCTCTGCAGCCACCGGATCTCAGGCCCCAGCTCGGCCAGCACCTGGTTCGACTTCTGCGAGATCCCTCGCAGCTCCTCGCTGGACAGTTTGCCGGCCCCCGGCAGATCGCGCTCGATCAAGTACTTAGGCATGACACTCCTCCCGTGCTAACATACCGCCGGTATGGTGATATCCATACCGTCGGTCGGGAACTCTACATACCGAGAGTATGGAAGTCAAGGAGCAAGTTAAAGACCTCCGTCTGGCACAGGGCGAGGAGACCCGCACCGCGCTACTGGCGGCGGCGCGCGAGCTCTTCGGCGCCAACGGCTACCCGGCCACGTCTCTGGATGAGATCGCGGCTCGCGCCGGGGTGACCAAAGGGGCGTTCTATCACCACTTCCGGGGCAAGACCGATGTCTTCCAGGCGGTGTACGAGCAGGTTCAACGCGAGATCTCCGATCAGGTCGTGACCGTGTTCATGGATCCGGATCACTGGTACTCGCTGACCCAGGGCTGCCAGCTCATGATCGACGCCCAGCTGGATCCCGCCGTGCGCCGCATCGCCCTTCACGACGCCCGCTCCGTCCTGGGCTGGGACACCGTGCGCGGAATCGAGATGCGCTACGGCGCGGTGGGCATCCGGGGGGCGTTACGCAAGGCCATGCGTGGTGGCGTGATCGAGCCGCAGCCCCTGCGGCCCCTGGCTCTGCTCCTGGCGGGCGCCATCGCCGAGGCGTGCTTCTACGTGGCCGACGCCGAGGATCCCGCGGCCGCCCGCCAGGAGGTGGGCGATCTCATCGTCCGGCTCCTGGAGGGCCTGCGCACCCACCCCGCGGACTGAAGTCAAGCTGTGTTCTAGGTAGACTCGTTGGCCGCACCGACCTGACGAGCGGGAGTAGCTCACCTGGCAGAGCGCGACCTTCCCAAGGTTGAGGTAGCGGGTTCGAGTCCCGTCTCCCGCTCCACACCCGCCCCACACCGCTCCATCCTGTCGCGTTCGAACGCTGCTCATCCTCGAGGGGCTCAGCCGGTGGGAATCACAGTCGGCGTCGGAGTCGGTGAGGGCTTGGGCTTGTGCCCGGGCACGTGCTTGACCTTTGGCGTGGGCGTCGGAGTTGGCGTTGGGTTGGGCGTGGGCGTCGGGGTGGGCGACGGCGTGGGCGCCCCTGCACCGAAGGCATCGGCCATCGCGGCCGCGCCGCCGTCGTTGGCGGTCAGGGTGGGCAACCCCCAAGCCGCCTCCACGGTCCGCAGCAGGTTGTAATGGTTGTAGCTCGTGGGCGGCACGAACGCCGCGCGCACCCCCGAGCCGACCAGGGCCAGGGGGACCTGGTTGCCCTGCGCCGAATCGTCCTCGTCCCAAACCACTGCAAGCAGCGAACGCTGGCTGGTGAAGGCCGGCGAGTTCAGGATCTTGGGCATCTCCCGGCTCAGCCAGCCATCGCCGGTCTGAATCGAGCAGTCGTGCATGTCGTCGCAGAGGTTGGGCGTGATCCAGACCAGGTTCGGAGTGGTGGCGGCGGAGGCTAGATCGGTGGCGAGCGCCGTGTAGTCCACCACGTGACTGGTGCAGCGCGCGGCGTTGTTGCGTATGTCGTCGTAATAGACCCAGGGATCGTGACGCACGGCATACGAGCCGTTGTCGCTCGTGCCACAAGCGGCACCCATCGATTCCATGTAGCCCTTCCAGCTGCGACCGGACGCCTCGGCCTTGTCGGCCAGGTTCTGCCTCGAGCTGGTGCAGCCGGGCACCGGGGCGCAGTCAGGAGTCGCCCAGCTGGGGTCATCACCCGACGTCAACGCGATGTAGTTGGGCAGGCTCGGATGGTCGACTGCGAAGTAGTTGCCGGCCAGGGTTCCACGCTGCGCGAGCTGATTGAAGTAGGGCGCCTGGCTGCTGCCCACGATCTCGCTGTAGGCGTGGTTCTCCATCAGGACGATGAAGATGTGGTCGAAGCACGGCACCGTGGATGCAGCCGGGCAGTTTCCGGAAGGGGTCAGGCCCGGTGACGGGGTCGGGCTCGGCGTCGGCGTCGGCGTGACCGTTGGAGTAGGCGTGGGGGCGGGCGCGGGTGCGCTCGTCAATGACAGCAGGTGCGAGCGGTAACCGACTCCATAAGTGGTCGGCGTGCCGTCATAGCCGGAGATCAGGGCCTCGTCCGTACCCCACGTATCCCAGGTCCAGGCCAGGTACCCGATCCCGTGGGAGTCGAGCCACGGCATCAACTGCTCCACGTAACCGTCGAAACCGATCTCGCCGAAGGTCACCGGCACCTGAGCCGCCGTCGGCGCGTAGCTGGCCTCCCAACTCGATTGGGTGTTGTAGTTCGGACCGCCGTAGTTGTGGACGCCCGCCACCAGTTGCGAATCGTTAGGACGGTTGGCCAGCCAGCCGCTGAGGTCGTAGCTCCAACCGGTGCCTGGAATCAGGATCACGTTGCCGGCCCCGCTCCCGCGGATGGCGGAGACCAGCGCCTTGAAGCCCACAGCCTGGTAGGGCTGGCTGACATTGGTTCCGGAAGAGATCGGGCAGCCGTCTGCCCAGCACGTCCAGTCGATGTCGTGCGGCTCGTTGTATAGATCCAGGAGCGACCACCTGCAAGCTCAACTGGACATAGAGGCCGTGCTGGCGCAGCAGCGACACGTAGCTGGTGATGGCGCTGCGGTAATTGGCCCCGCTGTAGGCGGCTGTGACGCCGTTGATGCCGAGCCAGCAGTCTTCGTTCAATGGAACGCGGACCGCGTTCGACGACCAGGCCGCGATGGCGGCCACCGAGGCGTCGTCGCTAGCTCCGTCAAAGAAGCCCCAGCCCTGCCAGCAGGCATACTCGGAGCCGCTGCGGTTGACGCCGTGCAGCACCACCGTCCGGCCGTTGTCGACCAGATGGTTGCCCGAGACGCTCAGATTGCTGACGGTGGCCACCGCGCGCCCCCTGAGTGGCGCCGGCCCGACGACGGCCGCCAGTCCAAGCCCGGCGACGGTTACTAGCGAGACGAGCCAGATCGTCAGCCGGTGCCGCGGACCGTTGACGAATGGCATACCGCCGATCTCACGTGGATCTGCCATTGCTTACCCCTCAGCGTCGCCGCGGCGCGATCTCGCCGCCTTGACGCCCATGCAGTGCTGTACGAGCCAGCCGAAGCCGGAACGTTCAACGGATGGTGGGGACCCTTCTTGCCCACCCCGTGCACTGGATGGGGGCTCCCTGCCGGTCGGCGCCGGAAATTCCGGCGGAGTCTACAGGTCCGGCTTCTCCCGCGTCAGCCCGCGCCGGCGTCGCCAGGCAACCATGGGCCGATTTCAGGAATAGGCATCACTCAGCAGCGCCACTGGGCGGAGTTTTCGAGAAAAGGCACCTTAAAAGCGGTCGGCGCTGACCGGCCCCTAGCTCGACTCCCGCTCCACCACGTGCTCGGCCTCAGGCCGCACCTCGGCCACAGCCGAGCGGACCACGGCCGCGTACTCTTCGACCAGGCGTGCGGCGTGCACAGGGTCCTCGGTCGAGGCGATGACCTGGTACTCGGGCCGGTCAGGGTCCGGCACCACCAGCACCCATCCATCGTCGACGAACACCTTCACGCCGTCGGTCAGGTCGACCCGATCCTCCAGGTGCTTCTCCATCACGATCCGCATCACGCGCCCCTTTGCCTCCCAAGGGCAGAACACCACCATCCGCTCATAACCGACCCGCGGCACGTGCGCCCGCAGCTCGCGCAGCCCAACCCCGGAGGTGGCCAGCAGCTCGAGCAGCTTGGCCGTCGTGTAGACGCCGTCGAAGGCCAGCTGGAACTCGGGCCAGCAGTAGCCTCCGCCCCCATCGGAGGCGAGCACGGTCTCCGTGTGCTGCGCCGAGCGCAGCACCGCGCCGGGCGTGGTCTTGGTGGGCACGAACCGCGACTCCAGCTGCTCGGCGATCTTGGAAAAGGCCAGCGACGCCGAGGCCGGCCCCAGCAACAGCCCCGGCCGCCCCAGCAGGGCCAGCTGCGCCAGCACGGCGAAAGCCACGTCGTGCTGCAGCACGCGGCCCTCCTGGTCGATCAGGAAGACCCGCTCTCCCGGTGAGTCGATGAAGAGGCCCAGGTTCGCCCCCACGGCCTGGGTGATCACCCCGATCTCCACCAGGCGCGCCTGGAACGCCTTGTCATCCTGCTCGGCCACGATCTCCTCGGGCGAAGCGTTCAGGGGGATGACCGTGCAGTTCATCTCCTGCAGCACGCGCGGCAGGACCTGGGTCGCGGCGCCGCTGCTGTAGTCGACCACGACCTTCAGCTTCGACGGCCGCACCGTCTCCACGTCGAGCTTGGACAGCAGCTCGCTCACGTACGAGTCGTAATCGTCGACCCGCTGCTGCAGGTGGCCCATCTCGAAATGCGAGACCCGCCGTACGTCCTCACGGAAGTACAGGTTCTCGAGCTTGCGCTCGCTGCGCTTGTCGAGATCCAGGCCGGTGGTGTCGAAGATGCGAATGTCCAGCGAGCGGGGATCGACGGGCGAGGACTGGATGTGGATCACCGGCATCCGGTGCCGGCGCGCCCAGTGGCGCACGACCGGGATGGCCAGCGTCGAGAGGTCGATCACGTTGGCCCCGGAGGAGATCAGCCCCGACGCCACCGCCCGGTGGATCATGTGCGCCGACCGCGTGTAATCGCGCGAGATGGCGACCGTGCCACCCTTTGGATAGAGCGCGCCCACGGAGGCGCCCAGGCGCGCCGCGAACTCGGGCGTGAACTCCACGTTGGCCAGGCCCGTGAGCCCGTAGGCGGTGAACAGCCCCCGCTTCCAGGACCCCGCCCAGATGATCGACTCCCGCACCACGGCGCCGGGCTCGATCTCCTTGTTGGGCCAGATGCGCACGTTGGCGTTGACGGAGGCGTTGCTGCCGATCACGACATCGCTGCCGATGACCGACCCCTCCTCCAGGAGAGCCCCGTTTTTCACGGTGACCCCGCGGCAGAGCACGGTGCCCCGCAGGCGCGAGTTCTCACCCACGTAGGCGTGATCCCACAGGATCGTGTTGGAAAGCTTGGCGTTGTTGTCGACTGTCGAGTAGGCGCCGATCACGCAGGGCCCGTTGATCCAGGCCCCGCGCCGCACCTTGGCCCCGGAGCAGATCAGGGCTGGGCCGTCAACCCGGGCATCCGAAGCCACGTCGGCGTCATCGGCGATCCAGACCTTGGCATCCCGCCGCTCGGCGGGGATGTCCACCGCGACCCGGCCTTCCAGGCAGTCGAAGTTTGCCTTCAGGTAGGCCTGATGGCTGCCCACGTCCTCCCAGTAGCCATCGGCCACCCAGCCAAAAACGGGCTCGCCCTCCTTCAGCAGCTTGGGAAAGACGTCGCCCGACCAGTCCGTGACCTCGCCGCCCTTGAAATACTCGAACACAGCTGGATCCAGGACGTAGATGCCGGTGTTGGCGAGGTCGCTGAAGACCTCGCCCCAGGAAGGTTTCTCGAGAAACCGCTGCACGCGGCCCTCCTCGTCGGCCACCACCACCCCGTACTCGAGCGGGTTGGGCACGGGCTTGAGCACGATGGTCGCCATCGACTGCCGCTGTCGGTGGAAGCGCACCGCGGCGCCGAGGTCGATGTCGGTGAGGGCGTCGCCGCTGATCACCACGAAGGTTTCGCGCAGCTGGTCCTCAGCCAGCTTCACCGACCCCGCCGTACCCAGCGGTGTGTCCTCGACGGAGTAGCTGAGGTTCACGCCCTGCTCCGACCCGTCGCCGAAGTAGTTGCGGATGTAGGCCCCCAGGTACTGCACAGTCGCGACCACCTCGCGCACCTGGTGGCGGCGGAGCAGCAGCAGGATGTGCTCCATGATCGGCCGGCCCGCCACCGGCACGAGGGGCTTAGGGCGCTGGCTCGTTAACGGCCGCAGCCGGGAGCCCTCCCCGCCCGCCATGACCACGGCCCGCATGCCCCTAGCATGGTAGTTCCGTGTCGGCTGACCTCAAGGACCTTGCCCTTGATTTGACCTGGTCCTGGGAGCCACGAATCACTCGCCTCTTCGAGGTGCTCGACCCCGAGCTCTGGAGGGAGACCGGACAGAACCCGATCGCGCTCCTGAACCGCCTCGGCGACGAAGGCATGGCGGCCGCCGTCGAACGGCCGGAGGTTGCGGCGGCTCTGGACGCCGCGCGCACGGCGATCCGCGAGCATCGCGACCGCATGCCGCCCTTCCTCGACGCCCGGGCGCCGCTGGTGGTGGGCTACTTCTCGCTCGAGTTCGGGCTCGTCGAGTGCCTGCCCATATACGCCGGCGGCTTGGGGATTCTGGCCGGCGACCACCTCAAGGCCTCCAGCGACCTCGGCCTCCCGCTGGTCGGGGTCGGCCTGCTCTACCGCAACGGCTTCGGCCGCCAGCGGATCGACGAGGAACGGTGGGCCGGGTGCCGCTCTTCCTGCTCGACACCGATCTCGACGACAACCCGGCCGACTTCCGGACCATCAGCGACCGCCTCTACACGCCGGAGCCCGACCGCCGCCTGCGCCAAGAGATCGTGCTCGGCATCGGCGGAGTGCGCGCGCTGCGGGCCATGGGCATCGAAGCCACCGTCTTCCACATGAACGAAGGCCACGGCTTCCTGGTGGCCGCCGAACGGATCCGGGAGCTGCGCCAGCGCCGGCAGCTCACCCTTCAGGAGGCGCGCCTGATGGCGCGGGCCGGCATCCTCTTCACGACCCACACGCCGGTGGCCGCCGGCAGCGACTACTTCGAACCGGGCCTGGTCTACGAGATGCTCGGCCGCTACCTGGCCGAGGTCGGCATTCCCTTCGAGCGCTTCATGGACCTGGGCCGGCACGCACCCGGCGACCCACGCGAGCCGCTCTGCACGACCTTCGTCGGCCTGCGCATGGCCGACAACTCGGTTGGCGTCTCCCGCCTGCACGGCTCCGTCTCACGACGGCTCTGGAAGGACGCCTGGCCAGGCCTGCCCGAGGAACAGGTGCCGATCGGCTCGGTCACCAACGGCGCCCACATGCCCTCCTGGGTGGCGCCCGAGCTGGCCGACCTGCTGCGCCGGCACGTGGCCTGGGACTGGTGGGACCTGGACGCCACCGACCCCCGCTGGGACGGCATCGACAACGTTCCCGACGAGGAGCTCTGGGAGATCCACTGCGGGCTCAAGACGCGCCTGGTCGAATTCGCGCACGAGCTCACCGGCGACAACCTGGACGTGGATGCCCTAACGCTGGGCTTCAGCCGGCGCTTCGCGCCCTACAAACGCGCCAACCTCGTGATGACCGACCTGAAGCGGCTGACCCGGCTGCTCAACGACCCCAAACGGCCGCTGCAGCTGGTCTTCTCGGGCAAGGCCCATCCGGCCGACGGGCCGGGCAAGGAGATCCTGCGCCAGGTCGTCGGCCTGGCCCGCTCCGAACGCCGGGTCTGCTTCCTGCCCGATTACGACATCGCGATCGCGCAGGCGCTGGTGCACGGGGCGGACGTCTGGCTCAACAACCCACGCCGCTTCCTGGAAGCCTCGGGCACCTCGGGCATGAAGGCCGGCGCCAACGGCGTGCTCAACTGTTCGGTCCCGGACGGTTGGTGGGACGAGGGCTACAGCCCCGAGATCGGCTGGGCTATCCCTTCCGGGGCCACCTTGGACCGGCCAAATGCGGACGATCCGGGTGAGGCCGAAGTGCTGTACCGGGTCCTCGAGCGCGAGGTGGTGCCCCTGTACTACGAGCGGGACGCGCGGGGGCTGCCGGTGGGCTGGCTGGCGATGATCCGCGCGTCGATCCGCCAGGTGGCCACCGAGTTTTCGGCCCGGCGCATGGTGCTCGATTATTTCTGGGAGGCGTACGCGCCCGCCGCGCGCCGCGTCGAACAGCTCCGGCTGCTGCCGGATTGGGGGGGATGAAGCCATGATGGACGCCGACCACGTTCTGTCGACCACCCGGGCCGTGCGCAAGCGGCTCGACCTTCAGCGGCCGGTGGCCCGGGAGGTGATCCTGGAGTGCCTGCAGCTGGCGGTGCAGGCGCCCACGGGCGGCAACCGGCAGGGCTGGCATTTCATGGTCGTCACCGACCCCGAGAAGAAGCGCCAGATCGGTGACTGGTACCGCGACTCCTGGTATCGCTACCAGGCCGAGGGCCGGCCCGAATACGACCAGTCGGACCCCCGGCACGCCCAGCAGCCGCGGATCATCAACAGCGCCCAGTACCTCGCCGACCACATGGGCGAGGTGCCCGTCATGGTCATCCCCTGCCACTGGGGTCGGGTCGACGTGTCCGGCGCTTCGAACATGGCCATTGCGGGGCTCTACGGCTCGATCCTGCCCGCGGCCTGGTCGTTCATGCTGGCGATGCGGGCGCGCGGGCTGGGCGGGGCGTACACGACGCTGCACCTGCGGTACGAGAAGGAGACCGCCGATCTGCTGGGCATTCCGTACGAGCAGGTGACCCAGGCGGCATTGATCACCTGCGGTTACTACACCGGCGACGACTTCAAACCCGCCGGCCGCATCGCACTGGACGCCATCGTCCACTGGGAGAGCTGGTAAGGCAAGAGGGGAAAGACGGGACTCCTCCCCAGAATGGGGAGGTGCCGAGCGCAGCGAGGCGGAGGGGGTCGAGGATCTTAACGACCACCGTTGTTCGGGACGCTTCTGTCCAGGCAGGCTGCGGCCGTGGCGCCACCCCGCACCCAGCGTGCCCGCGAACTACGCAAGACCATGACCGGCGTGGAGCTGATGCTCTGGGCGCGCCTGCGGCGGCGCCAGCTCCTCGGCTTTAAGTTTCGGCGGCAGGCTTCTATCGGTCCCTACGTCGCCGATTTCGCGTGCCTCTCACAACGACTGATCGTCGAGGTGGACGGGCCAGCCCATGACTTCATGCAAGTGCACGACCGGGTCCGTACCGCCTGGTTTTGCGCAAACGGTTACCGGGAGTTCCGTGTGTCTGCCAGCGACGCACTCAGAGACCGCGACGCGGTTCTGGACGGCATCGCATTACTACTCGTCCCCCTCCCCGGCCCTTCGGGCCGGACCTCCCCATGAATGGGGAGGAGTCTCCTCCCACTCAGCAGGCCCAGTCGGAATCGACGGGGACGTCGGGCCAGGGGGCCAGCTCCTGGACCAGCCAGACCGGGCCGCCGGTGAAGCCGGTCAGCCCGCAGGCCTCGGCGGGCACCGCCAGGCTCACCCAGTCGGCGGCCACGGACGCCGTGTGCCAGTCCCCCGTCAGGGCCCGCCACTCCTTGTACTGCGCGTAGACGCCGACCTTGCAGCCGTGCCCGACCAGTTGGTCGAACAATCCCTGCAGGGCGTGCCGGTTCAGGTTGACGTCCAGCTCGTCCCAGCTGTTCGACGACTCCACGTCGACCCAGCAGATCTGCGCGCCGGCGACCCGCTCTTGCTCCATCACCTCGTAGGAGTAGGTCGCCTCGGCGCAGCCGATGGCGTAGGCCTCGCGCTCGGCCGGCGTGGCACCACCCAACCGGTCACCCAGGTCCCGGCAGAGCTGGTCCGCGAAGCGGTAGTTCTCGGGGTTGTAACCGGAGTTCAGGTACACCGAGCGCGGCTCGTGCGCGTGCGACCACTCATCGGACAGACATGGGTTGCGCGAGAACGCTTTGCCGCCGTTGACGCCCACGACCGCGAACTGCGCGCCCGCCGGCGCCCCGGGCGTGGCGCACTGGGGGTAGGAGACGTCGTAGCCGTGGGCCTGAGCGGGGTAGCGGGACGAGGCCGGGTGGGTCTCCGGCCGGGGTGTCGAGGCCGGGTGCGGCGGCGCCGGTGCCGGATCATGGGTGCGCACTGGCGAAGCCGTCTGCGCCGGCGTGCGGTCTGGCGCCGAAGGGCTGACGCCGACGGTCGGCGCGGGCGTTCCTCCCAAAGAGCAACCCGCGGCTACCACCGCGGCGGCGGCCGCGAAGAGAAACCGTCCCCTAACCGCTGCCTCCGGCAGCCACCGCCACCGAGCCGGACGCCGAGCGGTGGCCGGCCACGGCCGTCCGGTACAGCTGCACGTAGCGGTGGGCCGAGCGCGCCCAGGAGACGTCCTCGTGCATCGCGTTCTGCACCAGCTTCGCCCAGTCCTCCCGATGCCGGAAGGCCTCGACGGCGCGCACGATGGCGCCGAAAAGGTCCCACGCGTCGTAGTTGTCGAACACGAAGCCGAGACCCTCGCCGGTGGCCGGGTCGAAGTCGCGGATGGTCTCGGCCAGGCCCCCGGTGGCGCGCACGATCGGAATCGTCCCGTAGCGCAGCGCGATCAGCTGACCCAGCCCACCGGGTTCGAAGCGGGAGGGCATGAGCAGCATGTCCGCGCCTGCGTACATGCGCTGAGCCAGCCCGGGGTCGAAACCGATGGCCGCGGCGACCCGACCCTGGTGCTGGGTCGCGAAGTGGCGGAAGAGGTCTTCGTAGCGGCGGTCCCCGGTGCCCAGCACCGCCAGCTGAAGGTCGGGGCCCGAGCTCATCAGCCGCGGCAGCACCTGCTCCAGGAGATCCAAACCCTTCTGCTCGTAGAAGCGGGAGATGAAGGCGATCATGGGCGCGGCTGACGGCCCCAAGCCGAGCTCGCGGCGGAGCAGCGCCTTGTCCTGTGCCTTGCCCGACAGGTCGGCGGCGCTGTACAGGTGGCGCAGCGCGGGGTCGCGCATGGGGTCGAACACCTCGGTGTCGATCCCGTTCACGATCCCGTACAGCTTGTGGGCGTTTATGCGCAGGAGCTCGTCCATGCCCTCACCGAACTCAGGGGTCTGGATCTCATGCGCGTAACGCTCGCTGACCGTGTTGATCACATCCGCGTAGTGGATGCCGCGGCCCAAGAGGTTGACCACGTCGTCGAGGTGCGGCACGCCCACCTTCATCAGGCCCCAGGGCTCCAGGCCGGCCAGGTGCAGAGTGCCGTAGCCGAACTGCCCCTGGAAGGCGAGGTTGTGGATCGTCATCACGGACGCGATCCCGGACAGGTCCTCCTCGGCCGAGAAGACGCGGTTGATCAAATTCGGGATCAGGGCCACGTGCCAGTCGTGAAGGTGGATAACGTCCGGGATGAAGCCCAACGGCTTCAGCATCTCCACCACCGCCAGGTCGAAAAAGATGAAGCGGGCGTCGTCGTCGCCGAAGCCATACAGCCCGTCGCGGTCGAAGAGCGCCGGGCACTCGATGAAGTAGATAGGCACCTCGCCCGCCCGGCCCTCCAGCACCGAGGCTTCGATGCCGTGGCTGCCGAGGCCGACTCGCAGGCCGCGCACGACCGGCTGCAGCTGGTTGCGCTCGATGCCGACCTGCCGGTAGCGCGGCATCACCAGGCGGACGTCGTGGCCCAGCCGGCGCAGCTCTTTGGCCAGGGCGGCGGTGACGTCGGCCAGCCCACCCGACTTGGCGAAGGGGGCGACTTCGGCCGCTGCGATCAGGATCTTGAGCGGCGGCCCCCCGCCGGCCTCGGCCAGGTCGGCGCGCCGCGGCACCCGCAGGCCCAGCGAGCCGATGGGCGGGATCTGCTCCACGACCTTCCCGCGCACCTCGACCACCAGCGCCAGCTGCATGGGTTCGCCCCCGGCCTTTTCGAGCGCGTCGAAGGGGACCGACACCCGCGCCCGCGGACCCTGCTCGAAGACGGCGGTGGGCACTGCCTCGGCGCGGTCCTCGCTGAGCCGGCAGACGGTGACCGCGCCGCCGCCGATCCGGATGGCGGTGCCCGGGTCGAAGCCGAGGTCGACCCGCGAGGTCGCGGCCAGCGGCGCGCGCAGGGATTCGCCGACCGCCTCGCCCTGGGGCGACCCGGACGTGTAGAGCCAGAAGTGCACGCCCTGCGAGTCCAGGGACTCCGGGGCCAGCCGGCTGTCGATGCGCAGGTGGAGGTGGGTCTCGTCGCTGCCGTAGAGCAAACGGCTGATGTAGCCGACCGGCTTGTGGAGGGCCCCGAAGCCACTGCCCACTTCGTAGCGGCCGGCGTTCTCCCAAGCGGGGTCGTCGTCGGTGGCCGGTGAGATGTTGCGCAGCGGCATCCGCCGCTCGTCGGCCCCGGCGCGCTCCAGGATGGGTTTGAAGAGCGAAGCCGGCTGCCGCGCCCCGACCAACTTGTACACGTTGCGCAGGTGCAGCCGGTACTGGTTCTCCCAGATCTGGTCCATGCCCGAGTCGTGCTTGCGCGAGAACCACCAGAACCAGTCGGAGCCTTCGGTGATCATGACCTCGCGCCAGGCCGCGGTCACCTGCTCGGCCTCGTGCGGGTGGTGCTGCGCGTAGTCCTCCAGCCAGTCGCGCGTCTCGGACAGCAGGTCCCAGGCCGTGTTGTGCTCGGGATCGCCGATCCAGGTATCGAGGGTGGCCCCGATCCAGCTCCCGGTGTGCAGGCGGTGCAGCGGCCGCCGCTCGGGATGAGCGTGCAGGAAGTCGGCGACCGTGGTGCAGACCACGTCCTCGGCGCGATCCAGCTCGCTGTACAGCGCGTCCAGGAAGTCGTTGCCCTCGCGGGTGTAGAAGTCCCAGGCGTTCTCCCCGTCGAGCGCGACGGTGACCAGGAAGTCTCGGTCCTCGCCCTGCTGCTCGCGGATCCGGCGCAGCCGGCGCATGAAGTCGGCCACCGCATCCAGCGGCGGCATGCGGTGGTAGTCGAAGCCGATCAGGTTGGAGAGCAGGGCATCGCGGAAGACCAGGGCGACACGGCCGCCCTCGCGCTCCATCTCGTAGGGGCCATACAGGACCTCGGGCTGATGCAGCCGGCCCTCGCCGTCGCGCGTCAGGCCTGCCTCCAGCGACCGGGCGAGCACGTCGTCGTCGGAGATGATCCACTCGACGCCGGCCTGCGCCGCCAGCGAGGCCACCGAGTCGCCGACCGCCATCTCGCTCGGCCACATGCCCCGCGGATGCACCCCCATCAGCCGCTCGAAGGAGCTCATGCCCATCTCGATCTGGCGCTCGGCGTCCTCGCGGTGGGCGAAGCGCCGGGTCGGAAGGCGGATCTGGGGTATGGCGGCCCGGGCGGACTCCAGGTCGACCAGCAGCGGCAGGATAGGGTGGTAGTAGGGCGAGAAGGTGAGCTCGATCTGCCCTCGGCGGGCCAGCTCGGCGTACTTGGGTATCACCCGCCCGATCAGGCCGAGCTGGGCTTCGAAGAGCACCTCCTTGTCCTGCTCCGTGAAGCCCTCGTCTTTGGCCTTGAGCTCGGACAGGCCGGGGTCGCGGTCGACCCATCCGGGGTCGATCCAGGACAGGTTGGACCACACCTGGAGGTCGCGGATGTCCTGCTCCAGGAAGGTCTCATCCTCGGACCGGGTGGCCAGCTCCAAGTAGCGCGGGCTCGCCTGCACGCGCAGGAAACGCGGCGACTCGCGGGTCCAGTGGATCAGGAACCTGCGCTCCTCGTGGCTCAGGTCCCCCGCGGGCCGGCGGGAGAGGTTGAGGAAGAGGTCCTCGTAGTCGCCGCGGGTGTAGTCCTCGATCTGGGCCAGCAGCGAGGGCACCAGGTTGAAGGTCTGGCGGACGCGCGGGTAGTCGTCCAGGAGGGCGGCCATCTTGTGGTAGTCCTTGGCCGCCCGCAGCCGCACCCAGGGCAGCAGGTAGGTCTTGGTGAGGTCGTCCTTGTAGTAGGGCTGGTGCATGTGCCAGACCAGGGCGAGATGGAGCGGTCGCATGGCGAAGCTCAGAGGATAGTCAGTCGGAAGCGGCGGATTTGAAGAAAACCGCACCCAGCGGGGGCAGGCCGATGGTCAGCGACCACGGCCGGCCGTGCCAGGCCTCCGCGCGGGCTTCCACCCCACCCAGGTTGCCCCAGCCAGTGCCGCCGTATTCGGCCGCGTCGCTGTTCAGCAGCTCCTGCCAGAACCCGCCCCGAGGCACCCCCAGTTGGTAGTCGCTGCGCGGCACCGGCGTGAAGTTGAAGGCGCAGGCGATGAGGTCGCCGCCGGGCGCCTTGCGCAGGAAGGAGAGGGTGGAGTTGACGCTGTCGTTGGCGTCGATCCACTCCCAGCCCGCGGGATCGAAGTCGAGCGCGTGCAGCGCGGGCTCACCGCGGTGCGCGTGGTTGAGGTCGGCCACCCACCGCCGCAGGCCTTCGTGCGAGCCGTACTGAAGCAGGTACCAGTCGATCTGGGAGTCGTGGTTCCACTCGCGGCCCTGGCCGAACTCTCCGCCCATGAAGAGCAGCTTCTTGCCGGGCGTGGCGTGCAGGTAAGCGAAGAGGAGGCGCAGGTTGGCGAACTTCTGCCATTCGTCGCCGGGCATCTTGCCCAGCAGCGAACCCTTGCCGTGCACGACCTCGTCGTGTGACAGCGGCAGCACGTAGTTTTCGCTGAACGCGTACACGCCGCGGAACGTCAGCTCGTTTTGGTGCCACTTGCGGTGCACCGGTTCGCGCGACATGTACTGCAAGGTGTCGTGCATCCAGCCCATGTCCCACTTCATGCCGAATCCGAGGCCGCCTACATACGTCGGACGCGACACCAGCGGCCAGGCCGTGGATTCCTCGGCCATGGTTTGCACATCGGGAAACGCTGCGTAGACCTCCTTGTTGAAGCGCCGCAAGAAGTCGATCGCCTCCAGGTTCTCGCGGCCGCCGTAATCGTTGGGGATCCACTCCCCGTTTTTGCGTGAGTAGTCGAGATACAGCATCGAGGCGACGGCGTCGACCCGGATGCCGTCGATGTGGTAGCGGTCGAGCCAGAACAGGGCGGACGAGATGAGAAAAGACCGCACCTCGTGGCGGCCGTAGTTGAAGATGTAGCTGTTCCAGTCGGGGTGGAACCCGCGCCGGGGGTCGGCATGCTCGTACAGGTGCGTGCCGTCGAAGTAGCCGAGACCGTGCTCGTCGGTCGGGAAGTGTGAAGGCACCCAGTCCAGAACCACACCGATGCCGCGCTGGTGCAGGTGGTCGACCAGCTGCATGAAGTCCTGGGGCGTGCCGTAGCGCGAGGTCGGTGCGAAATAACCGGTCGTCTGGTATCCCCAGGAGCCGAAGAAGGGATGCTCGGTGATGGGCAGGAACTCGACGTGGGTGAAGCCCATCTTCTCGCAGTAGTCGGCCAGGCGCGGGGCCAGTTCCTGGTAGGAGAGCGAGTGGTTGCCGGCCTGCTCGTTGCGCATCCAGGAGCCGATGTGCACCTCGTAGATCGAGCACGGCGCGGCCGGGCCGTTGCGGGCCTTCCGGTCGCGCATCCATTCGCCATCACCCCACGGGTAGTCGAGGTCCCAGACGATGGCGGCGGTCTTGGGTGCGACCTCGAAGAAGATGCCCATCGGGTCTGTCTTGTCCGCCCGCCAAGCGCCGCCGCGTGCGATCACGTGGAACTTGTACAGGGTGCCCTTGCCCAGGCCGGCGACCAGGCCCTCCCAGATTCCCGAGTTGGCGCGCGGCGACAGTGGGTTGCTGCGCGGATCCCAGCCGTTGAAGTCGCCGATCACCGACACGCTCTCGGCATTGGGCGCCCAAACTCCAAACCAGGCGCCGCCCTCGACGACGCGGGCGCCCAGCTTTTCCCAGAGCCGGAACTGGCTGCCCTCGTTGAAGAGGTAGAGATCGTCGTCGCTGAGCATCGACAGCCGGGACTGAGTCTGGCTCAACTCAGATTCCGCGCCAGCTCGAGTAGGCCGTGGAGCGGAATGCGCACCCAGTCCGGGCGGCTGTTCAGCTCGTAGCGCAGCTCGTACAGGCCCTTCTCGATCAGCATCACGTCCAGCAGCAGGCGTGTCTCCTCGGCGGAGCGGGGCATGAACGAGGCGCCACCCACTCCGGGGGTCTCCACATAGCCCTGAAGGTACGCGTCAGAAACGTCGGCCGCCCACCCGCTGTCCACGTCGGCCGCGCGGGCCGCGTAGTGGAAGGAGCGCACCATCCCCGCCACGTCCTTGAGCGCCCAGCGCTTCATCCGCCGCTCGTGCAGCGAGCGCGCGGGCTCGCCCTCGAAGTCGACGATCACGAAGTCGGAGCCCGTCCACAGGATCTGGCCGAGGTGGAAGTCGCCGTGCACGCGGATGCGGCGCGCTGTCAATGGGCGCTCGATGATGCCGTGCACGCGGCGCAGCAGAGCCGGCTCCAGCTTCAGGAGCTCGGCCCCCTCCGAGTCGCTCGCCAGTGAATGACGCACCAGCTCCATCACCTGGGTGCTGAGCGTGCGGATCGATTGATATGCAGACCGCGCGTCGAGCATGCTCGTGGGCTCGGGCGCGAACGCCGGATCCTCGAGATCAGACGCCAGCGCCAGGTGCATTTCAGCGCTGCGCCTGCCCAGCAGCCGCGCTTCGTCGTGAAAGCTGCGGTGGCCCTCGCTGTCCAGCAAGCGCTGGACGTGCTCCCAGGCGTCCCCGCGATGAGGGATGTACTGCTGCAGCATGCCCATCACCGCGTTCTCGCCGCGCCCGCGGCGGTAGATGATCGAGCCCACGACGGGCGCGATGTTTCGGAAGCTGGTGCGGTCCGTGAGGAAGCGCGTCACCTCGAGGTCGGGATGGATGCCGTCCTCCAGGCGCCGGAAGATCTTCAGGATCAAGCGCTCGCCGAAGACGATCGAGTTGTTGCTCTGCTCGGCGCCGGACAGCGATGGCGCCAGCTCGGGCTGATCGTCGCGCAGGCGCTTGAGCAAGTTTGACGGCAGCGCCACCAGGTCGCCGCGCCAGCCCCGGTAGCGACCGCGGCGCGAGATCGCCTCCAGCAGCGCCTTGCTGAATCCAGGGTCGGCCAGCGCATCGATCACGATCGTGCCCTCCGGGTCCTGTATGCGCGCCACCACCGCCCAGGGCGCCCGCTCCCAGACCTGGTGCGCCAGCGCGCCCTCCGCGATCGCCAGCGGCAGCAGATAGCAGTCGGGCTCGCCGTCCGAGTACTGGATCTCGGTGACCGCCACGTGGGTGGTTCCCAATCCGTGGGGCACGGGCACGTCGTCGATGATGCGCACGGAGCGCAGACGGCGCGACTTGGCGCCGAACCAGCGGCGGGAGGTGATGTAGGAGGGCAGGATCTGCTCCAGGCGCTGGTTGTCGTCACCGCGAACCAGGCCTTCGAGCCCGCCGGCGAGCACCAGCTCGGGCACGTCGTCGCGCCGGCCTTCGGGCACGGCTGCGGCGACTTTCTTGGGTTCCACTGAGAACCAGTAGAAGGCATGGGGACCGAGCGTGACCTGGTAGGGCGCCCTGGCGAGGGCGGGAAATTCGACTCGACCGAACATCTCCACCGGCAGCATGCCGTCGAAGGTCGAGAGATCCAGCTGCGCGTACTGCGGAAAGCGCGAGAGGTTGGCGATCACCAGGATCCGCTCCTCGCCCAGCGTGCGCACGAAGGCAAGCACCTTGCGGTTGTCGGGATGCAGGAACTCGAGCGTGCCGCGTGCAAACGCGGGGCGGCTCTTGCGCAGCGCGATCAAGCGGCGCATCCAGCTCAGCAGTGACTGCGGGTTGGCGGCCTGCGCCTCCACGTTGACGGCTTCGAAGTGGTACTCGGGATCGACGATCACCGGGAGGTACAGGCGCTGCCGGTTGGCCTCGGAGAAGCCGGCGTTGCGGTCGCCCGACCACTGCATCGGCGTGCGCACGCCGTTGCGGTCGCCGAGGTAGATGTTGTCGCCCATCCCGATCTCGTCGCCGTAGTACACGACGGGTGTGCCGGGCATCGAGAAGAGCAGCGCGTTCATCAGCTCGATCCGGCGCCGGTTGTTGTGGAGCAGCGGCGCCAGGCGGCGCCGGATGCCGAGGTTGATGCGCGCCACGGTGTCGGACGAGTAGACGCGCCACATGTAATCGCGCTCCTCGTCGGTGACCATCTCCAGGGTGAGCTCGTCATGGTTGCGGAGGAACATCGCCCACTGCGCGTTCTCGGGGATGGACGGCGTCTGGGCCATGATGTCGATGATCGGGAAGCGGTCCTCTAAGTGCACCGCCATGAAGAGGCGGGGCATCAGCGGGAAGTGGAACGCCATGTGGCATTCGTCGCCTTGGCCGAAGTAGGTCACCGCGTCGTCGGGCCACTGGTTAGCCTCGGCCAGCAGCATGCGACCGGGGAATTTGCGGTCGACGTGCGCGCGCAGCCGCTTCAGGAACTGGTGCGACTCGGGCAGGTTCTCGCAGTTGGTGCCCTCGCGCTCGTACAGGTAGGGGATGGCGTCCAGGCGCAGCCCGTCGATGCCCATGCCCAGCCAGTGGTCGACCACCTTCAGGATCTCCTGCTCGACCCTGGGGTTCTCGTAGTTGAGATCGGGCTGGTGCGCGTAGAAGCGATGCCAGTAGTACTGCTGCGCGACCTCGTCCCAGGTCCAGTTGGAGCGCTCGAAGTCTTTGAAGATGATGCGAGCGTCGCGGTAGCGGTCGGTCGTGTCGCTCCAGACGTAGAAGTCGCGCGCCACGGTGCCTTTGCGCGCGCGGCGGGCGCGCTGGAACCAGGGGTGCTGGTCGGAGGTGTGATTGCAGACCAGCTCGGTGACCACCCGCAGTCCGCGCTTGTGCGCCTCGCGCACCAGGCGGCGCACGTCGCCGAGCGTGCCGTACGCGGGATTGACCGTGTCGTAGTCGGCGATGTCGTACCCGTCGTCGCGGCCGGGTGAGGGATAGAAAGGCAGCAGCCAGATCGCGGTCACGCCCAGCTCCGCGATGTAGTCGAGCCGCGTGATCAGGCCGTCGAAGTCGCCCACGCCGTCGCCGTTGGCGTCCATGAAGGCGCGCACGGGCACCTCGTACAGGACGGCGTCCTTGTACCAGCTGGCAGCCGGCGTGCTGATCACTCGGGCGGCCGCAGGGGTGCGCCGACCCGGAACACGTGCGCCGGGGTGAGCGCGGGATCCAGCATCACGTAGTTCCAGGCGCCGGCGCCGCGCCAGCGGTACACAGGCCCGTTGAGCAGGTCGACCACCTCGTACTCGCTTTCCGCGAGCGCCGGCAGTTCGACCCAACCCGACTGGCGCTGCTGGGGGTCGAGGTTGACGATCACGCAGACGGGGGCGGAGCCGTCGGGCGCGGTCTTGGTGTAAGCGAGCAGGCGCTCATTGTCGGTGCGCAGGAACCGAAGTGTGCGATCGTGGCGCAGGGCCGCCTGGTCGCGGCGGATGGCGTTGACCCGCGTGATCAGATCCTGCAGGCCGGACGGCTGCTCGAAGTCCCAATTCCGCACCTGGTACTTCTCGGAGTCCATGTACTCCTCCTTCCCCGGGATCAAGGGCCGCACCTCGACCTGTTCGAAGGAGGGGCCGAAGATCCCGTAGGAGGCGCCCAGCGTGGCCGCCAGCACGAAGCGCAGGGCCGACATGGCGCGGCCGCCGAGCTGCAGCTGCTCGGTGAGGATGTCCGGCGTGTTCGGCCAGTAGCTGGGGCGGAAGAAGTCGACCACCGGCGGCGTTGTCAGCTCGGTGGCGTACTGCTGGATCTCCCAGGGCTCCTGGCGCCACGCGAAGTAGGTGTAGGACTGGCTGAAGCCGAGCTTGGCCAGCTGGTACATGACCTTGGGCCGCGTGAAGGCCTCGCTGAGGAAGATCACGTCCGGATGCTGCTCGCGCACGCGCGCCAGCGCCCACTCCCAGAAGCGGAAGGGCTTGGTATGGGGATTGTCGACGCGGAAGGTGAGCACCCCCTGCTCGCACCAGTACAGGAAGACGCTCAGCAGCTCGTCCCAAAGGGCCCGCCAGTCGCTGGTCTCGAAGTTGAAGGGGTAGATGTCCTGGTACTTCTTGGGCGGGTTCTCCGCATAGCGGATGCTGCCGTCGGGCCGCTGCCGGAACCATTCCGGGTGCTCTCTCACGTACGGATGGTCGGGTGAGCACTGGAACGCAATGTCGAGTGCGATCTCCATGCCGTGCCGCTTGGTGGCCTTGACCAGGCGCCGGAAGTCGTCCAGCGTGCCCAGGTCGGGGTTGATCGACTTGTGGCCCCCCTCTTCCGAGCCGATGGCCCAGGGACTGCCGACGTCGTTGCGGGTGCCGCTCACCGTGTTGTTCCGGCCTTTCCGGAAGGCGCGCCCGATGGGATGGATCGGCGGCAGATAGAGGATGTGGAAACCCATGCCCGCCACGTAGGGCAGGCGCGTCTCGAGATCCTGGAAGGTCCCGGCTCGGCCTGGATCCGGTGAGGTGGAACGAGGAAAGACCTCGTACCAGGCGCTGAAGCGCGCCCGCTCGCGCTCCACCAGGACCCGCGGGGTGCGCGGCGAGCAGGCAGCCTGGCTGCGGTCGCCGTGCTTCTCCATCAGCTTGAGCAGCGCTGGCGGCCGCCGCGTCGGCGCGATCGCGCCGCTCCAGGTCGTGCTCCCAGGACTTGAAGTGGTCGACCCAGGCTTGGACGGCGAACTCGCAGGTGCCGGTCCTGCGGGGTTCGAAGGAGCCTTGCCAGCGATCGTTGACGAGGTGGGCCATCGGGACCTCCCGCCAGCTCGCCTCCTCGCGGTGGCCGACCGGCCGCCAGAGCAGCACGGCCGTCAGCTGGTCGTGGCCGTCGCCGAAGATGTCGGCCTCGACGACCACCGGCTCCCCGAGGGAGCCTTTGGCGGGGAAGCGGCCCGCGTCCACCTCCGGCCGCACGTTCTCCACCACGACCCGCCGGCGGCCGTCTTCCACAGGATGCAATCGTAGGTTCGTGGGAAGGGGCTTGCCCCTCCCTAAAGGGCCGGGCTGCTCCCGGCTGGCAGCACTTGCAGGCTCAGGCTGTCGTGCTTGGTACCCCAGGAGATAGCGAAGGCCCAGCAACCAGGCGCCGGCAGGTCCACGATGCTGGGCATCTGGTTGCCGTTGGTCATCTGGCCACTGATGGTGATCCGAGGCTGGGTTGTGGCGTCGGGATGGGCGATCACCTGCAAGCCGGCCGCGACATCCCGCACGTTCCAAAGGATCTTGTTCGCCGATCCGTCGGGGCGTTCTCCACCAGCCACCAGCTGCCGGGCGAAGAGGTGTGCCACGACATTGCCAGAATCCGAGAGCGCCCACGGCAGCGCCCAGTCGCCCGCGCCGTAGTTGAATCCCGCGCGCGCCCACTCCGGAGGGCCCGTGTGGACCAGGACGTGGGTCGCGGCGCAGCCGCCTGGCGCTTGCGCTTGCTGCGGAGGCGTCGCGCCGGCGGCCGGGCCATTCGAGCAGGCGAGGGAGAAGAGCGCGACCAGAGCTGCCGGGACCGCGCGCCATCGCGGCACACGTCAATTACACCGTTGCCGTCCAAACCGTTCCAGCGCCGAGGGCCGGGCAAGCCCCGCACCTACGAGAGGCGCTCCACCCCCTGGCGCAGGGCCGCCAGGTCCAGCCAGTAGCGCAGCTGGTCGAGCACGTGGTCCCAGGTGAACTCGCGCGCGGTGGCGCGCCCGTTGGCGCGCAGATGGGCGGCCCAGGCCGGCTGGCTGCGCACCTGCCGGAGCGCCCCCACCAGCTCCAGCGGATCCTCGGTCTCCAGCACGACCGCATTGCGAAAGGGCTCGGCGTAGTCCTCACCCGTCGACCCCGTGACCGCCAGTCCGCCCGCGGCCATCACCTCCAGTCCGACGAGGCCGAACGGCTCGTGCCCGGAATTGGCCAGCACCGCATCCGAAGCCGCGTACAGCGTGCCCAGCAGGCCCTCGGGCAGGAAGGAGACCAGGTTCACGACGTCGGCCCCCGCGTGCGTCTTGAACAGGCGCAGCAGCGAGGCCTGGTCCTGGGGCGACCGGGAGTCCTCCACCACCAGCCCATGGGTGGCGGCGTGCGCGAGCACGTCCGCGCCGTGAGGTTCGCGGCCTCCCCGCATGAGCACGCGCACCCGCAGCCCCTGTCGCTTCAGCAGCCCGGCGGCGGTCATGGCCATGATCCAGCGCTTGTCGGGGTCGAAACGCCCGATCTTGAACAGCAGCAGGTCCGCGCCCGCGGCCGCCCGCAACGCGGATACGTCGGCCGCAGGCGCGTCGACGAGCGCCGCAGCCGGAATCCCGTTCGGAATCACGATGGGGTTCACCCCCACCTCCCACATCCGGTGCTTCATGTAGCGGCTGACGGTGGTGAGCGTCGCCGACGCTTCCAGCTCGCGCCAGTTGATGCGGTGGAAGCCGAAAGTGTTGTTGGCGTTCCAGAGAATCACGGCGCGGTCCCGCAGCCCGCGGTAGAAGAGTGCCTCCGCGATCAAGCGCATGGAGTCGGCGGTGTGCCACTCCTCGCCCAGGACCACCATCAGCTTGCCGGCCCGCGCCGCTGGCTCGACCAGGTGGTCGACCAGGTACGAGGGCAGGCTGCGGTTCCAGTCGACGACCTTGACGTCCTCGCCGTCGTAGACGCCGCCCCGGTGCGAGCGCGACAGCCACTGGCCCCAGCGATGCAGCCGCAGGCGGCCATCGAGGGCCTCCTCCTCGGCCGGCAGGTCCGGATCGCCCAAGAAGAAGAGATGGGTCTCGTAGCCCGCCGACGCTAGCGCGCGGCTCAGCTCCTTGGCCCGCACCCCTAGCCCGCCGGCCTGGCTGTACACGTCGGGGCCCTCGAAGGAGAGGACCGCGAAGATCGTCGAGTCGGCCGGAAAGGTCATCCAGCCAGGGCGCCCCGCATCAGCGCCAGCGCCTGGGTGTGGTAGGCCACGTCGGAGGCGCAGAGCAGCGAGGTCCGGCCCTCCAGCCCGGCCGTGACCGCGTACACGTCCGCCCCATCGCAATCGGAAGCCATGCCCCCCGCCTCGCGCAGGATGAGCAGGCTGGCCGCCATGTCGAAAGCGCGCGCTTTGAAGGGCGCGCAGAAAACGTCCACCCCGCCCGTGGCGGTGTGAACGATGGACAAAGCCATGCAGCCCAGCACCCGGATCTTGGCCGCCCGCTCGAGCAGCGGCCGCGCCCGGATCACCGAGCGCGGCGAGCTCTCCAGGGCCACCATCTCGAAATCACGATGTCCGCGTTGCATCGGCAGCGTACCCAGGTCCTGAAGGTTGCGGTAGGCGCCCACGCCCCGCACCGCATGCCAGGTATCGCCGGTAGCCAGGTTCAGCACGTAGCCGACGCGGGCGTCGCCCAACCGCGGCCCGTCCAGGAGCGCCAGCATCACGGCGAAGACTGGAATGCCCTGCTTGGCGTTGAGGCTGCCATCGATCGGATCGACCAGCACCAGCGGCCATTCGGCACCCAGGTTGCGGTGGCCGACCTCCTCCGAGAGCACCGAGAAACGTGCGCCCTCTGAGGCTGCCCGCTGCAGGCGCTCCAGCACCACGGACTCGGCCAGGCGGTCGATCTCGACCGTGGTGTCGCCCCCGGCGCCCTGGCTGAGCTCGAGCCGGCCCTCCTCAGTGCCGACCAGGTGGGCCGTCGCCGCGCGCACCGACTCCCCGATCTCCGCGAAGAGAGAGACCCACTCCAGGTCGGTCAGCGCGAACGCCTCCACAGCAGCAGCAAGCCGAGGACGATCAGCACAGCCGGCCCCAGCACGCGCTCGTCCACCAGTTGCAGCGTGAAGACCAGGCAGATCAGCCCCAGCACGACCAGCGCCCAGCTGAAGATCCGGCGCTGACGGTCCGCGAAACGTCCGAACTCGGATCCCAGCTGAAAGTCGAGCTCCGACACCCACCCCGGCCGTCGCAGCAGTCCGAAGAGGCCGACCGCGACCAGGATCAGCGGCCACAGCCGGGGCACGATGGGAGGCACCACCGAATAGGTCACCGCCAGCGCCAGCAGCCCGGTCAGGACCAGCACGATGCCGAGCCCGCTGAGCCCGCGCCGGCGGACGCCTTTCAGCCGGCGCGCGCCCAACTCAGGGACCAGGCTAGGGAAGCAGGTCGATCGGCATTCGGCGCCGGCGCCGGCGCCGCCGCTCGACCACCACCTTGACCAGGAAGGGCTGCTGGATGCCCCAGACCTTCTCGATCAGCTGCGTGATCGTGAAGTCGTACGGCTGCTTGACGCCGAGCTCCACCAGCCGCCGGGCAAGGGAGTCTGTCAGCTCGGTCTGGTCGTGCAGGTTGAGCTGCTCGAGGGCTTCGAGAACGTCATCGAGGCGCCGCAGGTTGTTGCGGCGTTCTTCGTGGCCGATCGGCGCTGGCGCGGTGGGAGTCTGTTCAGCCATGTTCGCGAATCCTAATCGCGGGTTTCGGCTTGTAAATGGTCGATCATGTCCTGCGCGACCTCCTGCGGGCGCTCGAACTGCAACCAGTGTCCGGCGCCCTCTAGCTCCCGCAAACGGTACCGGGCCTCGACCATCGGGGCCGTCGCCTCGGTTCCCAGCCGGCCCACCGCCGGGTCCTGGTTCCCCCAGATCAGCAGCGTCGGTGACCGCACCTGGCCGGTGATGCGCGGCAGCTCGGTCAGCGCCACCCGGTAGTAGTTGAGCGCGGCCGTAAGGCGGCCCGGCCGCGCGAAGCCCTGGACGTAGGCGTCGATCACCGAGTCGGGTATGGCGTCCGGGTTGGGGCCGTACTCGCGGTACATCGCCCGGAGGCGCCGATGACCGTCTTCCGCCAGTACCGCCTCGGCCCTCCCCACCTCCCGGAAGAGCCGGATGTAGGCCGAGCGCCGGCGCTGATCCTCGTCCTCCCGCCCGGCCTGGTAAAAGGCCAGCGGATGGCCGACCGAGAGCGCCGTCCAGGTCAGGACGCGGTCCGGATGGTTGGCCACGAAGCCCCAGCCCACCAGCGCACCCCAGTCGTGGCCGGCGACGTGTGCGCGCTCCCACTGCAGCGAGTCCAGCAGCCCGCCCACGTCGGCGATCAGCTCCTGGGCGTGGTAGGCGTCCTCGCCCTCGGGGGCGTCGCTGCCGCCATAGCCGCGCAGGTCCGGCGCCACCGCTCGGAACCCGGCGCCGCCCAGCGCGGCGAGCTGGAGGGCCCAGGACTCGGCGCCTTCGGGAAAACCGTGCATCAGCAGCACCGGCTGGCCGTCGGCGGGGCCCTCGGCCAGCGCCCGGAACTTCAAGCCGTTGGCCTTGATGGAGAGCTCTTCGGGCACCGCGTTTACAGGCTAAGGAGGAATTCGGCGGCGGCGTCGAGCTTGGCTTCGAGGGCGTTCCCCAGGCCATGGCCGGCGCCCGGAAAGCTGATCAGCCGGCCTTGGGGAAGCAGCGGCACGAGCCGCCGGATCTCAGCGATCGGGCTGAGCGGGTCGCGCTCGCCGTTGAGCACCAGTGCCGGAAAGGAAATGCGCGGCCAGTGCGCGGTCCGCTCCTCGGGCTTGCCGCTGAGCGGGAAGCTGAACATCACGCAGGCGGCATAGCGCGACTCCGCCGCGGCCAGCGAAGCGGCGCGCCCGCCGTAGGACTGGCCGGCCACGACATCCTCCGGCCGCGCAAGCTCCTGAAAGCACTGGGCGGCCTTCTCCACCCGGCCCTGGGGCACAGCGATCGCCTCCGCCTCGACGCCGCGCCGGCGGAGGCCGGCCACGGCGCCGGCCAGCGAGTCGATCGAGCCCGAGGCGCCCGGCGCCAGCAGCAGCCTCACGCGGCGGGCCTCCGCAGACCGGCTGCGAACTGCCGCAGCTCGTCCGGGGTGACCGCCCGCAGCACCGCCAGGCCCGCCAGGTAAGCGATCAGGCCGGCCGGCGCCGAGATCACGATCGAGCGTGCGGCCAGGAAGTAGAGGACCACGCCCATCAGCAGTCCCGCCAGCAGGATCCGCCAGCTGACCCGCAGCCAGGGCAGCGGGTGGCGCCGGGCCACGAACCACCAGCCCGCCACCGAGAAGGCGGCCTCGGTGATCACTGTGGTGGCGCTGGCCGCCAGATAGCCGTAAAGCGGAATCAAGGCGAGGTTGAGCACCACGTTCACCACCACCGCGATGCCGGTCGTCCAGGCGAACCGGTCCTGACGGTCGATCGCGTAGAGCATGGCCGTGAAGGCGGAGTTGGCGAACAGGAAGACGATGGCCAGGGCGAGGATCCGCAGCGAGGGCTCCGACTCCGGGAAAAGCCGGAAGAGGCGGCCGATCGGATGCACGAGCAAGAAGGTCCCCACCGTCAAAGGCCAGCCCAGCAGGACCAGGACCTTGAAGAACTGCTGGTATGCCCGGCGCAGGAGCTCCTGGTTCTGCCTGTGGTAGACCCCGAGCACCGGGTAGACGACGGTCTGGACCGCCAACGGTACGAACTGCAGGGCTTCGAAGGGCTTGTACGCGAACTGGTACCAGCCCACCTCCCTGAAGGGCTTGAAGTGCTGGAGGATCGGCACATCGACCCGGAAGTAGAGATTGGTGAGCAGAAAGCCCACGGCGAAGGGCAGCGCGGTCCGCAGCCAGCCCCAGAGGAATGAGAGGTCGAAGGCCAGCCTGATGCCGGCGAGGCCGAAGGCGCGGATCACGATCCCGCTGTAGAGCGCGGTCGCCGCCGCCGAGGTGGCGTAGACCCAGACGAAGAAGGGCGTGTCCGCCCCCAGCCGGGCGCCGGCGATGATGCCGGCGGCCTGGATCCCGATCTCGCCCAGGATCGCGATGGCCTCGAACTCCAGTCGGCCCAGCGCGTAGAACGTGTTGCGCAGCAGGGCCGAATAGGTCGTGAGCACGAGCAGCACGCCCCCGGGCACCGCCAGCTCCCCCACTCCCACGATCACCAGCAGCACCGAGAAAACGACGAATGCGAGGAGGCCGAGCACAGCCTTCCCAGTGAGCAGGTTGGCCAGGTAGCCGGTCAGCCGCTGGGGATCCCGAGCCGCCTCGCGCGTGTACAGGGTGTTCAGTCCGAAGTCCGCCAGCACCGAGACCAGCGCGCTGTACGCGACCATGGTCACGTAGCGCCCGTAGCGCGTGTCGCCCAGGTGGTTGGCGAGGATCACCACCGTGAAGAGGGCGACCAGGCGGGAGACCACGCGAGCCCCCAGGACGAGCAAGCTGTTCCGTACGGCGCGCGACCCCAGGCGTGCGTAAGCGGGGGCGGCTTCCGTCGACACCGCGGCTATCGTACGGGTGTGCTGAAAAACCCAGGGATGCCCGCGAGATCCCAGGTCTCGCGGGGCGGAAAGCACGGCTCGGCCGCCGCTTTTGCGGCAGTCGCGGTGCTGGCAGGCCTCAGCTCAGCCGCGCTCGCCGTGTACCACGCGCGGCACGCGGTGTCGCTGGTTCAGCCGATCCCCAAGGTCGCGCAGGTGATCTCGGCGCCAGCCACCGCGACCCCCACACCGGAGCCGTCGGCTTCGATACCGTCGGTAGCGGCTCCGATCCCGGACTCGGTCTTCATCAAGGGTGTCCCCTACACCGTGCAGGCGCCGACCGGCAAGTGGGACGCCGCCCACGAGGAGTACTGCGAGGCCGCCGCGGTGCTGATGGTGGGTCGCTACTACAAGGGCGTCAAATACCCCAACGACCGCATCCCGCCGGCCGATGCGGATTCCGCCATGAGCCAGATCGTGCAGTACGAGCGCCAGACCTGGCCCGGCGTGCTCGACCTCTCGCTGGACAAGGTCGGGCAGGACGGAAAGCAGTTCTACAACCTGCAGCCGACCATCAGCCCGGCGACGCTCGACAACATCAAGAAGTCGATCGCCGGTGGCAACCCCGTGATCATTCCGGTGATGACGCACGGCGGTCCCGGCGGCGCCAAGATCAGCCCGTACTACAGCGCCGGCAACGTGTACCACGTGATCGTGCTGATCGGCTACGACACCCAGAAGCTGTACTCCGATGACGCAGGGATCTCGCAGGGACAGAATTACGCCTACACGTGGGACGTGCTCAGCGTGGCCATGCAGGCGCAGCAGCAGCACATGGGGCAGGGCAGCGTGATGCTCACCTTCTCGCCGGCCACCAGTTGAGCGACACCTAACAGCCGTCCGCGGCTGCGCCCAGCAGCCGCTCGACGATGACGCAATCACGCCACTCGCCGTCCAGCTTGCCGTGCCGCACATAGGTGCCGACCTCCCGGAAACCCAGCGCGCGGCAAAGCGCGCGACTCGCGGTGTTCTCGGGAAAGATGCGGGAGACCAGCTTGTGGAGGCCGGATGCTTCGGCGGCCTCGATCAACGCGCTCAGCACCTCGCGACCGCAGCCGGTGCCGCGAGCTTCGCGCCCCACGTACACGGAGAACTCGGCGATCAGGTCGTAGCAGGCGCGCGGCCGGTAGGTGGATGTCCAGGCAAAGGCAACGACGCGGCCCTCGCGCTCCACCACCACTGCCGGATGTCGCGGATCCAGGCCGCGCAGGACCTGCTCGACGTCGGCGCGGCTGCGCGGCTCCGTCTCGAAGGTGGCGATTCGGTCGGCGATGCCCTCGGAGTAGATGCGGGCGATGTCGCCCGCGTCACTCAGTTGAGCGCGGCGGCTCGCTGTCGCTTGAGCCATTCACCCGAGATCTTGACTTCGAAGCGCCCGAGGCAGCGGGCGCACCAGATGCGCTCGCAGCGCTCGCACGCCAGGTGCTGGTGGTCGAGCGTGAGGTCGAGCTCCATGGTGAAGGTGCCGCACTCGAAGCAGGGCACCGGCGCCTTCATGAGGACATCGCCCGGTCGAACTCGGGGAAGTACCTGCTGATCTCCGCCAGCTCGAAGCTCTTCAGGATCTCGTGGGCGGGTTCGCGTTCGAGGAGGAACTCAAAGGCGCGGCGGACCAGCGCGTCCGGCTCGTGGGCGCCTTTGCCCCAGCGCGCCATCTCCTCGTGCAGCACGCGCACCCGGTGCCGGCTGGCGCGCTCCGTGCCCGGATCGATCTCGACGTCGCACTCCCAGCCTGACTTGGTGGGCGCGCTCTCGATGCTGATCTCCGCCATCTGGTTGCGATCCTACCCCCCGTCCACGAGGCCGGCGACGATCTCCGCGGTGATCGGCGCCAGCAGGATCCCGTTGCGGTTGTGCCCGGTGGCGATGATGATCCGCTCGCTCGCCCTGGCAATGATCGGCTGGCCGTCGAAGGTGGCCGGCCGCAGCGCGGCCCACACCTCTTCCACCGTGGCATCGCCCAGCGCGGGGACCATGCGGCGGGCGAAGTCCAGCAGGCCGCGGATGCCGTCGGCGGTGGCCCGGGCGTCGAAGCCCACCTCCTCCTCCGTGCTGCCGGCCACGACCGCGCCGTCAGGCTTCGGCACCAGGTAGCGGCCGCCGTGGGTGAGCATCCTGTTCAGAGGCGCCGGTCGGGCCGGTGCCGGCCGGAGCCGGACCAGCTGGCCGCGGCTGGGCCAGACCGGCACCTCCAGGCCGAAGGCGGCGGCCAGGTCGGCCGTCCAGGGTCCTGCGGCCAGCACCACCAGGTCGGCGTCTTCGACGTCTTCGGGCGCGGCGACGGGCGAGTGCTCGCGGATCTCGGTGCCCCTGCCGCGGGCCGCCGCCGCCAGCGCTTGAGTCAGTCGCGGCGGCGTGACCTGGCTCTCCGGAAACAGCACCGCGCCCCGGCAGTCGGGATGCAGCCCGGGCTCCAGGCGGCGCAGCTCGAAGACGTCCAGCCAGCGGCCGCCACCGCGCCTGAGCACGGTCTCGTCTTCGGGATCGAACGCCGGCGTCAGGCTGTCCATGTCGTGGAACTGCACGTCGATGCCGGTCTCCTCCAGCAGGCGCTGCGCCAGTCCTGGGAAGAGCCGGAGGCTGCGGGCTCCGGCGTCGCGCTCGTCCTCCGAGAAGGGCGCCAGCAAGCCTGCCGCCGCGCCGGAGGCGTGGGCGCCCACGGTATCCCGCTCGTAGACGGTGACCTGGTGGCCGCCGCGCTGCAGCCGCTCGGCCACGGAGCAGCCGATGACGCCCGCTCCCACCACGGCGACGCGCATAGGCGAATACCATGCACGTCCAGGAGGGAAGGGTGTTGCTGCCCGCGGCCGCAGCCGCGCTGGTGCTACTGGCCGATCTGGTCGGGTTCGTCGAAGGACCGATCGAGTCTGCCCCTGCGGCCGTCGAGCCTGCACCGCCGGTGATCCCCGCGCCGCCCCCGCTGACGCGGGCCGAGATCTTTGCCCAGCTCCCAGTCAACGGTTGGGTGCCGGTGTTCATCCCCACCGCCGCGGTCATCCGCGCCGGCATGGCGGTGCCCACCACGACAGCCGGATACAACCCCAACTTGACCTTCACCTTCGACGACTGCGGCGACCCAGCCACGGTGGGCGCCATCGTCGACGTCCTCCAGCAGAGCCAGCGCCAGGCGCTGTTCTTCATCACCGGCCAGTGCCGCGATCGCTATCCCTGGCTGATCCCCCAGCTGCAGGCGGCCGGCCAGCTGACCTGCAACCACACCTACAGCCATCCCGACCTGCGCCGCCTCTCGAACGCCGCGATCCGGGCCGAGATCGCCGCCGGCGTGCTGGCCGGCTGCCCTTACTTCCGGCCGCCATACGGCGGCTGGGACGGTCCGCGGGGGCGCATCGCCCTGATCGCGGCCCAGTTCGGGTTGAGGGTGCTGCTCTGGGACGTCGACACTCGAGACTGGGCCGGCGCCGGCGCGGCGACCATGGTCGCGGCGGTCCGGGCCCGAGGTGGTGTGGTCCTGTTCCACCTGCACGGGCTGCACACGCTGGAGGCCGTGCAGGCGCTCGCCTAGCCCAGCACGCGGGGGCTACTTGCGGACCCGAAACCGGAGGATGGTGACGGCGCCCGACCGCGTGCTGCTGATGGGTTCCAGGTCGATCCTGGCAAGCCCTGGGGACGAGAAAGGGATGCCGTCGCCGAGCAGCACCGGCAGCACGTAAACCAGGATCTCGTCGACCAGGCCCCGCCGCAGGCATTGGCCGGCCACGTTGGCGCCGAGGATCTCCAGGTTCTTGCCGCCTGCGGCCGTGCGCGCGGTGGCGACCGCCTCCTCGATGTCGCCGCTGAGGAAGCTGTGCGCCGGGTCCGGCGGCTCCGGCGGCCTGTGGGTGAGGACGAACACGGGTCCCGACCATCCCCCGCCGTACTCCTTTCCGCCCGGTTGGCTGGCCTCTCTCTGCCGTTTGGCCACCTCGTAGGTACGCCGTCCGATGAGCATTGCCCCTGTGGCCGCGGCGATCTCTGGGAAGGCGTCCGGCGCCATGAAGTCGAAGACCCAGCTCATCGCGTCGCCGGGACCGGCGATGAAGCCGTCCAGCGACATCGACCTGTTCACGACCACCTTGCCGGAGCCGGTGTTCGTAGGGGTCAAAACAGAAACTCAGATGGAGTCGGCGAGTACCGCCTTCGGGATGCCCTCGGGTTCGTAGAGCGGCGGCGGCTCGATCCCGAAGGAGTCGGCCAGGCGCACGAAGAGATTGAAGAGCGCGGCGTCGTAGACGGCCTCGGCGATCTGCTCGTCGCTCCAGCCCAGGTCGCGCAGCTCCTGGACCTGCTCGTCGGTGACCTTGTAGGCGTGGCGCGTGATCGTCTCCACGAACTCCAAAAGCTTGCGGTGCGGTTGGTCGAGGTTGGCCGCGTCCAGGTCACCGTCGCGCAGCGCGCTGGCCGCTTCGCTGTACTGCTCGCCCTGCAACTGCAGGAACCAGGTGTGCGAGCTGAGTCAATAGCGGCAGCGGTTTAGGGCCGAGACGTAGGAGGCGACCATCTCGTGCTGAGCCCGGCTCAGGGCGCCGTCGCGGAAGTGGAGTGTGTTGACCGCCTCCCTGATGGCCTTCATGAAGTCGGGCCGCAGGCTCATGGTCTGGATGATCGGCGGGACCCTTTTGAGGACGCTGTCCGCGATGGCTTCGTCGTAGTGCTGACGCAGCGGACCGGTGGCGTCCTGGTCGGAAACGCTCTTGATGCGCATGCTGCGAATACCTTAACAACCACTCCTTTTGCGGCCCGAACAGATGTTCTAAAATAGGGTCATGATCGAGGGGGCGGGGGGAGTCACTCCGCGACCGGAAATCCAGCACCTCTTCGATGCCATCTCTGTGGTGCGCAACCGGCCGCGAGCCGGCCAGAGCCACGAACAGATAGCACAAGAGCTGATCTGGATGCGGCAGGCCGACGACCTGCTGCAGCTGGCCTGCGCCGAGACCGTGCGCGGCTACGCCGACCGCTGCGAGCCGGGCGACGAGGACGCGCACCCGATCGGCTTCCTGCGCTGCGAGTGCCGCGATGCCACAAACACCGCGGTCAACCTGACCACTGTCGCCAACCACCTCGAAACACTGCAGGCCA
>VBEO01000017.1 GCA_005881825.1 Chloroflexota bacterium | reverse complement strand
GCTGGCCCCCGGCTCCAACCTGCAGCTGGTGCACATCAGCCAGCCGGCCGCCAACCTGCAACTGGCTGGCCAGCTGGCGGCGAGCGCAGGCAGCACACCGGCCGGGCAGGCCCGGCTGGCGCTGGCAGCGGCTGTGGGAGATCTACCCGGCTGGTTCGATCCCGCGGCACCCGAGCCCGCGCCGGATGACTACCCGGCACGGGCCGCGGCGCAGGCACTCTGGAACACCCGCGTGGACTTCGCGTACGCCTTCGCCGGGCGCGCCGAGGTAGAGCAGCGGGCGGGCGGCAATCCGTCCTGGAATCTCGGGGTGGACTACCGCCGGCTTCTCCAGCAGTCTATCGATCGGGACGAGGTCGTGGGGCTTTACCGCGTGGCCGGCCTGGACCTCGATCGTGACCTGGCCGCGCTAACGCGGGGGCGACGATCAGGCCGGACGCTGCAGCGGTCGCCTATTTGCGACGCAATTTCGTCTTCGACGGCCGGCTTGCGGTCCCGGTTCTGACGATGCACACCGCCGGGGACGGCCTGGTGGTGCCCGAGCAGGAAGACGCTTATGCGGCTGCCGTCAAGGCGTCCGGGTCGATGTCATTGCTCCGCCAGCTCTTCGTGCACCGGGCCGGCCACTGCGCATTCACGGAGGCCGAGACCATCTCGGCCGCCCAGGAGTTGGTGCAGAGGTTGGACCACGGAAGCTGGGATGAAGCCGCGCTGGATCCGGCCGCTCTGAATCGGCGGGCGGCCGCGCTGGGCGATCGCTACGCCGTCGCCTTCACCGGCGCCGCGGCCTCGCCGGCCTTCTACCGGTGGCCCGCGGCGCCCTTCCTGCGGCCCTTTGACGCTAATGCACAGCCTCCGGCCGCTTGACCGAAAACTAATCCCACAATAGGCGAGGCGGTTTTCTGATAGTATTGATGTCACTAAGGCCATGTCCGCCATCCCGCGTCCCAAGCCCCGGGTAGGTTTGGTCCTGGGTGCGGGCGGCGTGCTGGGCGGTGCCTGGCTGGCAGGGGGGCTCGCGGCCATCGCGCGCGAGACGGGCTGGGACCCATTCACAGCCGACTACATCGTGGGCACCTCGGCGGGCGCCCTGTTTGCCGCCCTGACGGCGGGCCACGTCGAGCTGGAGCGGCTGGTCCCGCCGCGGCTGGCGCCTCTGGCCGGCGTCAAGAATCCACGCGACTGGCTGCTCGGGGACCTGGCCTCCGAAGCCGCCTATCAACCCCAAAGGGTGCCCTGGCCGCTGCCGGGATCACTGGGCCTGGCGGTGAGCGGGCTCCGCGACCGAACGGGGATCAGCATCCTGAAAGCGCTGAGCGGATTGGCGCCGCAGGGGTTGGTCTCGACCGAGCCCATCGAGCGCTGCGTCGAACAGGGCGTGGAGGAGCCGAATCCGGACGGTTGGGTCGCGCATCCCCACACCTGGATCGTGACCTGCGACTACCAGTCCGGCGAACGGGTGGTGTTCGGGCGCGAGGATGCGCCCCCGGCGCCGCTGGCCAAGGCGGTCGCCGCCTCCTGCGCCATCCCCGGCTTCTTCCAGCCAGTGCGCATCGGCAACCGGCTCTACGTCGACGGTGGCCTGCATTCGATGACCAATCTCGACCTGCTCGAGGACGAGGACCTGGATCTGGTGGTCATCCTGAGCCCACTCTCCTCACGCGTGGCGCGGCGGTCGTGGAACCCGGTGGACCAGGTCGGGGCGACCATCCGCAGGCTGGCCGCCTGGCAGCTCGACCGTGAGGTCGTTCGGCTGATCGATCGTGGCGCGCACGTGATCGTCCTCGAGCCGCTGGCCGCCGATTTGGAAGCGATGGGCAGCAACGTGATGGAGGCCAGCAGATCGATCGACGTGGCCGAGGTGGCGCTCAGCACCTTCAGCGAGCAGCTGGCGCGGCCCGAGGTCCGCGAGCTGTCGGCCATGCTGCCGCGCAGCTCGGCCTCCCGCCGGCGCGCCGGGCGCCTGGGCGCGCTGCTGCGCCGGGCCGGTATGGCCGCGGCCGCCGCGGTCTAGTGGCCGTGCGGGACCAGCGTCAGCAGTAGCGAAACCGCGGCGGCGGCCATCACCAGCGTCGCGGCCCAGGTGAGGCCTTTGCTGAATCTCCCGCTGGTCTTGTCCCCCATCACCTTCCGGTCGGAGCCAAGAAGGACGATCAGGACCATCAGGGGCGGTGCCACCATGCCGTTGATGACCGCGGTGATGAAGAGCGCCCGGATCGGATTCACGTGCAGCAGGTTGAGCGCGATTCCGATTAGTACGGAGAGCACCATCACGCCGTAAAAGGTGGGCCGGTACCACGGCTTGACGGACAGGGCGCCCTTGAGCCCGAAGAACTCCTTGACCGCGTACGCCGCGGAGCCACTGAGGATCGGAATCGCGAGCAGGCCGGTGCCGATCATGCCGGCCGCGAAGAGGACGAAGGCGAAGGGTCCGGCCAGCGGCGCCAGCGCCTGGGCGGCCTGGTCAGCGCTCTGGGCGCCGGTCTTCCCGTGCGCGTGCAGGACCGCCGCGGTGGTCAGGATGATGAAGTACATGACGACGTTGGAGAAGAACATCCCGACCAGGATGTCGATCCTCGCCTCCTTCAGCTCCGACATCTGAACACCGCGCCTATCGGCTTCGGTGCGCTTGCCCGCCTCGCGCATTTGATCGACTTCGGAAGACGCTTGCCAGAAGAAGAGGTAGGGCGAGATGGTGGTGCCGAACACCGCCACCAGCGCCATGATGAAATCCTGGTTCCAGGACAGCTGAGGGATCAGGCTGGAGCGCAGAACCGCCACCACATCGGGGTGCACCAGGACGCCGGTGAACACGTAGGCGAACAGCGCCAGCGTGAGCCATTTGAAGATCTTGAAGATGGTCGCATAGCTCACGAAGAGCTCCAGGCCGATGATCAAGATGGCGACCGGGACGACCAGCCAGAGCTCGGGGATGACATTGCGACTGAGCAGCGAACCGCCCGCGGCCACCGCTCCCAGGTCGGCGCCGACGTTGATGGTGTTGGCGCAAAACAGCGCCAGGATGCACGCGCCGACCAGCACGGTCGGGAATTTGCGGCGCAGTGCGATGCCGAGGCCGACGCCGGTGTGCAGGGCGATGCGCGCGCACAGCTCCTGCATCGCAGCCATCAGCGGAAAGGTGAAAAGCGAAGTCCATAGCAGGCTGTAGCCGAACTGACTGCCGACCTGCGAATAGGTGCCGATGCCGCTGGGGTCATCGTCACTGGCGCCGGTGATGAGTCCCGGACCCAGGACCTGGAAGAAGCGTTTGATGCCGTGTTCGCGCCGGGGCGGTCTGGCCGCGCCCTTAAGCAAGTCATGCAGCGCCGGCTCGACGTCGGGACCGGGCTTGACGTTCTTGAGGACGGGATCCTGGATTGGCGTCCCGGCCTTGGGAACGTCGTCGTCCGCTTCCCGTCGCCGCTGCCTTCTGGCGGCGGTCATGGGATCATTATGGTATCAAGATTTGTCGATAACTTGATACCGTTGGTGTAGCTAGATGGGCTCTCGCCTACTCGATTTCTTGAATCCTGCGCAGAACTTTGGCCATCTCGATGGCCGCCGCGGCAGCCTCCTGACCACGATTTGACTTGGGGCCGGAGCGCGCCTCCGCCTGTTCCCGGTTGAGTGTCGTGAGGACGCCGAAAGAGCAGGGCACCCCAGTGTCGAGTTGCACTTGCATCAGACCGCGGGCGCACTCGCCGGCCACGTATTGGAGCTGCAAAGTCTCGTCGTCGATGATCACTCCGAGCGCGATCAAGGCGTCATAGCGACTGGTCTCGGCCAGGTTGAGCAGGGCCAATGGCAGCTCGAGAGGTCCCGGAACCCAGGTCACCTCTGGCGGATCGGGCAACCCCTGCGCGCGCAGCGCTTCGAACGCGCCCCGCAGCAGCCGGCGGGAGATTTCCTCGTGCTGGCGGCTGACCACGATGCCGATCCGGAAATCGGCCGCGTCGGGATCCTGGCTCAGTTCCTCGCCCGAATTTGGCTGAAGCAGTCGGCGCAGTAAACGGGGCGGTTCTGGGTGGGCACGAACGGCACCTCGGTCAGGCTGCCGCAGACGGCGCAGGTGACCTGGTGCAGAGTGCGGACGCGGGTGATGGCTCGGCCCTCACGCCGCAGCTGGCGGCATTCGGGGCAGCGACCCGGCTCGTTGGTGAGGCCCTTGCTTTGGTAGAACTCCTGCTCCCCGGCGGAGAAGGTGAATTCGATCCCGCAATCTCGACAGGTGAGTGTCTTGTCGGCAAACGTGGTCACGTCGGATTGTCTCCTTGGCTTCGACTTGGGTTCGATCCCGCGCGGGGACGCGATGCGGAAGTATAAGGGGCGCCGGGAATAAAAAAAGGCCGCGCCCACAACGGGGCGCGGCCTCTTGATGCTGCAACCGAAAGGAAATGAGATCTCTTTTGCGTCTGGATCCTGACTCTCACCGATTTCAACGGCTGAAGAGTGGGGTATAGGTGGACAAGCCCTCGGGCGATTAGTACCGCTCAGCTCAAGCACTCACATGCCTTACACCTGCGGCCTATCAACCTGGTTGTCTACCAGGGCCCTT
>VBEO01000148.1 GCA_005881825.1 Chloroflexota bacterium | reverse complement strand
GTGGCGGTCCATGACGCGGCGCGCGTTCCTGCAGGTGGGCATGCAGAAGATGTGCGTGGTGTCGGAGCCGACGAAGCGGACCCCGCGCTGGGCGAGCTTCTCCAGCTCGCCCACGCCGACCCCCTCCGCGTCCAGGATCCGGCGCTTGGCCACCGGCCCGCCGGCCCCGTAGTTCCCGATCACCCCATCCGAACGCACCACGCGGTGGCAGGGAATCAGGATCGGCATCGGGTTGGTGGCGAGCGCGGTGCCCACCGCCCGAACCGCCTTCGGGTGCCCGATCTCCTTCGCGACCCAGCTGTAGGTGCGGACTTCGCCGCGCGGGATCTGGCTGGTCTTCTCGAGGACCAAGCGCTGGAAAGGCGCCACGCCCTTCATGTCGAAGCGGCTGAGCACAGACGCCGGCGGCCCCGACTTCGAGCGCACCAGCGGGCGCCGGTAGCGATCCTCGAACCAGGCCCGGAAAGGCGGCTCACCGTGCCGCACCTCGTAGACCGCCGAGACCCCGTCCCGGTTCCAGGCCACGAAGAACGGACCCAGCGGCGTCTCCATGACCGTGAAGCGATCCAGTACCCGCTCCGCGAGCCGAGCCGGGGCCTTGATCTCCCCCAGCCGGCGCAGCGACTCCTCCAATCGAACCATGCTCATACCGCCAGCACCTCCTCCCTTTCCAGCATCTTGCGCAGAGCGGCCAGGCCGCGATGCACGTCGGATTTGACCGTGTTCAAGGGCCGGCCCGTAAGCTCGGCGACGTCCGCGTAGGGGAAGCCCTGCACGGACACCAGCACCACCGCCTCTCGCTGGGGCGCCGGCAGCGCCGCCACCTGGCCGGCCAGCCAGTGGGTCTCGACCGCCGACTCCGGGCTCCGGCCCGGCGCGGCGACCATCGCCAGGCCGGCATCTGATGCCGCCAGCGGCGGGCGCGAACGCGATGCGCGGACCCGGTTGCGGACCACGTTCAGCGCGATCTTGTGGAGCCAGGCCCTTTCGCTCAGCTCTTCGATCCGCTCCGGCTTCCAATCCCGCAGAGACCGCCAGGCCCGCAGGAAGACCTCCTGGGCCACGTCCTCGGCCTCGGCGCGGCTGCCGGTCATCGAGTAGCAGAAGGCGAAGACGCGGTCCTGGTGCTCTGAGAACATGCGCTCAAAATCCATCCGCCTACCTCAACCCGGTCCCGCGCCCATCCGTTGCACCTGCTTGAGTATGGGAACCGCAGCGGGGTCCGGGGTGTAGAGAAGGCGACGGTGGAGGGCCGGCCACTGGACGACGGTGAGCTCGTCGCGCGCTCTCGGCGCGGGGACGAGCACGCCTTTGAGGAGCTGGTGTTGCGCTATTCCGACCTCGCCTTCCGGACCGCTTATCTGGCGACCGCCAACGCGGCTGACGCCGAGGACGCGGCGCTGGAAGCCTTCCTGAAGGCCCGCCAGGCCCTGGGACGTTTTCATGAAAATGCGCCCTTCCGGCCGTGGCTGCTGCGGATCGTCGGCAACGAGGCCCGCAATCGAAGGCGGGCGGCGGGCCGGCGGGAAGGCCTGGAGCTGAAGGCCGCGCGGGCCGGCCGCCCCGGGGACGCGGCCCCGTCCCCGGAGGCGGCGGTCCTCGCGGCCGAACGCCGGGCGGAGCTGCTGTCGGCGCTGGAGCGGCTGGAGCCGGACTTCCGGCAGGTGGTGGCCTGCCGCTACCTCCTGGAGCTGGACGTCGCCGAGACGGCGGCCGCGCTGGGGATCCCGGAAGGCACCGTCAAGTCGCGCCTGTCGCGCGCGCTCGAGCGCCTGCGACAACAGATGGAGGCCGCGGTCCATGGCTGAGCTGAGCCCGCTGGAGCGCGAACTGTTCGCACTCGGCCCTGAGATCGCCTGGCCGCCCACGCCCCGCTTCACGCCGCTCCGGCGGCGCCGCTCCCTGGTGGACCGGCGGCTGGTGATCGCTCTGCTGGCGGCCGTGCTGGCGGCGGCGCTGGCGGCAGGGGCCGTCGCCGCCGGCTACCTGCACGTTCCCGGGGTCAACATCCAGCGCAGCTCGCGGCCACTGCCCGCGCCGACCAAGAACCTGCCCACGACGTCCCTGGGCGAGCGACTCGACCTGGGCGGCAGCGAGTCATCCGTTGCGGCCGCTGCGGCCGACGCCGGTTTCGGCGTGCGCGTGCCCGCGGGTCTAGGCCAGCCCGACCAGGTCTTCTTCAAGGCCGCTCCGGTGCCCGTGGTGACGCTGGTCTACGCGCCGCGGCCGGATCTGCCCGCCGGCAGCGACCCTGACGTGGGCGCCCTCTTCATGGAGTTCCGCTCCGCGGACAGCACGCCCTTCCTGGGCAAGCTGGCCGGCACCGGAACTCGAATCGAGCAGGTCAGCGTCGGCGGCACCCAGGGCGTCTGGCTGGAGGGCGCCCCACACGAGGTCTTCGTGGAGCCCAGCCCGAGCGGCAACCTGGCTCCGGACCGCGTGCGCCTGGCCGGCAACACCCTGCTCTGGTACCGGGATGGCGTGACCTACCGCCTGGAGGCGAACGTCACCAAGGAGCGGGCGCTGGAGATCGCGGGAACCGCTCGCTGACGCCCGGTGTAAGCCGGGCATGAAGCTGCGACTGCTCGTCTGCCTGCTGCTCCTGACCGCCTGTGGCCAGGCCACTCCCGCCGGCAAGCCCGCCGCCGGCGACCGGATCTACGTCGTGGACCGCGGGCAGAGCTTGGCCGGCGTCGACGTTGCCACAGGGAAGGTGGCGGTGCAGATGCCGCTGGCAGTCCCCACCCCGGACTGGAAGCGCGCCTACGGCGTGATCGGAAACCGACTCCACTACCTGGACCTGGCGACCGCCACCGATCTCGGCGGCGTGGAGCTGCCAGGGCCATACCAGCTGCCCATGACCACGGCCGACGGCAGGCCGGGCGGACTCTCCCACAACGGCCATTGGCTGATCCTCACCAAGGGCTCGTCGTTCCTGGAGATTGAGCTTCCCGACGGCCAGGTTCGTCACCGGATCGACCTGCCGGGCCGCTGGGATTTCGACGGAATCGACGACAGCGGGCTGCGCCTCTACCTCACCCACTACCTGGACGACGAGGGCCGCAACTACAACGTTTCCCTCTTCCACCTGGACAGCGGCCAGGTCGAGGGACCGATCGTGGAGAAGGGGAGCGAGGAGCCCAGTGTGATGCAGGGGCGGCGGCTGTCAGCGCTGACGGACCGCTGGGGAACCTGGCAGTACAGCGTGTACAGCCGCCCCAGTGGGGCCTTCATCCACATGCTGAGCCTGCGCGACCCCTTCACCTGGTGCCTCGACCTGCCCGGCGGCGGAACGCTGGATCAGCAGGCCGCCTGGTCGCTGGCGGTCTCCCCCTCGGGTCACACCCTGTTCGCGGTGAACCCGGTGCTGGACAAGGCCGTGGCCTACTCCATCACCAGCGAGTCACCAACCGGTCCGCCCTCGAAGCAGGCCTCGGGCAGCTGGTCGGGTTCGGGGCCCAGCGGCACCGGCGCCGCCTCCATGGTGCGGGCTGGCCGCGTGCTCGTGGCCGAGGCCCGCGGCGTCCACCTGCTCGGGTTGGCCGCAAGCTCCGACGGACGGGAGATCTACGCCGTCGCGGGGGACCGCTTGCTGCGGCTCGATGCGGCCACCGGCAAGCTGGAAAGCTCGCTCGCGCTGACCGTCGATCCGAGCGCCATCCTGGGCGTCCGCGCCGTGTAACGTTCAGCCCGGGTGGCGGCCGTTCTCGAGCAGCTCGACTACATCTATGCGCCGAGCTCCGACGTGGCCCGTGACCTGGCCAGCTTTGCGGAGCTGCCGGGCGCTCGCGTCGCCTTCGCCATCGAAGACGGCGGCACCCGGGTGGCGATGCTCCAGCTCACCGAGTCCTCCCCGCGCCTGCTGCTCGCCGATCACCTTGAGGGCGAGACGCCGGTCTACATATACCGCGTGCCCAGTCTCGCGGAGGCCAGCGGCCGGCTGCGCGCGGGCGGCTGGGAGGAGCTGCGAACGCTGGAGATTCCGGTCGGCCCCTGCGCCTCCTTCCGGGCCCCGGGCGGCCAGCGGCTGGCCCTGTACGAGCGTACCCGGCCAGGCGTGGTCGACCACTTCGAAGGGCGGCGCGACTTCTGATGGCCGAGCCCGAGGTCTGGATCGAGCGCCTGACCTGGCCGGATGTGGAAGCGCGTATCGCAGCCGGCGCCAGGCGGGTGATCATCTGCGCCGCCTCCTCCGAGCAGCACGGGCCGCAGCTGCCCGAGGCGACCGACGCCCTCCTCGGCGCGGCCACGGCCGAGCGGCTGGCGCGGCGCCTCGGCGACACCCTGGTGGCGCCCGTCATCCGCCCGGGCTGCTCCGAGCATCACATGGCTTTCGCCGGCAGCCTGACCATCAGCGCCGCACTCCTGATGGACATCCTCGACGCCTACGTCGACGGCCTGCGCCGGCACGGCTTCGACAGCTTCGTCGTCTTCTCCAGCCACGGCGGCAATTTCGGCGTGCTGGAGGAGTGGAAGCGCACCCGCCCCAAGCCGGGCGCGGTCGTGATCAGCGACCTGCGCGCGTTCAGCGACGTGCTGCTCGACGTGGCCCGCCGGCACGGCCGCAACGACGGCGAGCTGGTGCACGCGGAGTACTGCGAGACGTCGATGATGCTGGCCGTGCACCCCGACCTCGTCCATCCCGAGCGCTCTCGGCCCGGCTACACCGGCCAGCTCGAACCCGAGCGGTTGTTCCGCGAGGGAATGCGTGGAATCTCCGCCAATGGGGTGCTGGGAAACCCTGTCGGAGCGGACGCCGCGGTCGGTGAGGAGCTGTTCGAAGCGCTGACCGGATGGCTGGCAGAACAAATTCCGTGATCGACGCGATGGGATATCGGTCCTATACTCGATCGATCCAGCCGACGGAGAGGAGATAGGACATGGCCATACGCAAGTTTGCATTCCTGGTCGTGCTCGGTCTGATGGCGGCCGCCTGCGGCAACGGCAGCGGCAACCCGACCAGCAGCGGCCCCAAGCACGGCGGCACCCTCACGGTGGCGATCGGGATCGACCCCGACACCCTCGACCCCGCCGCCCAGACCACCACCACCGCCTCGCAGGTCGTGGACATGATGGTGGAGCGCCTGTACACCCTGGACAGCAACGGCGCCACACAGCCGCAGCTGGCCAGCGCCATGCCGACGACCTCGTCGGACGGCCTGACCTACACGATCCCGCTGCGGACGGGCGTCAAATTCTCCGACGGCACGCCCTTTAACGCGGCGGCCGCCAAGGCCGGCCTCGACCGCCTGCTCAACCCCGCCACCTTCAAGACCCAGCCCGGTGTGCTCAGCGTCATCGACACCGTGACCGCCACCGACGACAAGACGCTGACCGTCAAGCTCAAGTCGCCGTTCGCGCCTTTCGTGGCGGCTTTGACGCAGACCAACGCGGCCATCCTCTCCCCCGCGTCATTGACGGTCAACGGCAACACGCCGGCGCAGGTCAAGGTGCCCGTGGGGACCGGTCCCTACGTGATGAAGGACCGCGTCAACGGCGACCACATCGCGATGACCGCCAACAAGGACTACTGGGGATCTCAGAAGCCGAACTACGACACCCAGGTCATCAAGATCGTCCCCGACGACCCCAGCCGCGAGGCGCTGATCCGCTCCGGCGGCGCTGACGTGATCGTCTCCCCGCCGCTCTCCGACCTCCCCTCGCTTTCCAGCGACTCCAGCCTGAAGGTACTGAAGGCCAAGTCGGACCGCACCCTGCAGATCATCATCAACACCGTCGACACCAACCAGCCACTGCTGCAGAAGCCGGAGGTCCGGCAGGCCCTCAACTACGCCGTCAACAAGGACGAGATCGTCAAGAACGTGATGTTCGGCAACGCGACCACGCTGGACGCGCCGATGTCGAAGACGCTTTTCGGCTACTGCTCGGTCGGCACCTACGCCTTCGATCCCAGCAAGGCCAAGCAGATGCTGCAGGCGGCCGGCGCCAGCGGCATGACGGTCAAGCTGGGCTCGCCGACCGGCCGCTACCCGCAGGACATCAAGGTCGCCCAGGCGGTCGCCAGCTACCTGCACGACGTGGGCGTCACCGTCCAGGGCCCAGAGACCTCTGACTGGCCGACCTACCTGGGCCACGTCAACGTGCCGCCGGCCCAGGCCGCCTTCGACATGCACTTCCTGGGCTGGGCGCCCGCCTACCTGGATGCCTCCCAGCAGTTCGAGCAGTTCCGGCCCGACCGCATCCCGCCCAAGGGCCTGGAGACCTCCTACTACGCCAACCCGACCGTGACCGACCTGGTCACCAAGGCTGCCGCCGAGGTCGACCAGCAGAAGCGGAAGGACGAGTACTGCCAGGCTTCCAAGCAGGTCTGGAACGACGCGCCCTGGATCTTCCTCTACAACCAGAGCTTCCCGATCGTATACAGCGCCAAGGTCACCAGCGTGGGCGCCTTCCCGAACGAGAAGTTCGATACGCGGTTCGCATCGCCGGCGTAAGCCGGGACGGTTGAACAGGTAACCCGGCGTGCTGACCTACGTCGCACGCCGGGTCCTGGTTTCCATCCCGACGGTGTTCGGGGTGGCGACGGTGATCTTCCTCATGGTGCGGCTGCTGCCGGGCGATCCGGCGCGTGTGATCGCCGGCGTGCTGGCCACGCCGGAGGACGTGGACAGGATCCGCCACCAGTTCGGGCTCGACCAGCCGCTGTACGTGCAGTACGTGACCTACCTCTTCCACCTGCTGACCGGCGACCTGGGAACCTCGACCCGGACCGGGCAGCCCGTGACCCAGGAGATAGTCAGCCGCCTGCCCTACACGATGGAGCTGGCGGTGGTGAGCACGGTGATCGCCGTCGTCGTCGGGGTCACCGCGGGCGTGATCGCGGCCACCCGGCGGGGCAGCGCGCTCGATCTGGCGATCTCGGCCCTCGCGGTCTTCGGGCTGTCCATGCCCGTTTACTGGCTGGGGCTGATGCTGATCATCCTGCTGGCGATCGACATCCATGCCTTCCCCGCAGCCGGAGCTCAGAACCCCTTGGGCTTCGTGCTGCCCTCGATCACCCTCGCCCTTTTCTCGCTGGCGCTGGTGGCGCGCCAGTCACGATCGGCGATGCTGGAGGTGCTGAACCAGGACTTCGTGCGCACTGCGCGGGCCAAGGGCGCGCCCCTGCGCACAGTGCTGGTCAAGCACGCGCTGCGCAACGCCCTGCTGCCGGTGGTGACGGTGATCGGCCTGCAGTTCGGCGCCCTCATCGGGGGGGCGGTGCTCACCGAAACGGTGTTCAGCTGGCCCGGCGTGGGCCGGCTCCTGGTCGACTCGATCTTCTCGCGCGACTATCCGGTCGTGCAGGGCGTGGTCCTGATGCTGGCGGTGGCTTTCATCCTGGTCAACCTGCTGGTCGACCTCCTTTACGCATATGTCGATCCGCGCATTAGATACAGCTGAGCCCGGCCTCCGGGACCTCACCGCGCCGGAGCTCGGCGCGCAGACCGCGCGCGGCCGCTTCTGGGGCAAGCTACGGCGCTCGCCGAGCGCACTGGTCGGCCTGGCCATCCTCGCCCTCTACGTCGGGCTGGCCCTGGTGGGGCCGCTGGTCGCCCCTTTCGATCCCGGCCACGACGTCCTGCGCGACCAGTTCCTGCCCGCCTCCGTCCACCACTTCCTGGGCACCGACGACCTGGGCCGCGACGAGTTCCTGATGATCCTCTACGGCGCCCGCTACACCCTCTACCTGGGCTTCCTGGCGGTGGGCATCGGCTTGATCGTGGGCCTGCCGCTGGGCGCCGCCTCCGGCTACTTCGGGGGCTGGGTCGACCTCTTGGTCCAGCGCCTCACCGATGTCCTGCTCTCCTTCCCCGGCATACTGCTGGCGCTGGCGCTGGTGGCCGGGTTGGGCGTGGGGCTGCGCAACGTGATCATCGCCGTCGGCGTCAGCTCGATCCCGATCTTCATCCGCCTGGTGCGCGCTTCAGCGCTTTCGATCCGGGAGCTGCCCTACGTGGAGGCGGCGCGGGCCCTTGGCGTGCCCAACTGGCTGATCCTGCTCCGGCATGTGATCCCCAACTCGCTGGCGCCGGTGATCGTGCAGGCCACCTTGCAGCTGGGAGCCGCGATCCTGGTCGCCGCCGGGCTGGGTTTCCTGGGGCTCGGCGTGCAGAAGCCGACCCCCGAATGGGGGTCGATGCTGGGTGAGGCCCGCACCTACATCTTCACGGACGCCAACCTGGTGACCTTGCCCGGTCTGGCGATCTTCGGCGCGGTCCTGGCCTTCAACCTGGTCGGCGACGGCCTGCGCGACGCGCTCGACCCGCGCCTAAAGTAGGGGCGGGGTCGCCCCGCCCTCACCGCTATGAGCAAAGGCTTCAGGAGCGCGGACGAGACGCAAGTCCTGACCGAGCAGGCCACCACGGCCCAGATCGAGGAGATCCTGCGCCAGGACCGCGAGCAGGAGGCCCGCTCCCAAGAGAAACGCTTGCAAGGCACCTACGGAACTTGCGAGAACTGCGAGGGACCGATCGGCGAAGAACGGCTGGCTGCGCTGCCGGCCGCTACCCGCTGCGTCGAGTGTCAGGCGGATTGGGAGGCGGGCCGGACTTCTCATAGCCCGCGCAGCTGAGCACCGGCAGCCGCGGGTAGCGCGGAAACCGCGCGTCCAGCGCCGAGCGCTTGCACATCCAGAAGTCGCTCTGCGCGCCTTTCACCACCCGGTGGTGCCGGCAGCTCGCGCAGAGGCCGGGGTTCACGCCGGTCACGAGATGAGCTCCCGCTCGATCGGAGGCGAGATGCGCGTCCGGGGCGCCAGGCGGACCTCGCCGATCCACGCCTGGAGGCGGGCTGCCTCGGCCGCGACCTGCTGCTCCGCCTCCCGGCCCAGGTCCTCCAGCAGCCTGAAGACAACCTCGCCGTCCTTGCGCTGGGCCCAGGCGCCGACCACCCGGCCCTCCCACCACACGCTGGCGCAGGGGTTGCCGCTGCGGTCGAAGAGCTCGCGGCCGCGTTCGCCGAGGTACCAGTCACGGGCCGCCCAGCCCATGATCGTGGGGTCGAGCGCCGGCAGCAGCGCCGGAGCCGGATCGGCGGCGGCCGGCTCCGGCTCCAGGTCGTCGGGCAGGAGGAATCCGGCACCGCCTTCCAGGTCGACGGCCACTGCGCCGGCTGCGCGTAGCGCGGCCTGGGTGGCACGCATGGTCCAGCCTGTCCACCAGCGCAGGTCGGCGGCGGTGCCGGGCCCAAAGCTACCCAGCCACAACCCGGCCAGCTCGGCTTGCGCGGCCTCGGTTGCCATCTCGCCCAGGCCGCCGGGCAGCCAGTCCTGCATAGGATGCCAGCGGAACTGGCTGCTCACCCAGGACCCGCGTGGCCGCCCGCGCGCGATCCGGCCGTCGGCGGCCAGCAGGAGCAGGACCCACGAGGTCAGGTTGACCTGGTAGTTGGTTTCCGGACCGCGGGCCATGTCGAGGCGGCGGCCGAGACGCGGCTCGTCCTCCACCAGCTCCCCGCCGAAGGCTGAGCCACGCCGGACGAGGGCCTTCAGCGTGGAGCTCTCGACCTCGCCCAGCCAGCGCCCGTCGACGATGCCGTTCTGTTCCAGATAGGCCTGATAGGTCTTGCGGGCGCGGGCGGCCACCTCGCGCGTACAGGCCGCGTGCACGATGGGTGCGATCTCGCGGGCCACCACGAACACCGTCCGCCGCATGCCCAGGATCCGCAGCAGCCGGCGCTCCTCGTACAGGGCGTCTTCGATCGCCGCCACGCCGGGGTCGGACATGCGCGCCCGCGCCGCCAGGAAGACCGAGGCCGGATCGGTGCCGTGCAGCGCCACCAGGTCCCGCGCCACCTGGACCACGTCGGCACATCGCGTGGCCGGCGCCAGGTGATGGCGCCTGACCATGCGGGCCCGGCGCTCAGCCGCGGTGATCGTCCTCACGTCGCTCGTTAAGATGCCAGGCTTGCCTGACGCCATCGCGCCCGACGGCTCTCAGATCCGGCTGCTGGTCACGGACGCTCGGCAGGCCAGCCTGGTCGAGGTGACCCTCCCGGCCGGCCAGGTGACGCGCCCGGTGCGCCACCGCACGGTGGAGGAGATCTGGTACTTCCTGGAGGGCCAGGGCCAGGTCTGGGTGGCCGGTGTGACCCACGCTGTCCAGCCCGGCGCCCGCCTGGTCATCCCGACCGGCAGCCCCTTCCAGTTCGCTGCCGGCGGGGGCGGACCCTTGCGCTTCCTCTGCTACACCTCGCCGCCCTGGCCGGGCGCCGAGGAGGCGGAGCCCTGGCCCGAGGGCGGCCTGGGCGCGGCGACGCTCTGAAGCGCCTGGAGGAGCTTTTCCAGCGAGCTGTCGAGGCCCAGCTCCTCTGAGAGCGCCACCAGCCGGGCCGGGTCGGCCGGGTAGGAGTCACGGCGGCCCGGCGGGACCGGCACCGGCTTCGAGCTGCCCGGCTTGACGACCTCGAGCGCCTTGCGCACGTAGTCGGCGTCCGCGGCCGAGAGCCGGCCGGCCTCCAGCAGGCCGGCCACACCCTGGTACTTGGTGACCAGGCTGGCCGCCGTCTTGGCGCCCACGCCCGGGAGCCCCGGCAGGCCGTCCGAGGGATCGCCTCGAAGCACGGCGAAGTCGGCGTAGAGCCGGCCGGGAATCCCGTAGCGCCTGGTCACCGCCGACTCGTCGACCTCGGCCAGGCCGCCCCTTTCCGGGTAGAGCACCCGAACCAGCGGGTCGCGGACCAGCGCGAAGAGATCACGGTCGCCGGAGACGATCTCGATCCGCGCCCCCTCCAGCTGCTCGACCCAGGAGGCGATCACGTCCTCGGCCTCCAGCGTCGGCGCACCCACGAAGTCGAGCCCGAGCGCCTCCAGCACGGCCGCGATCAGCGGCATCTGCGGGTCCAGCTCGGGCGGGATCGGCTCCGCCACCCGGTGCGCCTTGTACGAGGGGATCAGGGCGACGCGGTGCTTCGGCCGCCAGTCCTCGTCCGACGCCACCGCGAGCCTTGCCGGCCGCCGGGTGAAAATCAGCCGGGCGAGGGTGTCCAGGAACCCGCGCACCCCGTTGACCAGGCGGCCGTCGGGCGCGCGGACCGAGTTCGGGACGCCGAAATAGGCGCGAAAGATCAGGCTCGAGCCGTCGATCAGGAGCCAGTCGGGTCGGGAAGCCATCCTCGGAGGAGAAGTATGAGCACGACCCTGCTGGTCACCTGGCGGCGCGGGCGGGCGAGGCCATACCCACGCCGGGAGCGCCGGGTGCGCCCGTTTTAAGAAGATCTCTAGCCGTGGATCTGCCGCCGGCCGATAGCGCGAGCTGGCTGACCGCTGAGGAGCTGGTCCGAACCGGCTTCCAGCGCTCGCGGGTGGTGATGATGAACGAGGCCCACGACGGCCACCGGCGCTGCATCCGCACCCGCACCGTGGGCCGGCGCATCCTGCCCACTGCCCGCGCCTTCGGCGCCCGCCTGCTCCTGATGGAAGCGTTGGGGCCGCCCGGCGGAGCCGCGCCCGGCCAGGAGAGCCCTTATCTGAAGCAGCCCGAGATGGCGCTGCTGCTGGATGCCGCCCGCCAGCTGGGGTTTGCGCTGGCCGGCTACGAGGCCGAGATCGACCGGGCTCCGGCTGAGCTGCTACGGGACACCCACGCGATGCCCTTCACCAACTGGCGGGAGCGCCGGCAGGCCGAGAATCTGGTCGGCCTTCTGCACCAGGCGCCGGTCACCGACGGCGCCCTGGTCTGGTGCGGCAACAGCCATCTGCGCAAGACGCGGCAAAGCGAGTGGTCGCCGATGGGCTACTGGTTCCGGCAGCTGGGCGGCCCCGAGCCCTTCGCGATCGATCAGGTGGTCACCGTCGACTTCGGCGAGAGCGCCAATGCGCTTTCGGGCGTGCTCCTGGAGCGCTACGGCCAGGTGCTGGCAGCGCGCGGCGGCGAGGTGGGCCTGGTCCTCGACGGACGCCTGCGCGAGGAGCTGGGCGTCGACGCCCTGCTGCTCTCGAGCGACAACCGGATGGAGTAGCGTTCCGCCATGACCCGCGTGGCGGTCGTCCAGCATCCGCCGGTGCTCCTGGATCGCGACGCGACCATCGCCCGCGTGCTCGAGCTGCTGGGCGAAGCCACAGCCGAAGGCGCAAGGCTGGTGACGTTTCCTGAGGCCTTCGTCCCCGGCTACCCGGAGTGGGTCTGGCGCCTGGCCCCCGGCAACGATTACGAGCTCACCGGGCAGCTCCACCGACGCCTGCTGGAGAACTCGATCGACCTCGATGCCGGCGACCTGAAGCCGGTGCAGGCGGCGGCCCGCAAGCACAAGGTCATGGTGCTGCTGCCCGTCAATGAGCGCGACCCCTTCAGCCGGGGCACCCTCTACAACGCCTTCGTGCTGATCGGCCCCGACGGCAAGGTGCTCAACCACCACCGCAAGCTGATGCCGACCAATCCCGAGCGCATGGTCTGGGGCCAGGGCGACGCGCGCGGGCTGCAGGTGGTGGAGACGGCGGCCGGCCGCATCGGGGGCCTGATCTGCTGGGAGAACTACATGCCCCTGGCTCGCTTCTCGCTGTACGCGCAGGGCGTCGAGATCTACCTGGCGCCGACCTGGGACGCGGGCAGCGGCTGGGTTTCGACCATGCGCCACATCGCGCTGGAGGGCCGCTGCTGGGTGCTGGGCAATGGCACCGCCATGCGCGGTCGCGACATCCCCGAGGATTTTCCCCAGCGCGACCGGCTCTTCCCGGACCTCGACGACTGGTTCAATCCCGGCGACTCCGTGATCGTGGATCCGAGCGGCAAGGTCGTGGCCGGCCCCCTGCGCGAAGAGCACGGCATCCTTTACGCGGACTGCGATCCCGCCGACGCGGACGCGGCCCGGCGCACGCTCGACGTGGCCGGCCACTACGGGCGGCCGGACGTCTTCTCGCTGGAGGTCCGGCGGGAGGCTCGCCATCCCGTGGCGCTGAAATAATCAGCGCCATGGCCTCCACCACCACCTTCGAGATCCGCGCCGCCACCCGCGAGGACTTTCCCGCCGTCGTGGGGATCTACAACTGGGCGGTCAACCAGACCTTCGCCACCATCGACTCGGAGCCGCTGGACGTGGAGGAGGCGGAGTCCTGGTGGGACACCCACGCCAGCCGCAACATCATGCTGGTGGCGGCCGACGAGCAGGGGGTCCTGGGCTGGGCCCGGCTGCTGCCCTGGAAGCAGCGCGGGTTCGACGTGGTCGAGGATCTGGTCTACGTGGACCCCGTGCACCACGGTCGCGGGATCGGCCGCGAGCTGCTGAGCCGGCTGATCGAGGAGGCGCGCGCCAGCGCCTGCAAAACGATCGTGGCCAGCGTGGCGACCGACAACCAGGCCGGGCTCAAGCTGCACCAGGGACTTGGTTTTGAGGTGGTGGGGACGATCCGGAACTGCGCCTTCAAGTTCGACCGCTGGATGGACATCACGCTGGTCCAGCGGGCGCTCTAAAGGGCGGGGCAAGCCCCGCC
>VBEO01000147.1 GCA_005881825.1 Chloroflexota bacterium | reverse complement strand
CTATGGGAAGCGTTCGCCGAGCGCGACCGCGGCCTCGACCTGAACCCGCTCTGCGCCTCGCGCGCCCTGCTCCACGAAGGGCGGACCGAGCGCTGCGCCGTCCTCCTGCACGGCATCACCAACTGCCCCCACCAGTGGGTGCGCCTGGCGGACACGCTGCACCGGGAGGGGCGCAACGTCCTCGTGCCCCGCTACCCGCACCACGGCCTCCGCGATCGCCTCAACACCGACATCGCGCGACTGACCGCGGATGAGCTGGTGGAGACGGGCGAGGCGGTGCTGGCCGCGGCCGCGGAGCTGGGCGAAAGAATCACCGTGATCGGACTGTCTTTGGGCGGCGTGCTGGCCGCCTGGCTGGCGCAGCGCCACGCCGAGGTGGATTTGGCGGTTCTGGTGGCGCCGCTGTTCGGGATCCGGCATCTCCCCGCGGCAGCGCTGCCGGCGCTGCGCGCGGCGGCCCGGCACGGTCCCAACGCCTATCTCTGGTGGGACCGCCGGCTCAAGGCCAGCCTGCAGCCCGAGCACGGCTACCCCCGGGTGGCGACACGCGCCTTCGGGGCTCTGCTCGAGCTCGGCCGTCAGGTGGAGGCGGATTCGCGGCGGGGCGCGCCGCGGGCGCGCCGGCTGGTGGTGATCACCAACGCCGCCGACCCCGCGCTCGACAACCGGCCGGCAGCCGCATTGGCGCGCCGCTGGCGAGCACGAGGCGCGGAAGTCACCGAGTACGAGTTCCCCAAGAGCCTGGGACTGCCCCACGACCTGATCGACCCGGCCCACCGGGCCACCGGCGTGGAGCGCGTCTACCCGGTGCTGATGGACCTGGTCAGCGCGGCAGAGGCAGGAACAGCAGCCGGAACAGCCAGGCGCTGAGCACGACCGCCAGCCCCACCAGGTAAACCCGCTGCTCCAGCGTTGGGACCGGCCGCCAGCGCAGCGCGCGGCCGCCGGCGAGGAGCACGGCCAACCCGACCACCCCGATCAGGCTGAGGGCGAAGAGCGCGGGTCCCAGCGGGTGATAGCGAGCGGCGCCCAGGAGGTCGCCGTCCCACATCTGGGCAAAGGAGCGCGTGCCGCCGCAGAACGGGCAAGGCTGTCCCGTCAGGAGTCGGAACGGGCAGGGCGGCAGGGTGGCGTGGACGGAGCTCAGGGCCCAGAAGACCCGGGTGTAGAGGAGCCACACCAACAGCGCGACCAGCGCCAATGCGTAGCGGACGCGGTCCTCGGCCCCGGCTCGTGCGAGCGAGAGGTTCCAGACGCCCACGGCCGGAGTCTAAGCTCGCCGCCGTGGGCACGGACCTGGGCGAGCGGCTGGTCGCGGCAATCTCCTCCGAGCTCGGGACCACGCCCGGTTATCGGGCCGCGCACGCCAAGGGGATGTGCTTCGACGCGGTCTTCACCCCCACGCCCATGGCCGCGCGCTTCTCCACCGCGCCCCACCTCCAGGGCGGCCCGGTGCCGGCGGTGGTCCGGTTCTCCAATGCCTCTTCCAACCCGCGCGCCAAGGACGCGGCCCAGGAGGTCGGCGGTATGGCGGTCAAGTTCCTGCTTCCAGATGGGCGAGAGACGGACATCGTCGCCATCTCACTGCCGGTCTTCTTCGTGCGCGAGCCCGAGCATTTCATCGAGTTCACCCACGCCCGCACCTCCAACCTGCGGGTCCTTGCCTACGCGATCCGGCACCCAGAATCGCTGCGAGCCATCCTCTACGCCGGCCGCCGCCGCGGCCGGCTCATGGCCTCACGCTGGGAAGCGGCCTACTACGGCATCCATGCCTTCCGCTGGCTGGGTCCCGAGGGCGGCGTCACCCACGTCCGCTATGAGCTGAACCCGGAGGCCGGCGTTCGCGAGATCCCGCGCCGTGAAGCCAGCGGCAAGGACCCCGACTTCCTGAACCAGGAGCTGGCGGCGCGGCTCCAGCAGGGGCCGGTCGCGTTCGAGCTGTGCGTCCGGCTGGCCGAAGCGGGCGATGCCACCGACGATCCGACCCGGCCCTGGCCGGCGGCGCGACGGCGCGTGCGCGCCGGCCGTCTCGAGATCACGCGCGCCGTCGAGGACCAGCGTGACGGCTGCGAGCGCCGGGTCTTCGACCCCACTCACGTGATCGACGGCATCGAGTGCTCCGACGATCGGATCCTCGCGGCTCGGCGCGAGGCTTATTCGGTCTCGATCGAACGCAGACTGAAAGAGACTAGCTAGAGACGCGCTGGCGTCTCAAAGCCCAGATCGCGACACCCAGCCCTGCTGCGAGGACGATCAGCAGCGGCGCCAGCACGAGGTAGACCGCCACGTCGTCGAAGATGGCCATCTCCACGCACGGTTATACCTGCGCCGCTGCGCCCCAGTTCCGGCCCTTTTTCAAGCCTTTGTAAGAAGCTCCACGATCTGATCGGTGGTTTCGGCGACAGCGACGCCCGCCGACCGGAAGGCCTCCTCCTTGCTCTTGGCGGTGCCCCGGTTGCCGGAGACGATGGCGCCCGCGTGCCCCATTCGCTTGCCCTCGGGGGCCGTGCGTCCGGAGATGAAGGCCACCGACTTGAGCCGGCTGCCGCGGCCAAGGAGCTCGGCCGCCCGCTCCTCGTCGCTGCCCCCGATCTCGCCGATGATCGCCAGGTGCGTGGTCGCCGGATCACGCTCGAACATCGCGATCACGTCGACGAACGCCATCCCGTTCACCGGGTCGCCGCCGATGCCCACGATCGTCGACTGGCCCATTCCCGCATCGGTGAGCGCGGCCATGGTCTCGTAGGTGAGGGTCCCGGAGCGGGCGACGATGCCCACCGGCCCCGGCGAGGAGAAGCGCTGCGGGATGATGCCGATCTTGCCCACGCCAGGCGTCAACAGCCCGGGGCAGTTGGGACCAAGCAGCCGCGCCTCGGGGTAGGCGCGCAGAAAGTCCTTGACCCGGATCATGTCCTGGATCGGGATGCCCTCGGTGATGCAGGCGATCAGCGTGATCCCGCAGGCGGCCGCCTCCAGGATGGCGTCGGCGGCGAAGGGCGCAGGCACGAAGATACCGGTGGCGTCGGCGCCGGTCTCGTGGACGGCTTCGGCCACGGTATTGAAGACGGGCACGCCCTCGTGCTCGCTGCCCCCCCGGCCCGGGACCACGCCGCCCACCACCTGGGTGCCCATCTCTCGCATCTGCTGCGCGTGGAAAGAGCCCTCGCGGCCGGTGATGCCCTGTACCAGGACCTTGTTGTCCGCGTTGAGCAGGATGCTCATCGGGTCACTGCGCCATGGCCACGATCTTCTGGGCGGCCTCCCAGGCGCTGGTGCCTGGTTCGATCCCGTTCTGCTTGAGGATCTCGCGCCCCTCCTCCTGGTTGGTGCCGGACAGGCGCACCACCAGCGGCAGCTTCAGCTGCAGGTTGTCCCGGGCCTGGACTAGCCCCCTCGCCACCTCGTCGCCGCGGGTGATGCCGCCGAAGACGTTGATCAGGATGCCCTTCACGCGCGGGTTCATGATGATCACGTCCATCGCGTTCTGGACCACCTCGGCGCGGGCGCCGCCGCCGATGTCGCAGAAGTTGGCGGCCTTGCCCCCGGCCCGCTGGACCAGGTCGAGGGTGCCCATGCAGAGGCCGGCGCCGTTGCCGATGATCCCGATCTCCCCGTCCAGCGAGACGTAGGTCAGCCTGCGCCGCTTGGCCTCGGCCTCCAGCTCGTCGGTCTCCAGGATGGCGCCGTACTGTTCGACCAGGTCCCGATGCCGGAAGTCGGCGTTCTCGTCGGTCTCCAGCTTGGCGTCGCCGGCAATCACCTTCCCCTCTTCGGTGATCACGAGCGGGTTGATCTCTGCCGTCAGAGCGTCGAAGTCGGGGATCGCGCGGTAGAGCTTCTTGATGACGGCGGTGAGCGCCCGCGCGTGCTCGCCGAGACCGCTCTCGAACACGAGCTGGGTGAGCTCGAAGTCGAGCGGGCCGCGCCAGGGATTGGGATAGAGGCGGGCGATGGCCTCGGGCGCTTCCTCGGCCACCTGCTCGATGTCCATGCCGCCGCGAGCCGAGAGCATCAGGATGTTGGCCCGGGCGTCGCGATCGACCGTGAAGCCGAGGTAGACCTCGCGCGCGATCTCGAGCGCGGTCTCGCAGTAGACCAGCGGCACCTTGAACCCCTTGATGTCCATGCCGATGATCCGTTGGGCGGCGGCGTGAGCAGCCTCCGGCGTCTCCACGACCGCGATGCCGCCGGCTTTGCCGCGGCCGCCGACCGGCACCTGGGCCTTCACAGCCACCGGCCCCAGCTCGCGGCAGGCGCTCTCAGCCTCTTCGGGGGTATGGGCCACCCGGCCGGCCGGGATCTCGATCCCCAGGCTGGCGAGGACCTCCTTGGCCTGGTACTCGAGCAGCTTCACAAGCGGGTAGGGTAGGCGGCCTGAAGAAGCGACTGCTGCTGACCCACACCGACCTGGATGGCGCCGGCGCCGCCGTGGTCTGGTCAGTTGCTACGGGCGAGCCCTACCGGCTGATCGAAAACGGCGAGGTGGACGCGGCCGTGAGCGCGGCCCTGCCCGAAGCCGACGACATCGTGCTGGCCGACCATTCGATCAGCTGGGACCTGGTGCCGGTCGTGGAGGGGCACCTCGCGCGGGGCCGCAGCTTCACCATGCTCGACCATCACAAGTCGGCGGTGGCGCTGGCCGTCCAGCCCTGGGCCACGGTTGACCTGGGGCGCTCGGGCACCGGCCTGCTCTACGACCACGTGGGGCGCCCTCCGGAGCTGGCAGAGTTCGCGGCGCTGGTGGAGGATCACGACCTCTGGCGCCATTCCGACCCCCGCTCGGCGCAGCTGGCCGCGCTGCTGGGCCTTGTCGGGCACGAGCGCTTCATCAGCCGCTTCGCGTCCGATCCCCGGGTCCATTTCACCGAGGGCGAGCTGCTCTTGATGGAGGTCGAGGCGCGGCGCCGGCAGGATTACATCGAGCGCCGGGTGGCCCAGGCTGAGCAGGTCGTGATCGGGGGGCGGCGCTGGGCCGTCTGCTTCGCGGAGCAGTACCAGTCCGACCTCGCCGACGCGCTCATGAAAGGTCTGGGGGTGGAGGCGACCGCCATCGTCAACGCCGCCCGGGCCACGGTCTCGCTGCGCGCCCGCGACCTCGACGTTTCTTTGATCGCACGCCGTTTTGGCGGCGGCGGCCACGCCCGAGCCGCGGCCTTCACGGCCGCCGGCAAACCGCTGGAGGAGGGCCTGCTGGATTTCAAGCGAACTTTGGTGGAAGCGCTAGGCGAGTAGTAGGGGCGGGGCTTGCCCCGCCCTCTTGCCCCGCCCTCGTGCCCCGCCCTCACCGGCTCCTAGAGCGGGATGTTGCCGTGCCAGCGCGGCGCCCGCTGGCGCTTCTTGCGCAGGGCGACCCGCAGCGCCTTGATCAGCGCCGGGCGCGTGTGCGCGGGCTCGATCACGTCATCGACGTAGCCGCGCTCCGCCGCCACCAAGGGGTTGGCGAACTGCTCGACGTAGTCGGCGACCAGCTCTCGGCGCCGCGCGGCCGCGTCACTCGCTGACTCGATCTCGCGCCGGAAGATGATGTTGACCGCACCCTCTGGACCCATCACCGCGACCTCCGCCGTGGGCCACGCCACGTTGAAGTCGGCGCGGATGTGCTTGCTGTTCATGACGCAGTAGGCGCCGCCGTAGGCCTTGCGCGTGATCACCGTCAGCTTGGGCACCGTGGCCTCGCAGAACGCGTACAGGAGCTTGGCCCCATGGCGGATGATGCCGCCATACTCCTGCGCCGTGCCGGGTAGGAATCCGGGCACGTCTTCGAACACCACCAGCGGGATGTTGAAGGCGTCGCAGAAGCGCACGAAGCGCGCGCCCTTCACCGACGCGTTGATGTCCAGCGCGCCCGCCATCACCTTGGGCTGGTTGGCGACCACGCCCACCGGCTGCCCGCCCAGGCGCGCGAAGCCGACGACCAGGTTCATGGCATAGAAGGACTGCACCTCCAGGAACTCGCCGTGGTCGACGACGGCCTGAATGGCGTCCTTGATGTCATAGGGCTCTTTGGGGCTGTCGGGTATCAGGTTGGCCAGCTCGGGCGCGAGCCGGTCCGGGTCGTCGGTAGACGCAACCGTGGGCGGGCGGTCGGCCGAGCTCTGGGGCAGGAAGGAAAGCAGCCGCCTGGTCTGGTCGAAGCATTCGTCCTCGGTGTCGGCCAGGAAGTGCGCCACGCCGGACTTGACGTTGTGCACCTCGGCGCCGCCCAGCGAGTCGAAGGTCACCGACTCGCCGGTGGTCACCTTGATGACCTCGGGACCGGTGATGAACATGTAGCCGACGCCGTGCACCATGAATGTGAAGTCGGTCATGGCCGGCGAGTACACGGCGCCGCCGGTGCAGGGTCCGAGGACCAGCGACAGCTGCGGGATGACGCCGCTCGATTCCACGTTGCGCCAGAAGATCTCGGCGTAACCGGCTAGGGAAACCACACCTTCCTGGATGCGCGCGCCGCCGGAGTCGTTGATGCCGATGACGGGGATGCGATCGCGGTAGGCAAGGTCCATCACCTTGCAGACCTTCTCGGCGAAGACCTCGCCCAGGGAGCCGCCGAAGACGGCCGCGTCATGGCTGAACAGCATCACGTCGCGCCCGCCGATCCGCGCCATGCCGGTGACCACGCCATCGCCCGCCGGGCGCCGCGTGTCCAGGCCGAAGTTGCGCGAGCGATGACGCGCGAACACGTCCAGCTCTTCGAACGAGTTGCGGTCGACCAGGCGCTGGATGCGCTCGCGCGCGGTGAGCTTGCCCTTTTCGTGCTGCCGCTCGAACGCCTCCTTGTCACCGTGCCCGGCCTCGTACTTGAGCGCGCGCAGCCGGTTGAGCGGATCGACGCGACGCGGCATCAGCGGGAAGTGTCCGGCGGCACGTACTCGCCGAAGACGCCACGCATGACGTCGCAGCATTCGCCAATGGTGGCGTAGGCGGCCAGCGCTTCCTTGAGCGGGGACATCAGGTTGCCGTCGCCGCGCGCGGTCTCCTCGAGCCGACGGAGTGCGGCATCGACCGCGGCCTGGTCGCGTTCGGCGCGCACCTTGCGCACGGCGGCGATCTGCTCGTCCTGTCCGTGGGGATCTAGCTTGAGAATGTCCAGCGCACCGTCGCCCTGCACCTGAAAGCGGTTCACGCCCACGACGATGCGCTGGCCACTCTCGATGCGCGACTGCATGCGGTACGCGGATTCCGCGATCTGACGCTGCATCCACCCCTTCTCGATGACGTCCACCGCGCCGCCCATCTCGTCGATCTCGGCCAGGATCTGCTGCGCCTCCTCCTCCAGGCGATCGGTCAGGTTCTCGACGTAGTAGCTCCCGCCCAACGGGTCGGCGACCTCCGGGACGCCCGTCTCGAAGGCCAGGATCTGCTGCGTCCGCAGCGCGAGTTCCGCAGCCTCCTGCGTCGGCAGTCCCAGCGCTTCGTCGTAGCCGTTGGTGTGCAGCGACTGGGTTCCGCCCAACACCGCGCTCATCGCTTCCAGCGCCGTGCGCACCACGTTGTTGAGCGGCTGCTGCGCGGTGAGCGTGACGCCGCCGGTCTGGGTGTGGAAGCGCAGCGTCCAGCTGCGCGGATCTTTGGCGCCGAAGCGGTCGCGCATGATCTGCGCCCACATCCGACGCGCCGTGCGGAACTTGGCCACCTCCTCGAAGAAGTCGGTGTGGCACGCGAAGAAGAAGCTGAGCCGCGGCGCGAAATCGTCGACCCTGAGGCCCGCGGCCAGGGCCGCCTCGACATAGGCGACGCCATCGGCGAGCGTGAAGGCGATCTCCTGCGCGGCCGTCGCTCCCGCTTCGCGGATGTGGTAGCCCGAGATGGAGATGGTGTTCCAGTTCGGCAGCTCGTCCCTGCAGTAGGCGAAGACGTCGGTGGTGAGGCGCATGGAGGGCCCAGGCGGGTAGATGTAGGTCCCCCGCGCCGCGTACTCCTTCAAGATGTCGTTCTGGACGGTGCCGGTGATCTTGTCAGGCGGCGTCCCCTGCTTCTCAGCCACTAGCTGGTAGAGCAGCAGCAGCAGCCCGGCGGTGGCGTTGATGGTCATCGAAGTCGAGATCCGGTCGACGGGCAGGCCTTCGAGCAGGATCTCCATGTCGCGCAGGCTGTCGATGGCGACCCCGACCTTCCCCACCTCGCCGCGGGCCATCGGGTGATCCGAGTCGTAACCGATCTGAGTCGGCAGGTCGAACGCCACCGAGAGTCCTGTCTGGCCGCGCTCCAGCAGGTACTTGTAGCGGCGGTTGGATTCAGCCGCGGTGCCGAAACCGGCGTACTGGCGCATGGTCCACAGCCGGCCCCGATAGCCGTCCTTACGCAGGCCGCGGGTGAATGGAAACTCCCCGGGCGGCGGCTCGGCCGGGCCCGCGTCGGCGGGCGTGTAGAACGGCTTCAGCGGCAAGCCGCTGTCGTTAAGGACTTCGGTCGACATCCTGTTCCAGTTCGGTGAGCACACCCATCGTGCTCTTCGGATGCAGGAAGCCGACCCGCGTCTTGCCGTCCCCGCCCCGGCGCGGCTGCTTGTCGATGGTCTCGACACCGGCCTCCGCGGCCTTGTGCAGCGCCTCCCCCACGTCGTCGACCTTGTACGCGACGTGATGTATGCCCTCGCCGCGCTTGGCGATGAACCTGGCGATCGGCGAATCCTCGGTGGTGGGCTGCATGAGCTCGATCTCGACGTCGCCGACCTGGAAGGAAACCGCCTCCATGCCATCGTCGGCGGCATGCCAGCGGTGCAGCGGACGGAGCCCGAACACGTCGTGGTACAGACGCACGGCGGCGTCCAGGTCCTTCACCGCGAAGCCCATGTGCGACAGCTTCTTGATCAACTGGAGTAGTCGTACCAGCCCTTGCCGGTTTTCCGGCCCAGCTCGCCCTTCTCCACCTTTTCCCGGAGCCGCGGGCTCGGCTTGTAGTTGGGGTCGCCGGTGGTCCTGTAGATGTGCAGCCGGGCGTTGTAGGTGACGTCGAGCCCGGTGAAGTCGCCCAGGCGGAATGGCCCCATCGGCCAGTTGAGCCCCTTCTCGACGGCGGTGTCGATGTCCTGGAACTCCGCCACACCGCCGTCGAGCAGCCGGTAGGCCTCCTGGGTCGCGGCATGCAGGATGCGGTTCACGATGAAGCCGTCGATCTCCTTGCGCACGAGCACCGGCGTGCGGCCCATCTCGCGCACCAGCGCCAGGCAGCGCTCGGCGGTGGCCTCCGAGGTCTGCGGGCCCATCACCACCTCGCAGAGCTCCATGACCAGGACCGGGCTGAAGAAGTGCATGTTGGCGCAGCGATCTGGCCGGCCGGTGGCGCCGGCGAGCTTGGAGATCACCATCGTCGATGAGTTGCTGGCCAGCACCGCTTCCGGCGGCGCCAGCTCGTCCAGCTCGGAGAAAACCTGGCGCTTGACGTCGAGATCCTCGACCACGGCCTCGATCACCACCTCAGCGTCGCGCACGGCCTCGGCCAGGTCGGTGGTGGTGCGGACGCGCGCCAGCGCGGCCTCCAGGTCGGCCGGCGTCAGGCGGCCCTTGTCGACTCTCCGCTGGATGTGGCCGCGGTTGGCCGTCATCGACTTTTCCAGCTGCTCGGCGGAGACGTCCTGAAGCCGGACCTCAATGCCGTGCAGCGCGGCCTGCGTCGCGATCTGCGAGCCCATGAAGCCGCCGCCGACCACGGCCAGGCGGGTCAAGTCAGTTCTCGTCCGGCCACTCGACAGGCACCCGTGTGGTGGCCTTGGTCAGCTCCTGCGCGGCCTTGGTGTAGCGGACGATGGTGGGCAGGTCGCCCTTCAGCTTGAGCTTGCCCTGGAGCATGCCGCGGGTGGCGTCGAGCTTCTCCGTCGCCACCTCCTTCCAGCGCGAGTAGCTGGCTGTGATCGCGAAGTTGCAGGCTTTCGCCTCGTCCGCGGAGACGACCTTGATGTCGCGGGCGGTGCCGTCGAAGAGGTCCATGAAGATGCCCCGGGCTTCCGGGAAGTTCTTGTCCGGCTCGGCCTCCACGACCAGGCCGACGGTCCATTTCCAACCCTTGCCGGCGTTCTTGTACGCCTCGCTCCGGTTGATCTCGTCCTTGTAGGCCTGGGCCCATTCGTCGGAGAACGCCTTCAGCGCCATCAGCTACCTCCTAACCACCTGGGGTCCCCGCGCAGCGGGGTGGGGTGCTCCTATTGTTCCTGCTCATGAGCTTCAACCTCGCCACCATGCTGCGGGAGTCGGCCCGCTCGCGGCCGGAGAAGGTCGCCGTGATCCTCGACCAGTTCCGCCTGGACTACCAGACGGTGGACGCGCTCTCCAACCAGCTGGCGGGTTCGCTGACCGCCGCGGGCGTGCGGCGCGGGGACCGCGTGGGGCTGATGCTGCCCAACGTCCCCCAGTTCGTGATCGCCTACTACGGCATCCTCAAGGCCGGCGCGGTGGTGGTCCCCATGAACGTGCTCCTCAAGGCGCCCGAGGTTGCCTTCTACGTCGGCGACTCCGAGGCGCGGGTGCTGATCACTTGGGAAGACTTCGCGGCCGAGGCGGTCGAGGGCGTGTCCCAGCTGTCCGGCGTCGCCACCTACGTTGCCAACCGGCCGGGCTCCGAGGCGCGACCGGAGGGGACGCGGCCGTTCACCGAGCTGCTGCAGGGCTCACCCGCCTTCGACATGGTGCCAACCGACCCCGACGACACGGCGGTGATCCTCTACACCTCGGGGACGACCGGCAAGCCGAAGGGCGCCGAGCTGACCCACCTGAACCTCTTCATGTGCTGCCAGGTGGGGGCCGACCGGCTGGTCGAGTTCAAAGACGACGACGTCGGCCTGGCGGTGCTGCCGCTGTTCCACTCCTTCGGGCAGTCGAACGTGATGAACACCACGATCTACGCCGGCGGCACCATCACCATGGTGCCGCGCTTCGAGGCGGACAAGGTGCTGGAGGTGATCCAGCGCGACCGGGTCACCATCTTCGCCGGCGTGCCGACCATGTACTTCGCGCTCCTGCACCACCCCTCTGCCGCCGACTACGACACGTCCTCTTTGCGGATGTGCGTCTCGGGCGGCGCGGCGATGCCGGGTGAGGTCATGAAGGCCTTTGAGCAGAAGTTCGGGGCCACCATCCTAGAGGGCTACGGGCTTTCGGAGACCTCGCCCTCGGCGAGCTTTAACCGCTCCCAGGAGGAGCGCAAGTTCCTCTCCATCGGCAAGCCGATCTGGGGCGTGGAGATGCGCATCCACGACGAGAGCGACCGGCCATTGCCGGCGGGCAAAGACAACGTGGGCGAGATCGTGATCCGCGGCCACAACGTGATGAAGGGCTATTACAAGAAGCCCGAAGCCACGGCAGAGGTGATGAAGGGCGGCTGGTTCCACTCGGGCGACATGGGGTACGTCGACGATGAGGGGTACTTCTTCATCGTCGACCGCAAGAAGGAGCTGATCATCCGGGGCGGCTTCAACGTGTATCCGCGCGAGGTCGAGGAGGTGCTCTACGCACACCCGGCCGTCCAGGAGGCCGCCGTGATCGGGGTCCCGGACGAGAAGTTCGGCGAGGAGGTGAAGGCGGTGGTGTCGCTCAAGGCTGGCCAGTCAGCGACCGAGGAGGAGCTGATCGGGTGGACCAAGGAGCGCGTCGCGGCCTACAAATATCCGCGCTCCGTGCAGTTCGTGGAAACGCTACCCAAGGGGCCTACGGGCAAGATCCTGAAGAAGGAGTTGAAGCAGCAGCTCGAGGCCACCGCTCGCTAGGAGGCGGCCCCCGGGAGGCAAGTGCCGGCACTTGCGGCGTCGGCGAGGCATTGGTGACGGCAAGTGCCGGCACTTGGCGCTCTTAACGGGCAGGGTTGGCCCCGGCCTTACGGCTGGGCCATCCTGGCGCCGTGCGTGTGCCGAGGAAGCAGTTGGGCAGCCCCTACGTCGCACCCAAACCTTTGGACCAGCTGGCGGCGGCCGCGGCGCGACTGCCGGCACACGGCGCCTTCTCGGGGCGGACTTCCGCCTGGCTGCACGGTCTTGACCTGCCGCCGTGTGACCCAATCGAGGTCACCGTGAGATTGAGGGGCGGCGTGAGCGGCCGTGCCGGCATGGCGCTCCGGCGCGCCGTCCTCCACCCAGGTGATGTGGTTCAGAGGCACGGGTTCAAGACCCTGTCCGTGCTGCGAACGCTGGCCGACCTTGCACAGCGTCGATCCCTCGTGGAGGCGGTGATGGCGATCGACATGGCTCTGCACAGGAGGCTTATGAGTGAAGAGCAGCTGGCCAGCTACGTGGCAAGAAATCTCCGCGCCAAGTGGGCGGGGAGGCTACGGCGCGCGGCGGCGTTGGCCGAGCCCAAGTCCGAATCCGCGATGGAGAGCTGCTTACGCGTTCTGCTGGTCAAGAGCGGGCTGCCCCGCCCAGAGGCGCAGGTCGAGATTCGCGATGCTCATGGCAACCATTTAGGTCGGGTGGACCTGTATTACCCGGAGCAACGGCTCGCCATCGAGTACGACGGCAGCACCCACAAGGACAGCCTGGCTGCCGACAACCGCCGTCAGAACGCGCTGGTTCAAGCCGGGCTGAAGCTTCTTCGCTTCACGTACGCAGACGTGGTCGGCAGCCCGGAGCAGGTGGTAGCCATCGTGGCTGCCGCCCACCGCGAACGCTCAAGTGCCGGCACCAGGCGCCATAAGCAACGGCGGGCGGCCTGAAGTGCCGGCACTTGGGCCTTGGGACGCCCCTCAGTCGGTGCCGGCGGTTTCCAGCTCCCGAGCCTCCGTGCCCACGGCAGGACCGCCGAGCAGGTGCTTCTCGAACCACCCGGCGATGCGCGCCAGCCGCTCCACCCGGCGGTCGGGGCGGCCGCCGCGCGAGAGGTCGTGCGACTCCCCCGGGAAGCGCACCAGCTCGACCTCCTTCCCCAGCAGCCGGAGCGCCCCGAACATCTCCTCGGCCTGCGAGATCGCGCAGCGCAGGTCCATCTCCCCGTGCGTCAGGAGCAGGGGCGTGGTGATGTCCTGCACATAGCGGATCGGCGAGCGGCGCCAGAGCTCGTCGGGGTCGGGCCAGGGCGGCGGTCCGAGCTCGTTGCGGCCCCAGGGCACGATGTCGTGCTGCGAGTACTCGGAGACCAGGTTGGAGATCGACCGCATGGCCACGGCGGCGCGGAAGCGCCGCGTCTGGCCGATCGCCCAGTTGGTCATGTAACCGCCGTAGGAGCCGCCTGCGATCCCCAGCCGATCCGGATCCACGAACTCTGTGCTCGCGATCAGCGAGTCCAGAGCTCCCATCAGGTCCTGGTAGTCGGCGCCGCCCCAGTCCCGGACCACCGTGCGCTTGAACGCTTCGTCGCGCCCGTCGGACCCTCGCGGGTTCACGTAGAAGACCAGCAGTCCCATCCCGGCCAGCACCTGGAACTCGTGGAAGAAGGCCCATCCGTACTGCGCGTGCGGCCCGCCGTGGACCTGCATCACGAGCGGGTAGCGGCGGCCCTCCTCGAATCCGGGCGGCTTCAGCAGCCAGCCCTCGATGGATAGCCCGTCGGTGCTGGTGAAGGAGTGGCTCTGGGGGATCGCCAGATCGCGCTCGGCCAGCCAGGGGTTGAAGTCCGAAAGGCGGGTCTCGGCGCCGTCGCGCCACACGTAGAGATCGGCGGGCGACCAGGGCGTGCCGGCGATGAAGGCGATCACGCCCTTGCGCACGTCGAAGTCGAAGACGGCCCGGAACGCGCCCTCGACCTCCGGGCGGACATTGCCCTCGAGGTCGACCGAATAGATCTGCGACCCGCCCGGAATCGCGGCCTGGAAGTAGAGACGGTCCCCCGCCTCGTTCCAGACCAGCCGGGTGCCGTGGCCGCCGCGCATGTCCGTGATGGCGGTGCCGCCCACGTTCTGGTCGAAGCCGGACGTCAGGCAGCGCGGCTCCGATCCCCCGTCTGGCGTCACCACCCAGACCCGTTCGTGGCGGCCGCCGTCGGGCTTGACCGCGGCCAAAAAAGCGATCAGGTCACCGCGAGGTGACCAGGCGGGCGTCGAGACGTTGAGGCCGTCCGTGAGCTTGCGCCGCGCGCCGGTGCTGTCCACCACGTACAGGTGGTTCTCGGTCCCCAGGTCGCCGTCCGCTTCAGCGTTGCCGGTGACCGCCCAG
>VBEO01000002.1 GCA_005881825.1 Chloroflexota bacterium | reverse complement strand
GGATGCCGGACACGGCCAAGGGTCCGGCCGGCGACCTGATCGCCGAGGTCAAGGTGCGGTTGCCGCTGCCGCTCGACGAAGCTGGAAAGGCATGGGCCCAGGAGGCGCCGCAGTAACCCACCCCACCAAATCTGCGATTTGGCGAGGACCCCGGATTTAAGGTAGCCGCCGTGCGCGGTCTGGCGGCGCTGCCGGTGGCGATATTGCTGGTGGCGGCCTGCGAGGGCGTGCCCGGCAGCCCGAGCAAACCGCCCAGCGAGCTCCTCTTCGTCAGCAGCCCCGAGCACCCGCTGACCGCCTACGAAGCCAGCGACGGCTCGCTGGTCAGCGAGCTGCCCACGGGAGCCTTCGACGCGATGGTGAGCAGCGGCGGCGACCTGGAGGAGGCTTACCTGGCCGGCGACGACTCCAACCTCTACCGGGTTCGCGCCGCCCGGCCGCTGCGCCTGGACCGCCTGGACAGCATCCGCGGCGCCGGACCTTTCCAGGCGGCGCTGGTGCCGGCCCCGCGGCTCACGAGCTTCGCCGGCGGCCGCACCGTGCTGGTGGTGAAGGGGGCCGACGGCAGCCTCTTCGGCTTCCAATCCGGCCGCCAGATCTGGCGCGAAGGGGTGCCGCAGGATGCCGACCTGCGGCGCCTGGACGCGGGCGCGGTCCTGGGCTATGAAGGCTCCTGGTCGCTGGTCGCACCCGAGAGCGGGCTCCTGACCCCGCTGGCCTCGGAGTGCCCGGACGGGCCGCTGGCGGAGGTGCAGGGGAGCGTGGTCTTCGCCTGTTCGGCAACCACGCAGCCCGGCGCCAGCCTGACCCTGCCCGCGGGGCCGGCTTTCGACCTGCGGACGGCGCACCGCGACGAATCGGTGCTGGCCTATCCCTCGGGCGACTGGTTCCGCATCGATCACGGGCCGCGGATCGCCGGCCAGGGCCACGGGTCCGGCGGGGAGGGCCGGCCGGGCCTGTCGCCGGACGGCGGGACCATCTACTGGCCGGGCAGCCTCAGCGCCACGGCCGTGGCGGTCAGCCGCGACGGCAGCTACCTATATGCGCTTGGCTCCCGCGGCCTGCGCGTCCTGTCGGCCTCCGATCGCAAGCAGGTCGCAAACTACCCGGCGGTGACGGGCCGCGAGATCGTGCTGGTGACGAATGGCTAGGCAGATCCTGCTGCCGTTGGTCTTCGTCTCCGGCATGGCCTCGCTGGCGGTCGAGTTCGGCGCCGCCCGCCTGCTGGCGCCTTACTTCGGCACCAGCCTCTACGTCTGGGGCGTGCTGATCGGCCTCGTGCTGGTCTACCTGAGCGCGGGCTACGTGCTGGGCGGGCGGCTGGCCGACCGCCATCCCCGGCCCGAGCTGCTCTTCCAGCTGACGGCCTGGGCCGGGCTCTGGATCGGCATCATCCCGCTGCTCTCCTACCCGATCCTGCTGGTGTCGCAGCAGGGCTTCAAGACGCTGGACGCCGGGTTGGTCCTGGGCACGCTGCTGGCGGTGCTTGCCCTGTTCGCGGTGCCGGTGGTGCTGCTCGGCTGTGTCTCGCCGTTTGCCATACGCCTCCTGCTGCGCGACGTGCAGACCGGCGGCAACACCGCCGGCGCCGTCTACGCCTTGAGCACGGCCGGCTCCATCCTGGGCACTTTCCTGCCGGTCTTCTGGTTCATTCCCACCTACGGCACCCGGCCCACGCTGGTGGGCTTCAGCCTGGCGCTCCTCGTGCCCTCGGTGCTGGGTCTCTGGCCGGTGCCGCGCCGGCGCTGGTACGCGGCCCTGGCGCTGGTGGTGGTGCTGGCCGGCGTCTTCGTGCCGCCGGCCGTGAAGCCGCCCGAGCAGGGCACGCTGCTCTACGAGAAGGAATCGCCCTACCAGTACATCCAGGTCGTCCAGGTGGGCTCCCAGACCCAGCTGCTGCTCAACGAGGGCCAGGCCATCCACTCCATCTACGACCCTGGCGCGCTGACCACCGGCGGGCCCTGGGATTACGTAGTGATCGCTTCCGCCTTCCGGGCGCAGGCGGCCGCCGAACAGGTGCCGCGGCGGGTGCTGATCCTGGGCCTGGCAGGTGGCACCAGCGCCCGCCAGGATCGCGCGGCCTTCGGCGACGCGGTCGACATCACGGGCGTCGAGATCGACCCCGACGTCGTTGCGGCCGGCCGCCGCTACTTCCACCTCGACCAGACCCACGCCCACGTGGCGGTGCAGGACGCCCGCTACTGGCTGGCCACCCGGCCCGCCGACGACCGCTACGACGTGATCGTGATGGACGCTTACCGACAGCCGTATATCCCCTTCCACCTGACGACCCGGGAGTTCTTCGACCTGGCGCGCCAGCACCTGGCGCCCGGTGGGGTGGTGGTGGTCAACGCCGGGCGCACCCGCACCGACTACCGGCTGGTGGCGGCGCTGGGCAGCACGATGGCGGCGACCTTCGACCAGGTGTACATGCTGGACGTGCCCTCGTTCACCAACACCATGCTCTACGGCACCACCGAGCCGACTTCGCTGGGCGGCGTGGAGGCCAACCTGGCGACCGGCGGGGACGGACTCTGGCACGAGGTGGCGTCCAGCGCGCTCTCCCATGGAGACCTACGGCTGTCGGACTACCACGGGCAGGTCTTCACCGACGATCTGGCGCCGGTTGAGCGCCTCATCGACGAGATCATCCTGGGCTACATCCAGGGCTCCAGCCGCTAGCTAGCGCTGGACCCGGGGCACCTCGCCCGCCAGGGCGTCGTCGGCCGGTAGACAGAGCAGGCGGACCCGGCCGACCGCGATCAGGCGCTCCTGGTCGTCGAGGATGCGGCCCTCCCAGAGCTGCGACTTGCGGCCGCGGGTGAGAGGGGTGGCCACCGCGTGCAGGCGGGTGCCGCTGCGCACCGCGCGCACGAAGGAGGTGTTGTTCTCGACGCCACCTCCCACTCGCAGCGCACCTCCTCGGCGGTGGCCTTGGAGAGGTGCAGGCCCATCTCCTTGACCCAGCCTTCGGGGTGCGCGTTGATCAGTTCGGCCAGGTCCTGCACTTCAGGCCAACCATAGAGAAAGAAAAGGACCGGGACCCGAAGGTCCCGGTCCCCCGTCCACTCTGGACGGCCGTTGCTCGCGGAGCTTCCGCCTCCGACTCCAGGAGCCAGAGGAGAATCTGTCGAGAGCCTGCTAGAGGGTCGACCCCTCCACAGCTCCCGGCGGGCAAACGAGGCGGCTGGCTCCACGACTAGGGTGATCCAACTTGCGCCTCACCTCCTTCGCCACACGGGCAGTGGACTCGGCGGGACGGCCCCGCCTGCCGCCTTAGTCTACTGGCTACCGTGCCGACCTACGTGGCAGTCTGCGGAGCCTCGGCCGCGGGGGCCGAGCAGCTGCGCCTGGCGGAGGCTGTCGGGCGTCTGCTGGCCGAGCGCGGCGCGGTGGTCGTGTGCGGTGGCCTGGGCGGAGTCACCGAGGCCGCCAGCAAAGGCGCCACCGGCGCCGGCGGCCTGGTGGTCGGGTTGTTGCCGGGGGAATCGCGGGAGGGCGCCAACCCCTACCTCACGGTCGCCCTGGCCACCGGCCTCGGCCAGGCGCGCAACGTCCTGATCGTCACGGCCGCCGACGCTGTGATCGCCATCGGCCAGGGCTGGGGCACGCTCAGCGAGATCGCCTTTGCCCGCCGCCTCGGCCGCCGCGTCCTCGGTCTCGACACCTGGCGCGTCGAGGGACTGGAGACGGTGGCCACCCCCGACGAGGCCGTGGAGAAGGCGCTCGGCACTTGAGCGAGCTGCGCTGGCACCCCCTCCTGGGGCAGTGGGTGACGGTGGCGCCCTGGCGCCAGGAGCGCACCTACCACCCGGACGCCGCCCACTGTCCGCTGTGTCCCACCCGGCCCGGCCGGCCGCCCACCGAGATCCCGCTGCCCGACTACCACATCGCGGTTTTCGAGAACCGCTTCCCCAGCTACACCGGCGAGCAGGGAAGGTGCGAGGTGGTCTGCTACACCGCCGACCACGACTCTTCGCTGGGCGCGCAGCCGCTGCAGCAGGTGCGCGACCTGGTCGAGGTCTGGCAGGACCGCGTGCGCGACCTTTCCAGGCTGGAGGGCGTGCGCTACGTCTTCGTCTTCGAGAACCGGGGCGAGGAGATCGGGGTCACCCTCAGCCACCCGCATGGCCAGATCTACGCCTATCCCTTCGTCCCGCCCATCATCGAGACCGAGCTGGCGACCGGGCGAGCACACCAGCGCAAGACCGGGCGCTGTCTGTACTGCGACGTGCTGGCCGGGGAGATCGGCGTCCGGCGCGTGGTCGAGGAGGCGGGCTGGGTGGCCTTCGTCCCCTATTTCGCGCGCTGGCCCTACGAGGTCCACGTCGCTCCACACCGCCACCTGGGCTCGCTGCTCGACCTCGACGACGCCGAGGCCTGGGGCTTCGCGGCCGTGCTCAAGAACCTGCTCCAGCGCTACGACCGTCTCTTCCACAAGCCGCTGGCCTACGTGATGGCCATGCACGCGCGCCCGCCCGGCCGCGGCCATCGCTATCACCACTTCCACGTCGAGCTCTACCCCCCCAACCGCTCGGCCGACAAGCTCAAGATGCTGGCCGGCTCAGAGATCGGCGCCGGCGCCTTCATCCTCGACGTCCGGGCGGAGGAGACCGCCAAGCAGCTGCGTGAAGCCTGACGGCACCTGGACGGGACGAGCACCCGGGCGCGTCAACCTGATCGGGGAGCACGTCGACTACCTCGGCGGCAAGGTGCTGCCGTGCGCCATCGACCGCTTCACGACCTCGACAGGTGCACCGGCGGCAGAGTGGGAGGTGATCAGCCCGGTGCCCGACGGCCTGCGCTTCGTGCGGGCCGTGGGCGAACGGCTCGACGCGCCGCCGCAGCGGGTGCGGATCGAATCGTCGGTGCCGCCGAGCGCCGGCGTCAGCTCCTCGGCGGCGCTGCTGGTCTCGGTGGCGGCCGGCCTGCGGCCCGAGCTCAGCGGCGTCGCAGCCGCGCTGGCCTGCCAGGCCGCGGAGCAGGCCGCCCGCGGCGTGCTGGTCGGGGTCATGGACCAGTTCGCGGCGGCGCTGGGCCGCGCCGGCCACGCCCTGCTGCTGGACTGCGGCACCCTGGAGTACAGGTATGTCCCTTTCCCCCCGACGGTGCTGATCGCGGTCATCGAATCCGGAGTGCAGCGCGACCTGGCCGATACGCCCTACAACTCCAGGCGCCGGGAAGCCGAGTCCGGGCTGCCCAAACGGATCCGCCACGTGGAGAGTGAGCTGCGGCGTGTCGACGCTTTCGTGGCCGCGCTGGAGCGCGGCGACCTGCCTGCGCTCGGCCGCCTCCTGGAGGAGTCCCACGCCAGCCTGCGCGACGATTTCGAAGTCTCCACGCCTGAGATCGACGCGCTGGTGGAGCGAGCCTCCGCACATCGCGGCTGCCTGGGCGCCCGCATCATGGGCGCCGGCTTCGGAGGCAGCGTGCTGGCGCTGGTCGAGGCCGGCCGGGAGGGCGGGCTCGAGTCCGCCGTGGGGCGCCCCGTGCTCTTCTGCCAAACAGCCGACGGAGCCTACGTGTCATGAACGACTCCCTCTTCCTGCCGCACCCGCAGGCGCCCGATGGCGGGCGCGCGCTGAGCGGCTGGGAATGCTGCTGGATGCCGCTGGGCGAGGGGGAGGCCGAGGGCCTGCACAGCGGTCGCTCCGGCCGCTGGCAGCACGTCGAGGTGCCCGCCCAGCAGGCGGCGGTGGCCGAGCGCAGCGCGATCTGGTACCGCACCCGCTTCTCTCGGCCCGACTATGCCGGCCGCATCCTGCTCCGCTTCGGCGGCGCCTTCCTGGCCGCCAACGTCTGGCTCAACGGCCGGCTACTGGGCTCGCACTATGGCTATTTCGCACCCTTCGGCTTCGACCTCACGCCCTACCTGAAGCCGGAGAACACGCTGGTCGTCTGCTGTGAATCGCCAGTCGAGACCGACCTCGCCGCCAAGCGCCACCTCTTGGGCTGGTTCGGGGACGGCGACGCCCGGCCCTATCCCGCCGGCGCCTTTTTCAGCCTGCCCGAGCCCTACCGGTGGGAGGTGCCGCTGGGGCTCTGGCGCCCGGTGGAGCTCGAGTTCGTCGACGGCGTGGTCGTCGACTGGCTGCGGCTGCGGCCGCGGCTGGAGGCCGACGTCGGCCGCCTGGAGGTGACCGCCCGGTTGCGCAACCTCGACGGCCGCGAGATGCAGGGCGAAGTGGCCGTGGCTGTCAGCGGCGCCGGCGCCGAGCCGGTCCGGCTCCGGCGCGAGTACCGCGTCGGCGGCGGCCTGGAGCAGACGGTGAGCATGACTGTCTCGGTGCCCCACGCCAGGCGCTGGTCGCCCTGGCGCTTCGGGCCGGCCGAGCTCTACGCGGTGGAGGCGGCGGTCACGGTTGGCGGTCGTGACTCGGTGGTGGTCAAGGACAGTTTCGGCTTCCGCGACGTCGACCTGCGCGCGGCCCACGACGGCTGGTCGGTGCGTCTGAACGGTCGCCCGATGTTCCTGCGCGGGGCCAACTACATGCCCTCCTTCCGGCTCGACCAGCTCTCGGCAGAGCGCTTCCGCGAGGACATCGGGCTGGCGCGCGAGGCCAACCTGGACGCGCTCCGCGTGCACGCGCACGTGCTGCCCGAGGAGTTCTACCGCGAGGCCGACTCGGCCGGGATGCTGGTGATCGCCGACCTGCCCCTGACCCTGGCCTACGCCTACCACGCGCCGGCCGAGGACGCGCGCTTCTTCGAGGAGGCGGTGCGCGCCCAGGTGGTGGAGGCAGCCGAGCTGTTGGGCAACCGGCCCAGCGTCGTCGCCTGGGTGGCGCACGACGATCCGCCCTGGACCAGCGCCGGCGCCGACCTCGCCGACGTCCACACCGTGCGCCAGAACCACACGGTCGACCACGAGGCCAAAGCCCTCTTTGAAGAGATCGATCCCTCGCGCCGGGCCCTGGCCGGCTCCGGCGACACTGACGCGCACCTCTATGCCGGCTGGCGGGGCTCTGGGTGGGAGGCGCTGCACGAGGCCGAGCCGCACTTCGCTTCGGAGTTCGGCGCCCAGGCGCTGCCGCCCGCCGGTTCGCCCGTGTGGGAGGAGCTGGGCCTTCGCTGGCCGGTCGCGGACGCCGAGCCGGCCTGGCTGTACGCCGGCTTTCAGGCGGCAGCCTGGGCGACCCACGGCGCCGGCCTGCCCTCGCAGTTCGGCTCGCTGGAGGAGATGACCGAGGCCTCCGAGGCGTACCAGGCCTTCCTGGTCGGCTACGCCACCGACGAGTTCCGGCGCCGCAAGTTCGAGCACTGCTGGGGCGCGCTGGTCTACCACCTGGTCGACCCGTTCCCGGGCATCGGCTTCGGGATGCTGGACGCGGCTCGACGGCCGCGCCTGGCCTACCAGCGCCTTCGGGAGGCGATGGCCCCGCTCCGCCTGATCGCCGATCCCGGCGGCTTTACGCCGCTCTCGCCGTTCGGCTTCGGCTATCAGCCCGGTACTCCGGTGCTGGTCCGGCTGGTGGTGGTAAACGACGATCCGGCTGCCTCAGGTCCGGCCTGGATCCGCTGGTGGGTCGGCCGCCGGCGGAGCCGTCCAGAGCGGTCGGGTATCACGGTCCTGCGCGACGCCGTGCGCCGGAAGTCGTACTCGGGCGAGGTCGCCTGCGCCTTGCCCACGTGCACCGAGCCGGCGCTGCAGGCGACCGCGCTCAGCCTGCCCCTGGTCGCGGAGGGCGACTATCGCCTGGAGGCCGA